>CAUZDT010000038.1:0-11164 GCA_963578705.1 Candidatus Thalassarchaeaceae archaeon
CGACCTGGCGCCGATGTCGCAGGTGGCGCTCTGCCTGATGGGCGAGGGCGAGGCGTTCTACCGTGGCGAGCGGATGGACGCCACCGCTGCCTTGGCGAAAGCGGGACTCGAGGCGCTCGAGCTCGAGGCGCGCGACGGGCTGGCGCTGATTAACGGCTCGAACGTGCTGACGGCGTGGGCAGCACTGCTGTTGCACGACACACAGCACTGGTTAAAGCTGCACGACATCGCCGCGGCGATGACGCTCGAGGCACTGCTCGCCAACCAGAAGCCATACGACGCGCGACTGCACGAACTGCGCGGCTTCCGCGGCGCGCAGGAAGTGGCGGGCAACTTGCGGAAGCTGATGGCGGATAGCCCCATCCTGGCGGCGCACGGCGAGAAGGTGCAGGACGCCTACTCGATGCGCTCGACACCGCAGGTGGCGGGCGCACTACGCGACGCAGTGCGCCACGCCGTCGGCGAAGTGGAGACCGAGCTGAACGGCGTCGGCGACAATCCCATATTCCTTACCGAGGAGAAGGAGGTGCTCACAGGCGCCAACTTCCAGGGCACACCGGTCGCACTGCCGCTAGAGATGGTCGGGACCGGGTTGAGCATGATTGCCGTATTGAGCGAGCGGCGGCTGAACCGGCTCACCAACCCTGCGCTCTCGGCGGGGCTGCCGCCCTTCCTGGCCGAGAAGCCGGGGCTCCACTCGGGGATGATGCTGGCGCAATACACCGCCGACGCGCTGATTGTCGAGGCGCGCATCCTGTCGCACCCCGCCGTCAACCAGTCCATCCCCGCCGCCGCCGACCAGGAGGATTTCGTCTCGATGGGGCTGACCACAATGCAGAAGGCACAGCAGATTCTCGACAACTGCTTCGGCGTGCTCGCCATTGAGATGATGGCCGCCGCGCAGGCGCTAGACCTGCGCGGCGACGAGCCGGCAGCCGGCACCGCTGCCGCACGCGGGGTAATCCGCAAGCACGTTTCACACCTTGACGAGGACCGGCCGCTCTACCGCGACCACAACCGGCTGGTGCCGCTGCTGCGCTCGCCCGACATCACCAGCGCGGTCGAGGTGGCCGTCGGTAAACTGGCCTAGAGCGCGGCGCGAACGCGCGAAAGCAGCTCGACTATCTCGTCGGCCGCAATCACCAGCGGCAGCCGGAAACGGATTGAGCTGGCGCCGGACTTGAGCGCCATCACCTTCTGCGCTGTCAGCGAGGCCATCAGTGCGTCGCGCTCCCCCGCCGACGGCAGCGTAAAAGCGATGAGGCTGCCGACGCCGCGCACGTTGCTGAAGCCGCCGGTCTCGCGCGCCAGTGTGCGCAGCCCAGCCAGCAATTCGGCGCCCCGCACGGCGGCGTTCTTGCCGAGGCCTCCGGCCTCAATGATGTCGAGGAAGCGGTGGCAGCGCACCATATCCGTCAGGTTGCCGCCGAAAGTGGAGTTAATGCGGCCCGACATCTGGAAGACGTTGTCGGCGACTTCGTCGATGCGCTCCGAGCAATAGATGCCGCAAACCTGCGTCTTCTTGCCAAAGGCGACGATGTCGGGCGCGACGTCATGGTGCTGCCAGAGCCACGGCTTGCCCGACCCCCAGAAGCCGGTCTGCACTTCGTCGTAAATCAGCAGCGCTTCGCGGGAGTCAGCGTAGTCGCGCAACGCCCGGAAGAATTCGGGGCGGAAGTGGTTGTCGCCGCCTTCACCCTGCAGCGGCTCGAGCAGGATGGCGGCGATGCGGTCGCCGTGCTGCGCGAAGGCGGCCTCGATTTCGGCGCAAGCGCGTGCTTCCTCGGCGGCGATGTCGTTAGCGACCTCGCCGTCGGGGCCGAACTCAATGGTCGGGTTGTGGACCCGCGGCCAGTCGAACTTGGGGAAGAGCCCGATTTTGTCGGGCACGGTATTGGTCAGCGAGAGGGTGTAGCCGCTGCGGCCGTGGAACGCGTCGCGCAGGTGCAGGATTACGAGGTCGTTTACGTCGGCCCCAAAGTCGGTGCGCCCCAGCTTGCGCGCCTTCCAGTCAAACGCCGTCTTGAGCGCGTTTTCGACCGCCAGCGCCCCGCCGGCGACCCAGAAGTGGTATGGAAAGCCCGAGGGGGTGGCGCGGGTCGCGAACGCTTCGACGAAGCCGGCCATCTCCCGGGTGTAAAGATCGGAATTAGCGGGGTTGGCAGTGGCGACCGCGCGCACTTTCGCGAGGAATTCCGGGGTCTGCAGCATCGGGTGGTTGTAGCCCACCGGCCACGAGGCGAAGCAGGTGAAGCAGTCGAGAAACTCCGTTGCGGTTCTGGCGTCGTAGAGCCAGACACCATGCGACCGCTCCAGGTCTAGCACGACGTCGTAGCCGTCAACCAGCTGGTGCCGCCGCAAAACTTCGTGGACGCTGGTCGCTGCGATACCGTGCGCGGCGGGTGTAGCGGTTCCGGACAACGACGCTTCCATTGCGACCGGCGCGGCGGAGGCCTGCTGCGGTTTAAGCCTGACGGCTGCGCAGCTTGCGCTCCAGCGCCGGCAGCTCCTCGACGCAGCTGATATCGCCGCGCGAAATCAGCGCCAGTTCGCGCCGCAGTTCCAGGTCGGGCTGCAGGTCGCTGGCACGGCCGAGTTCGGCGAGCTTGCGCGCCAGCCGGCCGCCGGTGCGGTCCCAGTCGGTGAGGATGGCGATGCGACCGCGCGACCCCAGTTGCGCAGCCAGCGCCTCGACGGTCTGCAGCACCGAGTTGCCGCAGTTGAGCGAGACCAGTTCCAGCTCGCAGAACCGGGCCAGCGCGGCGATGTCGCGCTGGCCCTCGATGATGACCGGCCCCGGGAACTCCTCGATTTTTTCGAGCCACTGCTCCAGCGCGGCAAGCCGCTCAGCGTCGTTCAACCTAGTGCCTCCAGCCGTGCCAGTAGCTCGTCGCGTTCGAGCGACAACCGCACCTGCTTCGAGCATGAGCGGTGGCCGCGCACCAGTTCAGCGCTGTCGGACTCCAGCTCCAGTTCCCGCTCCAGCAGCGCCAGCAGCGCCGCATTAGCGCGCCCGCTGCTGGCGGGCGCGCTGACCCTGACCGCCAGCGCCCCGCGCCACTCGCCGAATTCCCCGAGCGCATCGCGGCTGGCGCCGGGGGCTACGCGCAGCGTTAGCAAGGTTCCGCCCTCAATCGCCTGGAGCGCAGCCCCGGCCATTGGCCCTGAATGGGCCGCGCCTATTTAGCCGGGCAGGAATGGGTCGCAGTGATTCAAGTCAGGGGGCTGACGCGCTACTACGGGAAGTTGTGCGCGGTGCGCGACGTCAGCTTCGAGGTCCACCGCGGCGAAGTCTTCGGCCTGCTTGGGAGTAACGGCGCCGGCAAGTCGACGACCATCAAGATGCTCTGCGGGCTGCTCAAGCCGACCCGCGGCAGCGTGAGCATCGCAGGGGTGGATCTGGCGCGCCACCCGCTGCGAGCCAAGGCGATGCTGGGCTACCTCCCCGAAAATCCGGTGCTCTACGACCGGCTGACGGGAATGGAGATGCTCGAGCTGGTGGGGGCGCTGCGCAAGCTCTCGCCCAAGCTACTGAGGCAACGCGCCGAATACTACGGTAAGGCGCTTGGCCTGGAGGGGCAGATACAGTCCGAAGTCGGCACCTACTCGAAGGGGATGCG
This sequence comes from Candidatus Thalassarchaeaceae archaeon, assembly GCA_963578705.1. GTDB lineage: Archaea > Thermoplasmatota > Poseidoniia > MGIII > CG-Epi1 > UBA8886. Next base: position 3,621 of record CAUZDT010000038.1, read on the forward strand.
GCAGAAGCTGGCGATTGCGATGACGCTGGTCCACGACCCGGAGGTAGTACTGCTCGACGAACCGGCGGCCGGGCTCGACCCGCGCTATACCCGCTTGTTGAAGGAATGGGTGCGCAACCTCTCGCAGGGCGGCCACACGGTGCTGCTCTCGACCCACATCACCGAGATGGCCGCATCGCTCTGCGACCGTATCGCGGTCATCGACCACGGGCGGCTACTCTCGGTCGGGACGGTGCTGGAGCTGCTCAATTCGACCTCGAGCGCCACGCTCGAGGACGCGTTCATCCGGCTGGTTGGCTAGAATTCCAACACCGGGTATTCCTGCGCGGCGGCGCGCAATATGCGCTGCGCCCACGCCAGCTTACGCCGCTTGAGCCGGCCCCGGCTGTGCCCCGAATAAGGCCCCGCGGCGTCGAAGCTGAAGCCCGCCAGCCGCACGCGGCGCGCGCCTAGGGCGAGCGCCGCCAGCACGGCGCGGTCGCCATCGGTAAAGCCCCCCCAGCACGCGACGCCCGCAGCGGGGCGCGCCGCGGTCAGCGCCGCCGGACGCAGTCGCGGCAGCCATTCTCCGAGCGCGGCGAGGTTATCGCCGTGGCCGTGGACCACCAGCGCCGCGCCACGGGCCTCGGCCCAGCGCAAGTCGTCGCGGTAGCCGTCCAGATCGCTCACCACCAGCGCCGGCACGCGCTCGCGCTCGCGGCAGGCACGCACCGCGCCGTCGGCGGCGACCATCGCGCCACGCGGAAGCGCTTCGCTCGGGCGCAGCCCCGCGCCGACGATGACCACGCTGCGGCCCTGGAATCGCGGCAGGTCGCCTGACGGGCGGCCGAGTCGTTGCAGCAGCCGCAGGGCTACCGCTTCGCGTCGCGGGTCGTGGCCGAACTCACGTTCAAGGCGCGCCTGCAGCGGCCACCACCACTCCAGGTTCAGAGCGGGTTGCCGCCTTCGTCGCAGGGAACTTCTTCGCCCGAGTCGGGGTCGATGTAGTAGAACGAGCCATCCTCGTCCTCGTATATTTCGACCTCGTATTCCTCTTCATCATCGCTCACTTCGTCGTCGTAGTCGTCAGTGAAGCTGAAGTCCTCGTCGGCGGAAGCTACGGTACCGCCGCCGCTCAGGAGGTCCATCAGGTTGCTCTCCTCCCGCGCCTCTTCGCGCGCGGTGCGGACCGACTCAATCGCCTCAATCTTGCGCTGGGTCGACTCGTACGCCTCGGTAATCTCGGTCAGCTTGGAGAACTGCTCGTCGCGCTCCATCTGCAGGACATATGCCAGCTGTTCCTCAATCTGCCCCAAATCGGTGCGGGTTTCGACCAGCCGGGTCAGGGTGCCGTGGAACCGCTTGGCGAGCAGCTCCATGTCGGGCTCAGCCAAATCCAGCTTGAGCTGTTCCGCAGCCGCGGTTTCAGCTACCTCGGCAGCCTCCAGTTCGGCTAGCCGCTCTGTGGCGGCAATCTGCTGGGCCTTGACCAGTATTTCGTTGAAGGCCGAAAGGTGGGCCTCCAGCTTGGTCGCGACGCGGGATGCGTCGTAAGCTGCTACCTCGAGTAGCTCCTCACGACCCTTGGAGGTCTCAAGGCGCTGCTCGACTTCTGCCAGACGGGCTCTTTCTTGCTTGTTCATGCTTTCACCAGTGAATCCGCTCGTGCGGACGTTATACGCTGCGGCGGCCATTAACAGGCCCAGAACCAGCCCGCCTACTAGGACGAGGAAACCGCGGTTCCAGTTATCTGCTACCATCACGCTCTCGGCTTCCGCCACCGTTACTTCCTGGCCGACGGTGGTAGTCACCGCGCCAGAGTTGTCGACCGCGGTGACCTGGACCTGGTAGGTGCCGGGCACCGCGTAGGCGTGCTTCAGATTCAGCGTGCTCTGACCAGCCAGGCCACTACCGCTGAAGGAAATCTGCGAGCCGTCACCGAAGTCGACCACCAGCATCACAATGCTGCCGTCGCCATCGGTCGGGACCGCCAGGATAAATTCGACCGTATTCTCCTCAACCATGCTGACACTATTGCCGTCAACCGTGACGCCCTCATCCTCGCTCACCGATGGTGCCGGGACCGATGGTGCGCTATTACCGGCGGTTACCGCCGCGCTGAAACTTGTTACCTGTCCAAGGCCGTCGGTGGCGACCAGCGAGATGGTGTAGTCGCCCGCCATGTCGTAGGTGTGGCCTTGCGAGGCGCCGCCGTCAGCCATGCTGCTGCCGTCGCCGAAATCCCAGTCAATTGTCAGGCCCCCTGCAGAGCCAGAGAGTGCAAAGGTGTGCAGGGAACCGGCCATGGCGCCAGCCGTGCTGAGCGACCAGCCGGAGATGTCCTGCGGCAGGTTGGGCGTAATCGAGATGACCTGCGAAGCGTCAGTGCCGTCAATCAAAGGGTGAACCGTGAATCCGGCAGAGCTCGCCGCGGTCGCGCCAGCCGGGACAATGACCGTCAACTCGACCGTCTGGAAGCCGCCCTTGGCGATGTGGAAGCTGGTCATCGAGAAGCGCAGGTTGTCGTAGCCGGCGGTGACGACGATGGTGTAGTCGGTCGCGACGTTACCGGTATTGGTCACCGTAATCACCGTGGTCGCCGAAGTGCCGGGGTTGAGCAGGAAGCTGTTGTCGGCCGCGCCCACGCCCGCGCTGCGCGCGTCACTGGCGATACTGAGGGTCACGCTGGCGCTGCCGCCGCCCGAAGTTAGTACTGTGAGTGTGGAACTGCCGGTGGCGGGCTGGCTCTCCGGCACCGCCACAAACAAGTTGAAGTCGAAGTCGGCGCCTACGGCAAGGATGCCGGTCGAGGTAGTGCTAAGCGAGGTCCAGCCGTTGGCCTCGCTGCTGCCAGTAATGCCGAACGTATAGGACGCGACGCCGTTACCGGTATTGGTGATTGTGCCCACAACAGTGAACGAGTCGCCGGGATAGATAGTCGCCGGTGCGCTGCCCAAGCTTATGCTCGAGCCAGTTACCAACCCAGCACTGCTGTCTGCCGAGTCACTGCCGGAAGCGCCACCGGTTGCGGTGAGAGTGACAGTGTCGCTGTCTCCATGCGCAGCGCCTGCCGGCACGTCATGGGTAACGGTGACTAGCGCCACTTCACCCATACTCAGTATTAGTGAGGCGCTGGAGGCGGACGAGGACCAGCTACCACTGGTTGAAATTGCAAAGGTATCGCCACCGTTGCCGGTGTTCTGCACCTGGAAACTATGGCTCGTGGAACTGCCCGGTGCACCTTCCTGAGCGCCGGTTACCGCAGTGACCGCCACTCCGTACGCTTGTGCAACGGTGTAGGTCATGGTGTGCGCATCGGTTGCGGTGCCGTCATTCTGTGACACGATGTCGACATCGAACTCGTCCATAACGCCCATCGCAACAATCGGAACGGTGACTGTGAGGTCAAAGGTAGCGGAGGTCCCGTATGCCACGGAGACAGTAGCCGGGTAGCTCAGGGGCCAGCCCGCAAAGCTGCTGGCGCTGACATTATAGATGTCATTGGCGTTGCCGCTGTTGGTAATCGTGAAGGTAATCGTGCGGTCGCCCGGCACGCCTGAGGCGTCAACCGGCTCATCCATATCAGCACCACCCACATAGTCGACGAAGAATGTGTCAGTGCCGGCGTCACCGGTCGCGGCCACCCCGATGCTGTCCTCGGCGCCGAAAGTCGCCGTGCGGGTTCCACCACGGTCAATGAGGTCGGCCAGATCAAGCGAGGTCGAGTAGGTGCCATCGCCGTTACTGGCCAGCGCCAGGGTGCCGTAGTGCTGGAGGTCGGCCCAGACTGTCAGCGAGTCGCCGTCGTCCTCGTTGGCGTCGGTCACGCTGGCGGTGAAAGTGTAGGTGTCGTTATCGCGCATCGCGGTGCCATTAGCGGTGAAGGCCGGAGCGTCGTTGACCGCAATCGAACTGCCCGAGAGCTGCGCGGCGTCGTTGATGCCGTTGCTGGCGTCGAACGCTACGGAGTGGGAGCCCCACACCATGGTGCCTGTGTAGGCGTACTCGGCGCCAGCGGCGTCAGCCGGGCTCTCCAAGTCGTTTGTCCGCGAAAGCGAGAATGAATTGCTGCCGACTGTCACGGTAATGGTCGAGGCGTTGGTGCCGTTGTACTCGTGGTAGCGGACCGAGAAACTGAAGTTAGCGTCCTCGCCGCCGCTGGACGGGGAGACTGCCGTATCGGTCAGCCAGGGGATGTCGGTGCGGACCCTGACCGAGCCGGCAACCGCGTTGGAGTCGTCCATGCCGTCGCTGGCGTTGGCGGCAAAGACCGTCTTGCCACCCGGGAAGACCTGCGTGTACTCGTACTGCTCGCCGTTGGTGTAGTCACCGTCGCCACCCGCCGAGGCGCTCATCGCGACCTCGGTGCCGCCACAGCCATCGCTCAGGTTGTCGTCGCCGACGCAGAGCGTAATCGAGCCGGGCGCCTGGTCGTTGGCGTCGGTGTAGGTTACTGTTATCGTAGCTGGGTCAACCGGTAGCTGAACCGTCGAGGGTGTCGCCGCGATCGCGCTCAGGACCGGCTCGTCGTTGACCCGCGGGCCGTTGGAGGTATTGGTGGTTACGCCATCCTTCCCGTCAGAACTGGTGAAGTAGTAGGTATGCATCCCAACCCCTAGAGCACTTCCGGTGGTGGCATATTCGTAAATCTCTCCGTTGGTGTAGTCACCATCGTTGCTACTCGATGATGTCATCGCGTGGCCGGCGCCGTCAATAAAGACGTACGTCGCAGAGGGCGGGTCGTTGTCGAGGTCTGTGTAGTTGACGCTGTAACTGACTGCCTCAGAGAACGAAATAGGCCAGCTTGACACCCCTGGAGATGTCTGGCCATCTGTCAGGGTCGGGGCGCGGTTGTGCTGTGTCAGTTCCCAAGTCTTAGTCCAGACATCAATGTAGCCGCCATCGGTGTTGCAACCGCCCGCCTCATCGTCACAGCTCATGCTGCTGATATAGAACGTTACGTCACCATGAAAACCAGTCGCGTTCCAGTCGAATGTCCAGGTCTGGCTTCCTTGGCTCTCGTGTGAATCGCTAGTTGAGAGCACGTAATCGTAGCCATAATCATTGGTGTCGTTTGCTATCACCCCGGTATTACCCAGAGCAATCTCAAAATTGCCAACTGAATCGTCTTCCTCGTCAACCACTACCATTGCGAAGCCGAAAAACTCGTGTCCGTCGCCGACTACCGTGACATTGACCTCCACCGCTTCACCGGGGATATATTCGGCCACATCAAATACTACTGACTGAGAGCCACCAGAATTAGACGTGTCATCAGTGTGGCAGGATGCACAATCACCATCGTCACCGCCAGCACCGGAATAACCGGGCTGAACATCACCGAGATTGTGGCCTTCAACATAACCTGCCATGATTACGGCCACCACTGTGACCATCAGTATTCCAGCCAGGAGCTTCTCGGGGCGACGCGTCAGCATGTTTACACCTTTTTTTGCGGGAGATGGAAAGCCCCCCCATAATGGGTGGACTGACCACTCTTGTAGACGGTTCACACCCAAGGACTTTATTTAAATTTACTTGTTCGCTAAAGCGCCTCTCCAAACGTGCGGAAAACAGGTTGCGGGGCAAGCGGATAAATAGCTCAGGGCCTGCGCCGCCGCCCATGTCCGAAGCGACCCGATTCCGGCTGGTCCTGCCCGGCCCGGCGCTCAGCCTGGCAGTCGCCGCCGATGGCTCGACCATCGTTGCAGGGGACCGCAACGGAAACCTCACCGTCTCCGACGGGGAGGGAGCGCTGCTGTGGCAGCGCAAGCTGGGCGAAGGTATCCACGGCGTTGCGGTCTCGCGCGACGGGCAGCAGATTGTCTGCGGCAGCAAGGATTGCCAGCTGCGGATGTTCAGCCGCGCGGGGGTGCTCGAGTGGGAGCAGACGCTCGGCAAGTCGGTCTGGTCACTGGCGATGGACCCCGGCAGCAGCTTCCTCGCCACCGGCACCGGCGACTCGGTCGCGTTCTACACTGATAGCGGCATCCTGGTCTGGGAGTACGAGACCGCGCGCGCGATAGTCGGCGTCAGCGTCTCGCGCGCCGGGTCGCGGATTATCGCCTGCGGGGACGAGCAGCTCTTCTGCCTCGATGGCGAGGGGGCGCTGTTGTGGCAGAAAAAGCGCGGCGACTCGCTCTGGGACGCTGCCATCAGCGAGGATGGCGGGCGCGTCTTCCTCGGCGGCTGGGACCGCAAGGTGCACTGCCTCGACGGCAGCGGCGAGGTGCGCTGGGAATACCTGACTGACGGCTACGTGCGCGCGGTCTGCCCGACCGCCGACGGCGGGGTGCTGGCCGCCTCGCACGACGGCTGCATCTACCGGCTCTCGCCGGCGGGCGACGCGCTGGCAGTCCGGCGGCCGGGCGGCGAGCTGACCTCGGTGGGCTGCAGCGCGAGCCTCGCACTGGCGGTTGCCGGCACCGGCACCGACGTGGTCGCCTACCAGATGGACGCGAGCGACTCGGTCGCGCCGCAGGCGCCAGCACCGACACCGGCTGCGGCGCCCGAGGTGGATAACCTGTTCGGCTTCGGTATGTTCGGCGACATCGAGCCCGACACCAGCGGGCTAGGCGACTACGAGCCCGGCACCGCCACGCCACCCGTAACCGGTACGGCGGGCGAAGGCGGCGAATTCCGCGAATTCGCCGCCGAGATGGTGAAGGAGGACGTGCGCAACTACCTGCGGCTCGGGAATGTCGCCTGGCGGGGGGGCCGCTTCGCGCGCGCAGCCGTGCATTACGAGCGGGCGACGCAGATTGCGCCGGACGAGCCGCGCGGCTGGCACAACCTGGCAGTCTGCCGCTACTACCTCGCGCGCAAGTCCAACCCGGACGATATTGAGGGGGCGGTGCGACAGGCGTACGAGCCGCTGCGCAGCGCCAACCGCAGCGACACGCAGTACGGGCCGGCGCTGGAGACACTCGAGTATTTTGCCGAGCTGCTGAAGCTGGAAGGGGATAGCGAGTAGTTTCAGTCCAGTTCAATGACGGTCGCGAAGTAGTAGCTGTACTGGAGCGTCAGCACCCAGTCGTTGCCTTCGTCGAGGTCGAACACCACACCAATCGAGGGGGCGTTGTGGCAGGTTACCGCCAGCGTCCAGTCACCGCGCCCCTTGGCGCTGAAATCGCTGCCCGCCAGCAGCTGCGCGTAGATGTCGGCGCCGGATTCGCCCTCCATCTCGCGCGCGGCCGGGATTGAGTCGAGGACCGTGAAGTTGACCGAGAGGTCGCCGCTGGTCGAGCGCGCCGTCTCGCGGGCGCCCCAGGCGCTGTTGCCCCGCAGCTCGAAATCATCGGGGAAGAGCCCCAGTGCATCCGCCGCTTCATCTTCGCTCCACTCGAGGCGGAGGGTGACGCTGGTGATGTTGTAGGGCAGCGTTTCGAGCCATTCGGTCATGTCCTCTTCCGCCGTGTAGCCCGGAACGGTCACTGTACGGGTGGTCTCGCTGAAGCCGACGCTGTAGTTGCGCAGCCGCACTTCGGCCCAGGTCGTCGCGGTCGCCGTGAGGTTCTCGGCGTCGGTGACGACCAGCGTGACCGAGTAATGACCGGGCGCAGAGT
>CAUZDT010000039.1:0-10902 GCA_963578705.1 Candidatus Thalassarchaeaceae archaeon
CCGTGAGCGGTACGGCGATTCTGCGACTTACGCGGTGACGGGGCAGGTTAACCTCGAGAGCCCGGTCGGCATCCCGCTGCCGTTCCTGGGCGAAGACATCGAAGTTAACGAAATCCACGTTGACTGGGGCGGGACGCTCGAGGCGGGGACTGAAGAGCTGTTATCACTGGTCGAGGATGGCTATGGGCAGAAGCATCCCGTTTTCAGGCGCTACATCGAGCAGGACTGGGACCCGGTCAGTGGCCGCGTTGCCGAGGAGGGTGCGCCGCCCACCGACATCGAGCACGGGCGGGTCAATACCACCCACGAGCAGTTCGTGCGCGAGGACAGCCTCGAAATCATCAAGGAACGGGTTGAAAATTACGCATATTACGAAGAGACGCTGACCGGCGAGAAATGGTCGCTGGAGAAGCTGACCAGCTGGGTTCCGCGCGCTGACGAAAAGGGAATGATGCCGCACGCGCAGCTCTACGTTGGGAAACAGCTGCGCGAAGGCGACAGCGGCAGCTTCGTGAGCAACGGGCTGGCCTTCAGCTGGGATGCGCTCGATGGGGGCAAGGTTGACGGCTCCGCCACCATCAAACTGCGCGTCAGCAGCAGCAGCTCGGCCGACCTGCTATTCAACTACCACTACGGCCACACGCTACGCTACGACCTGTGGGTCTCCGATCGCAGCGCCTATCCGCTCAAGTTTGATATCACCGTAACCTCCGAGGCCGCCAGCCCGGCGGGCGAGCTCTATTCGTTCTCGGGCCGCTACAGCGGCACCATCAACAATCTCGCTACCGGCTACAGCGACGTGCCTGAGGCGGACGGCTCCACGACGAGCGGCCAGCACATTGACGCCGAGCTCGAGCCGTGGGACTACCACGCGCCCGCCTTCGGGAACTCCACCAGCAGCCTCGACTCCGGCTTCGCGCTACAGGACGCCATCAACGACGCGCGGCAGGAGCTGCCGCCGTCGGACCTCGACGATTACCTCACCGACTACTCGCAGGCGTTCGTGACCCACGCGCGCTACGACGGGGTGCGCGACGAGTGGAACCTGACGCTGGCGCACTACAGCGAGAACAAGCGCGAGGTGACTGGCTGGGAGCTGCTGGTCAACCGCACCAACGCCAGCGGCCGCGAGGTCGAGCTGGACAACCCGCTGGTCGACCCGGCCGAGATGGCGCAGCCGCTGACAGTATCATCGGCCGAGGAGCTGCTGATGTCGCGCACGATTATCGCCGGCTGGGCCGGCAGCGCCGGGGTCATCGACCACGCGCAGGTCAACCTGAGCATGGGGCAGAACCTCGCCTCGCGCGAGAACCTGTTCAACCCGCTGGCGTTCCTGAATATCGACTCGATGACCATGCTGAAGATGCTCGGGGACCTCGCCAGCGGCGATTTTGACCTCGACGACTACGGCAGCAGCGTCGACGCCAACGGCGGCTACGGCTACTACATCGAGCAGGCCGACGGCAGCACGCGCCACGGTGCCGCTGTGGACGCCTCGGACGGGCTGCTGCTCTTCAACGCCGAGTACCGTGCGTCAGGCTAGCGCCGCTCCGAGCGCAGCGAGCGCCGCCGCGAGCTTCGGCCGCGGAATCCCCTACCCCAGCCGCAAGTGCCCCGGCAGGCCGAAAAATCCCCGGGGCAGGCCACGACCCCGGCCGCGGCGAGCCGCTGCGCCAGCGCTTTGCGCAGCTCGGGCAATCCGCTCTTCTCGTTGTAGTCGCGCGAGTGCGAAACCTCCACTGGCGTCCCGAACTAGTTGGACTCCGCCAGGTTGTGCGCCCCCGGCTTCACATGCGCGCGCAGGAACTGCAGCAGCTCGAACTCGGGGAACTCCACGACGCGGCATCGCAGCGCGGGTTAAGAGCGCTCAGCCGATATAGTTGAAGTCCTGCTTCTCGTCGGGAGACTCGGACTCCATCTCGCGCAGCTGGGTCGTGATTTCATCGACCTGCTCGGCCCGCTTTTCCAGTTCGGTCAGGTCAATCTTGACGTTGAGCAACTTTTGCAGCGTGACGAGCAGCACTTGCGCCGATTTCGGGTCGACCATGTAGCCGCTAGTCTCGCCCATCAGGCAGCCGCCCTCGATGCCGCGCAGCTTGCCGAGGCCGAGCAGCAGTCCGGAGGCGCCGACGATGCCGGCGCCCGGCTCGCCCTCGATGAACTCGACGCCCGCCTTGCGGAGCCGCTTGACCATCTCGGGGCCGGTCGCGGCGCCGAGGATGCGTGGCTCGGGGACCAGCTTGCCCTGCCCGTAGCCGCCGAGGGTGTAAATGGTCGTGACGCCCATCTCCTTCGCCAGATCGAGCATCTTCAGCGTTAGTTCATACTGCCCCGACGCCTCCATGCCCTGGTACTCGCCGACCAGGAACAGCAGGTCGCGCGCGCCATCCTTGCCGCGCCAGTAGAATAGTTCGTTGTTGACCAGCCGCACCTCGCCGCTCTCCTCGATGAGCACCTGCGGCGGGAAGTGCGACGAGTAAATCTCGGTGCACTTGGTCGCGCCCAGCTCGGCAATCAGGTGCGCCGCCGCCAGCTTGCCGACGTTGCCCACTCCGGGGAGCCCTTCCAGCAGGATGGCGTTCTCGAGCTGCACCTCTTCGGTGACAACGATTTCGGTGAAGCTCATTTCTGCGCCAGCATCCTGCGGTACTTGCCGTAGCGGTCCTCGGGCGAGTAGCGCGGCGGCAGCGGACTCGCGGTCGCCGCACCGCACTCCGGGCACTCCTTCCCGAGCGTGTAAAGCGCACATTCGCGGCAGCGGAACATCAGCGTGCGCATCAGAGCCTCTCGAAGCTGGCTTCGCCGCCGCTCGGCTTGAAACCCTTGAGCACCGCATCGGTGGCCGCCTTCAGCTCGCGCTCCGCCTGCTTGAAGTCGGGCGCGCGGACGCGGATGCGGTAGTCAGGCGCACCGTCGCTGCTGATTTCGAGCGTCGTCTCCTCTTCCTGCGCCGCGGGTGCGGTTAATGCCTTCCGAAGGTGCTCGACCCCGTCAGGCGCCCAGCTGGAGAGCGTCAGCCGCCCCTCGATGGTGACGAAGGGGGGTGTGATGTTCGCCTCCGCAGCCGCCAGGAATGGCTTGACCCACTTGCCCTTGTAGCTGCTGGTGAAGTCGGCCGTGTCGACCACGGCCGCCTCGAAAGCGCCGTAGAGCGTCCCGTAATTCTCGCGAAAGGATGCTGAAACTTCCTCCAGCAGCGCTGGGGGCTCGAGTTTCGCCTCGTCCGCTACAAGCTCAATCAGTTTGGTCGCGCGCTGCTCGTTCTTCCACTCGCGGATGCGCGCCTGCTTACGGTGGCCCGACACCTGCCGCACCGACATGTCGACGATGTGGCGCTTGCGCTTGACGCGGGTTACCTTAGCAACCACCATCTGCCCTTCGCGGATGAAGTCGCGGATATACTTGACCCAGCCCGAAGCGACTTCCGAGATGTGGACGAAACCCTTCTGGCCCGGGTATTCAAGCAGGTCAACGTCGGCACCATGGTTCCTTACCTCGGAAACCCGGCCGATTACGAAATCACCTTCTTCTGGAAGCTCCGCTGGACTCACTCCAGCTCCTCCACCACCTTCGCAACGACCTTCGCGCGGCCGCCGGCAGGCGTGGCGAGGTTGGAACCGCAGAGTTCGCAGTTTACAGTCGTGGCGGAGTTGCTGAAGAGCACCGACTCGTTCTCGCAACTGGGGCAGGTCACTTTCAGGAATTTACTGTTAACCATGTTTACTCCGTCAGCTCGAATTTCTTCGCGCGTATATTTGGCCTGTGCCACGCCTTGCTGCAGCTGGAACAGCGGTAGCGCAGGTAGATGCGCTTGGTCGGCTTCTCCCGCCCTTCGGGCTTGGGACGCGGGAAACCACCGTAGCCGGCGGTGACGCGGCGGAAAAGCCGCTGTCCGCGTGTACGCTCGGAAGCGCGCTTCTTCTTGACCTGCTCCACTTCGTGCTGGTTGTGCGTCTTGCACGCGGGGCAGAAAGTGCTTATTCGACGGGGGAGCTTCATATCAGGGGACCGGCCGAGCCAGCCGCTTTTATAAAACTAATCTAAGGTGGCGCCCGCGCGTTACGGTGACGCATGCCGAATAGCGCCTGTACCAGCGCCAGCGGCAACCGCAGCCAGAAATCGCGCATCGCCCGCCCCTCGTACTCGCCGCGCGTCATCGTTGCGAGCAGCCCGAAAACCGCCGGCGTCCCACCCAGCGCGAAGCCGAGTCGCATGAAGAAGGGGCGATAGATGCGGTGCTTGCTCGACGCGGCGCGGTACATCTCCTGCGCGTAGTGCTCGCGCCAGTATTCCTCGAAGCGGGTCGGGTCGCCTTCGGCGACCGCGCGCGCCGCCAGCCGTCCGCCGAGCGCGGCGTGGTTCAGCCCTTCACCGTGAATCGGGTTGACGTGACCAGCCGCGTCGCCGACCAGCACCCAGCCGTCGCCCGAGACCGGCTCGTCAAACAGCATCGGGTCGTTGTAGGAGGGAATCGCCGAGCCGAAGCGGGTGCACTCGACCTCTTCGCCGCTCGCAAGCCGGTACTTGCCGGGGGCGGTGAACTCGCCCGGCCAGCGGTCGTGCAGCAGCTTCTCGAGCGCCTCCTTCATGCCAGGCGTCCCGGCGTTGTAGCAGTAGCCGATATTGTAGTGGTCCGCCTTCGGGAAAATCCAGAGATAGCCTTCGCCCGGAATCGCGCCGAGGATGAACTCGACCTCGTTCTCGACCGGCTTCAGCCCGAGGTAGTAGCCGGAGGCGGCGAAGAGCTGCTCACGCGGTATCGGCCCCATGAAGTGGCGCCGCGTGAAGCCATTGACCCCGTCGGCGCCAATCAGGTAGCGCGCGCGGTACTCGCCGTTAATGAGCCACGCGTCACCGCCGCGCTCGAGCTGCTTCACGCGCTCGTTGACGTGGGTCGCGCCCGCCTCGGCGGCACGCTTGAACAGGTAGTGGTCCCACGCGTCGCGCCGCACCATCTTGCCTTTCGCCACCGGCACTTTCAGCTTGGTGCTGCCGTGGGTGAAGCTGATGGAGCTCATGTGGCACTCGATAGCCTCGTCGGGGGCATCCATCCACTCGATACCCTTGACCGGCAGCCCGCCGCCGCACGCCTTGCGCCGCGGATGGGCGTGGTCGAAGAGCAGCGTATCGAGGCCGCGCTCGGCCGCCTCGCGTGCCGCCGAGGAGCCGGCCGGCCCGCCGCCAATGACTGCTACGTCGGCAATCGCCACGGTCGGCCGACTTGTGCCCCCTGATAAAATCAGCGGCGGTACTTGAGGTGGCAGGAAATCGAGCGCGAAACCATCTGGCACCCCTGCAGCACCAGGTCCCGCTCGCCCTTGCGACTGACGACGTAGATGATGCGCGGCTCGCCTTCGCCCAGCAGCCGCGTCAGCTCGGGGTCGGGGTTCTGCAGGTCGAGTTTCATCGTCCCGTCGGGCTGCACCACCAGCACCTGGAAGTCGAAACCACGCCCGTCGATGAAGATCCGGTGGGTCTCGCCGGTGAACGTGCGCGTCTTGTCAGGCAGAGGCTCGAGGTGTTTCACCACGTCCCGCTCCAGCGGCGCGAAGTTTAAAGGGCTTCTTCGGGAAAATTGAGCGCCATGAAGGCGGGCCCCCACTTGAACGCGCCCATCAGCCGCTGCGCCTGCGCGCCTTCGCCGAGGATGGCCAGCGCGCCCGCCAGCGCCTCCGCTGTCGTCAGCTTCCCCGGCTTGCCCGCGTTGACGGGGTTAACCGGCACCAGCCCCGGCAGGCTACGCGGCTCGAGGCCGTGCAGCCGCAGCCGCGCGAAGGTCTCCGTCGCGCGGTTCCAGGAGCAGTCCACCCCGACGAGGCCGCCAACCTGCCCCAGCTCGCGGTCGGCCAGCGACAGCTCGCGGTCGGCGAACGGGTCCAGCACAATACCCATCGGCGGCAGCCGCGCCGGCGCCGGGTAGCTGCGCGCCAGCTCCATCCGTGCCAGCCGCCGCGCGGTGCATTTACGCGGGTCGTCCTGACCCAGCTCGAGCACGCGCAGTTCAATCGACATGCAACCCAAAGTCGACCGGCGAGGCGCCTAGCGTCAACATCCCCAGCGAGAGGTAGTCACCGTGCGGGGCATACTCGGCGACGTTCTGCAAATTGAGGCCGCCCGAGAGCTCAATCGCGACCCCGAGCGGCCGCAGCTGCACCGCAGCTGCGGCCGCCTCCCCGAAGGAAAAGTTGTCGAGCAGCACCCGGTCGGCGTCCGCTTTCGCCACCTCTAGCGCCTGCTCCAGCGTGTCGACCTCAACGACCAGTTCCAGCCCCGGCGACGCCGCGCGTGCGCGACGCACCGCCTCCGTAATGCTGGCGCAGAGCCGCAGGTGGTTGTCCTTGACCAGCAGAGCATCGTCGAGCCGCATCCGATGCGTCCCGCCGCCGCCGTCGACGACCGCCTGTTTCTCGAGCTCGCGCAGCCCGGGGATGGTCTTGCGCGTCGCCAGCACTTCCACGGCGGGATTCGCGGCGCGCGCCCGCGCGACGACCGCGGCTGTGAGCGTTGCGATGCCCGAGAGGTGCGCCAGCAGGTTCAGCGCCAGTCGCTCGCGCGCCAGGATTTCGCGCGCCGCCCCCGCCAGCCGCGCCACCCCGGCGCCAGCCGGGAGCGCGTCGCCGTCGCCGAACGCCAGTTCGCAGCGCACGCCACCCTGCGCGAAGAGCAGCTCCGCAGCGCGCCCGCCGGAGAGCGTGCCGGGTCCGCCGCGGATGGCCGCCGTGCAGTCGCGCTCGTCGACGACTGCCAGCGACGTGGCGTCGCCCGCACCGACATCTTCGGCGAGCCACTGCGTTAGCGCTGCCGCCAGCTCCATCGTCGGGTGAGGCTGCTGCTGGTTATGAAGGCTTCAGCTTGGACCCGGCTCGCCACGCAGCTTCTGCGAGAGCCACCAGGTGCAGCCGATGGCGGCCAGCCAGAGCAGGATGTTAGCGCGGTAGGTCCAGTGGTAGGCGTCGAGGTTAGCCATGCCGCTATCGAGGAAATAGCCCATCAGAACGTATCCGAGCGCGATGCCGAGCGCCTGCCCAACCAGCGCTGTCGCGCCTGCCATCCCGAGGCCACGGTTGCGCTCGCGCGCGGTGGTGAAACGCGCCATCAGTGCGTCGTCTGAGACGAGAAGCATCGGGTAGACTGGAATCACGAAGATGATAATCGCGACCGTCAGCGGCAGCCCCAGCGCGAAGAGCGACCACAAGCCGCCGTAGGCGAGCGCCGACCAGAGCAGCACCCGCTCGGCGCCCATGCGGTCGCACACCTTGCCGATGACCGCGTAGAGTATCAGCACCATCAGCACCGCCCACGCCTCGAGCAGCGCCGAGAAATCGACATCGGCGCCGCGCACCTCGAAGTAGCGCAGCGACGTCAGCACCACCGCGCCACGCGGCATCGCCACCAGCAGCACCCCCAGCAGGATGAGCGGCGGCCAGCGGCTCTCGAAGGCGAAGAGGGCGCGCAGCCCCGCCAGCCGCGCAGTGATTCCTGACGGAGCAGCGCCCGCCGTGACGGGCGCTGCGCCCCGCACCGCCCATACCGGCCGCGCGAACTCGTCGCCGCGCAGGAGCAGCACCAGCCACGCCGCTAGCACCAGCAGCGGCACCATCAGCGCCGCCAGCCCCAGCATCGCGTCGGACGCGCCGCGCGCGTCGAGCAGCCGGTCGTAGACCTGCCCGGCAGCGAGCGCGACCAGCGCCGAGACCAGACTCGCGACGGCGTAGAGCAGCCCAATGGCCTCGCCCTTGCGGTCGGGATACCACTCGGTCACGGCGGCGAACGCCAGCCGCGCCGACGAGAGCAGCGCTACTTGCAGCATCGACGCCGCCATGAACGCTTCCAGCGAGAGCCACGGGAAGAGCAGCGCCAGCGCCGCAGCACCGCCCAGCGCCCCCAGCATCATCCGGCGCCGCTGCCCCCAGCGGTCGGCCGCGGCGCCCCACAGCGACCCGCAGCCGCCGACGGTCAGCGCCAGCAGGCCGGTGTGCAGCAGCACGAGGTCCTCGCGCGCGCCGAGTTGCCGCGAGTGGAACGAATACATCACCAAGGCGGTGTTGACACCCATCACCAGCAGCGCCCCCGCCAGCAGCAGCCGCGGCAGGTCGCCCGGCCGCGACGGCCCCGCGACGGCCGCCAGCGTGCGGTAGCGGCCGCGCAGCCACCAGCCGATGCCGCCCATCAGCGGCAGCGTCAGCAGGTAGAGCGCCGAGAGCAGGTCGGCGGAGATTATGTTCGGCTCATCGGGGGGTTCGGTCGGGGGCGGAGTCGGTGCAAAGGGCAGGTAATCCGCAACATAGAAGGTTACGCCAGTTTCGTTCGCCCCGTCGTAGAGTGTTTCACTGGTTGTATCAACAGTCCGTGACCAGGAGAATTCGAGCCGGACTGTGGTGTTGTATCGGATGATTCCTTCATCCAGAGTAATTGCCACATCAGCTTCATAGATACCATTTCCGCCAGCCGTCAGTTGTGCTTCGGAAATCAGGGTGCTATTAACGAAAAGGCGAACTTCGACACTGTTACAGGAAGAAACCAGGCATTCACGTTCCAGATGCAGGCGGACGTGTGCGATGTCTTCTTCCAGTCGGGCGTCGCCGGAGAGTGGTTCGCTCTCGTATTCCAGATTAGTAGAACCTCCGTCCCAGTTTCCTCCGCCACCGGTTGCCCTGCTCTCATTCGCCGACAGCCCACCACTGCCGTTCTGCATCGTGTCATATGCCCACAACCATCCATGCTCGGGAGTGGGGTCGTCGTCTTCGCCTGCGCTAGCAACAGGCAGGACTGCAACGAGCAGCAGCGCGACTAGCAGCGCGGGCCGCGCTGCCTGCGGTGGTAGTACTACGGCGTGTCCTGTTCGCACGTGCCGGTAGCAGCAGGGCGCTTTAGTCGCGCCGGCGCAGAGCTAATCCCAGCGCGGAAAGCGCCGCCAGTAACCCGAAGCCGGGGATTCCGCCTTCTTTCTCGGTGCCGGTGTCGGTCTCCTCGGGCTCTTCGCCCTTGGTCTCCTGCTCAGCTATCTTGACCGAGAGGTCGCCGCTGGTGGCGGTCTCGACGCCGTCGCTGGCGGTCGCCTGCACCTGGAAGGTGTAGGTGCGGCCGGAGAGCGAGGTCACGTCAGGCGCAAGGTTGACCGCGATGGTCACCTGCCCCCCAGATGTGACTGGCACGGAGGTGTGCTCGAGCGTCGCCCAGTCGGGCGCATCGACCAGCGCCAGGCTGGCGGTGTCGTAGCCGTTGCCGTTGTTGGAGAGGATTACCTGCAGCTGGATGGTTGTCGACTGCGCGACTTCGACCGAGTTGACCTCGGTGCCGGTGGCGTTGAGGGCGTAGCTGAAGGCGAGGTCGTGTATCTGCCGCACGGAGGCCGTGACGGTCTCGGTGGCGTTGGTCTCGCCGTCTTCGGAGGTTACGGTGACAGTGATGTTGCCGCTGGTGGCGTGCGCCTCTTTGCTCGCTGGTACCATCACGGTCAGCGCGAAGTTGCCGTTACCCAGCGTGGCGACGTCAAGGGTGTCGACGTCCGCTGCGGGGGCCCAGAGGCCGGGGCCGTCAACCGCGATAGCGTAGCTGTCGAGCCCGTTACCGAGATTCCCGACGGTGAAGAGGAAGGTGACGTTGCTGCCGGGGCTGCCAATCTTGGTCGATTCGTCAACGCTGAGCGAGAGGCCGTAGTGCTGCGTCACCGTGGCGGTGAAGGTCTGCGAGTTGCTCCGGGAGGGGTCGTTGACCGAAGTGGCAGTCAGCGTCAGCGTGCCGTTGTCGCCCGCGCCGTCGCCGGCGGGGATGCTCACATTCAGCTCGAAGCCGAAGCTGCCACCCGCGAGGCGCCAAGCGAGCGGGCCGGTGGAGGCCGGCTGCCCGGTCGCGATCCAGCCTGCGGGCAGGTTGCTGTTCCAGCCGAGGTTGAACTCGTCGTCGGTGTTGCCGAGGTTGCGGACTGTGACATCCCACACCGCAAAGGCTGCGCCGCCGGAGACGTCGACTGCCTGCGAGCCGGCGCCGGTCACGGTCACGCCGTAGACCGGCTCGATGCTGGCGAAGAGCTTGACCGGGAACGACTGGAAGTAGGGGAAGCCGAACGGGTCGCCGGGGTCGAGGCTGCTCGCTTGAAAGTTCACTTCTTGCGAGCCGGCTTGAATCGTGTTGTCAAAGAGTGTCACCGTGACGGTCGAGTTGTGGATCTCTCTGGCACCCATGCCATAGAGAGTCATCGACTGCAGGCTGGGGTCCCAGTCGTTGCCGCTGACGCGCCAGCCGCCGGTTCCGGCATACTGCACAGTTATGTCGTCGTTGATGGCGACTGCGCTGCCATTCTCGTCGACCGCGATGTTCTCGACCGTCAGCGCGTAGTCGTTCGAGTCACCCACTTCGAAGGACTGCACGGCGTCGTCGTCGCTCCATGCAATCCAGTTGGTGACGATGACGACAAATTGCTGGTCGACACTGTCACCGTCAGCGCTGACCGTGATGGTGACCGCGGTCTGCTTGCCGATATCGCTGCCGAAGGGCACCGAGACGTCCACCGCCAGTATCGCGCTGGAGTTGGCGCCGAGCGCGCCAATGTTCATCAGCCCCTGACTGTAGTTGCCGGTGGACTGCAGGGTGAAGTTGACTAGGTCGGGCGGCCATTCGGGGTCGTCAGTCTCGGCGCTTACCCGCACCGCACTGTAGTCGGCATCGCCGCTGTTGGTGATGCTCAGCGTGAACATGGCGGTGCCGTTGGCCGAGGCGAACGACTCCTGCTCGTGATAGCCGCTGCCGCTTACGTCGAGCTGCGCGTCCGCCTTAGCCGAGGGGAGCGCTGCGACTAGCGCGAGCAAGGCGAAGGCGGCCAGCAGGCCCCTAGTGGTTGTCAAGGGTCTGCCTCCAGTTCAGCGCCGCCTGAGCAGCAGTGCCATGCCGAGAGCGGAGAGC
>CAUZDT010000040.1:0-10814 GCA_963578705.1 Candidatus Thalassarchaeaceae archaeon
TGACGGCGTTTTCGAAGTGCTCTCCACATCGGGCGATACCATGCTCGGCGGGACTGACATGGACGACGCGATTATCGACTGGCTGGCTGAGAATTTCAAGGCCGATAACGGGGTTGACCTGCGGCAGGATCCGGCTGCATTCCAGCGGCTGCGTGATGCGGGCGAGAAAGCCAAGATTGAGCTTTCGGGGACGGTCAAGGCGACCATCAACCTGCCCTACATCTGGGCCGATTCGGCTGGCCCCAAGCACCTCGAGGTCGACATGACCCGCGCCAAGCTGCAAGAACTGGTCGAGCCGGTGCTCGCCAAGTGCGACAAGCCTATCAAGCAGGCGTTCAAGGACGCCAAACTGAAGCCGGGCGACGTTGACTGCGTGCTGCTGGTGGGCGGGCCAACGCGCATGCCGATTGTTCGCGAGCGGTTCGAGAAAATCATCGGCCGCAAGGCGGAGAGCGGTATCGATCCGATGCAGTGCGTCGCGATGGGCGCGGCGCTGCAGGGCGGCGTAATCGCCGGCGACGTCAAGGACGTGCTGCTGCTCGACGTGACGCCGCTGACGCTCGGCATCGAGACCGAGGGGGGCGTGATGACGCCACTTATCGAGCGCAACACCACCATCCCCACCGGCAAACAGAACACCTTTTCGACCGCGGCCGACAACCAGCCCAGCGTCGAAATCCACGTCCTGCAGGGCGAACGCCCGATGGCGGGGCAGAACACGGCGCTCGGCAAGTTCATGCTCACTGGCATCCCGCCGGCGCCACGCGGCGTGCCGCAGGTCGAGGTCAAGTTTGACATCGACCGCAACGGTATCCTGAATGTTAGCGCCCGGGACCTTGGAACGGGTAACGAGCAGAAAATCGAAATCAAGGCGAAGTCGAACCTGACCGACGAGGAAATCGAGGCGCGCGTCGCGGAAGCGGAGGCGCACGCCGAGGAAGACCGGGAACTGCGCGAGCTCGTCGAGACGCGCAACCAGGGCGAGTCGCTGATTTACGCCACCGAGAAGTCGCTCAAGGAACTGGGCGGCAAGGTTGACGAGGAGACCCGCAAGGGCATCGAGGAGGCGAAGGCGCCGCTCGAGGAAGCCATCCGGGGCGACGACCTCGACGCGCTGAAGGCGGCCAGCGAGGCGTACATGACTGCTTCGCAGGTGGTCGGCCAGCAGATGTACCAGCAAGCCGCTGAAGAAGCGGCGCAGCAGCAGCCCGCGGGCGAGGGCGACGCGCCCACCGACGATAACGTGGTCGACGTTGACTACGAAGAAATCGACGAAAAATAGCTGGGCAAACGCTATATCCTGTAGCGCGTCCTGTAGCGGAAGGAAACTCCCATGGGCGTTGGCGAAGATATCAGGGCGGCTCATAAAGCAACTCAGGTTGAGCAGCGCCTGACGGCTATTGCGAGCGCCTCGGCTGACCGGCGTATCACCCTTGTGCGCCAGCTGCACACCCACTTTATGCCACGGCTGGTTCCCAAGTTCCTGCCGCAAATCACGAAACTGCTTTCCGACGATAAACCTGCGGTGCGCCATCAGGCGGTGCTGCTGCTGCAGCACCTGTTCGACCTCCATCCCAAGGGCTTCGCGAAAGCGAGCGGACCGCTGGTGGGCTTGGTGCAGGACACCCGCATGGACAACCGCACCGCTGCGCTGGAGCTGCTCGACAAGGTCGCCCGCCAGGAACCCAAGGCGGTGCTGCCGCAGCTGGCCAAGCTGGTCGAGTGGCTGGACAACCCGCTGCCGGGAGTCCAGACACCGCTGCTACAGCTGATTACCGACCTCGGCCGCCGCGCCCCGGCGGCGGTGGCGGCGCAGCTGGCAAAGCAGCTCGACTCGAGGAAACAAGCGACCGTCCGGAACGCGCTGACGCTGCTGGAACAGGTGGCCAAGCGGCAGCCGTCGGCGGTCGCGCGCGCGGCGCCCCGGCTGGTGAAGCTGCTTGGGAACCGTGACGCCAATATACGGGAGAGGGCGAGCCAGATGCTGATTTTGGCCGGTGCGGCCGGCGTCGAGGCGGTGCCGCGGCTGCTGCTGCGGCCGCTGGTCGCGCGCAAGGTTGACCCGGACCTGAAGCTGCACGCCATCCTGACCGCACAGCAGCTGGCCGAGCGGCAGCCGAAGCAGTTCGCCCCGGCGGTGCGCCATCTAGCGCGGGATCTGGGTCACCAGCGCTGGGAGATTCGCGAGCAGGCGGCGCTGCTGCTGGGAGTCATAGGTCGCAACAACATCGAGCTGGTCAAGGAAGCGGTGCCGTCGCTGGCGCACGCGCTCGAGGATGGTGACGAACTGGTGCGGACCGCAGCAGTGAAGGCGATCGAGAAAATCAGGGTCTCCTCGCTCGACTATGGCGCCATCCAGAAGGCGTCTGCGGTGCTCGAGTCGGCCCGCGGCGTCATCCATTCGGCGCAGAATTTCGGCGTCGTGACCGGGCAGGCCGACAAAATGCTGGCGGACGCTGAGAAGGCGTACGCACGCGGCGACTACCCTAAATGTATCGACTATTCCACGCGCGCCGAGGACATGGCGGCGCGCGCCGAGAAGGAGAGCGACAAGGTGAAGGCGGCGCTGACGCGCGCTGAATCAACCATCCAGTCGGTTTCCCACAAAGGAGTCTCGGTTGCCGCTTCCGAAGCGTTGCTGGCGGAGGCGGAGAAGCTTTTGGAGAAGCAGCGCTACAAGGAGGCGCGGCAAAAGGCGGAAGAGGCGGTCCTGCTCTCGCAGCAACAGGCGGTCGATTCACGGCCCGACCTCGTCCTGCGAGGGCAACTTGAGGGGGCGCTGGCTCCCGATGACTGGAGCAGCCTGCCGCTTGAGCTGGAGAATGTCGGCGGCGCGGTCGCGCGGCAGATTACGCTTGACTTCGGCGACAGCTTTACGATACGCGGCCATACGTTGCTGCACAGCATGGAGCCGGGCGAGAAGCGCATGCTGGAAATCGAGGTCTACCCGAAGGCGAAGGGGCTGGTGCCGCTGGCAGTAGACGTGGTCTACCACAGCTTCGAAGGCGACAATTACCACCAGCAGAAGCAGGATATTGTCGAAGTGGGCGACGCAGCCCAGTTCGAGCCGCGCGAGCTCTTCGCTTCAGCAGTCGACGCGACCGTGGTGCCAAAGGCGCAGCGCGCCGTGGTCACCCGTCGCTTCCACGTCGACTGCGGCAACTGCGGCGCGCGCATGCCGTCCGACTTCCGCATCTGCGGCAAGTGTGGCCTCCGGCTGCGCGAACGTGTCGAGCGCGAGGTCGGTTACCATTGCCTCAAGTGCAATTCACCGCTATCGCTCAACCAGAAGTTCTGCGGCAGCTGCGGCGGCGTATCGCCCGAAAAGCCGGAGGCACCCACCAGCTGCCGGCAGTGCAGTGGTGCGCTCAGTCCGGGGCAGCATTTCTGTGGCGGCTGCGGCGCGCCGGTCGTGATAGCCTAGACTTCTTCGGCTTCGGCGACCGTGAGTGGGCCGGCCTTGATTTTATCGGCGACGCGGTCGTTGAAGCCGAAGGCGAAAAGGGCAATGATAATCAGCCATTGCACCACCATCGTCAGGATTGTGAAGAGCCCGAGGTCCATGCCGCCAATCGGCGAAGACGAGCTATCCTGCAATTTCTCGTAGATGAAGAAGCCGAAGACGACCGCGAACTCGATGGGAAAGGCGTAGCGAATGATGTATTCCCACCACTTGCCGATGTAGATGTCGCTGTATTCGGTGTTGATGAAAGTCTCGCGGAACTCGCTGGTGCCGAACTTCATCACTACCACCGCCACCATCAGCCCCGAAACAATGAGTCCGGTGCCCCAGACAAAATCCTGGTTGTCGAGAAACTCGAGGCTGTAGGCCGACGGCAGCCCGCAGAGCGCGACGGCGACGCAGATGTACTTCACCGCCTCGTTGCGCTCCCAGCCCATGTCGACGAAGTTGCGCGCCGCAATCTCGATGGTCGCAATCATCGACGTCAGCGCGGCGAACGACATCGACAGGAAAAAGATGGCGCCCATCAGCCGCCCGCCCGGCATCGAGGCGAAGAGGGCGGTCAGGTGGACGAAGGTCAGCCCCGAGGAGCCGGCCTCGACCGCGGCGAGGCCGTCAGCCGTGGTTTCCGACATGGCGAAGATGGTGCCGAGCACGGCGACGCCCGCAATCAGCGAGACCGAGTTATTGCCAAGGCCGGTGAGGAAGGCGTTGAGCGCGATGTCCTCCTTCTTCTTCATCGCCACGGCGTAGGTAATCGCCATCCCGAAGCCGGCCGAGGTAGACCAGGCCGACTGCGTCAGCGCCCGAATCCAGGTTTCACCCCGGAAGAGGTATTCCCACTGCGGGATGAAGAGGAACCGCAGGCCGGTCGCCGCCCCCGACGGATTGAGGTAAAAAGGGTAAATCATCGCGATGATGAGGAAGCCGACCAGGCAGGGAATCAGGATGGTGTTTGCCCTTTCAATGCCGCGGATGCCGCGGTGGACGATGAGCCCCGAGACCGTCACGGCGATGAGCTGGAACATCACCACTTCCAGCGGCGAATCGTGGATGAAGTTATCCCACATCAACATCGTCGCCTCGGTGTCAGTGGCGAGGTCGATTTCCCCCGATAGCGCGACCCAGAAGTAGCGGATGGTCCAGCCCATCACAACCGCGTAGTAGAATCCCACTGCGACGCCGACCCACACCATCCACATCCCCATCCAGGTCCAGTTGCGCCCCGCCATGTCGCGCATCGAGCCAATTGTGCCAAGCCGTGTCTTCTTGCCGATAGCGAACTCGGCCATCAGCAGCGGAATCGACCACGCGAAGAGGAACAGCAACCAGCCAATCATGAACGCCCCGCCGCCGTTGGCGGCCGCCTCGCGCGGGAAGCGCCAGATGTTGCCGGTGCCGACCGCAGCGCCGATGGTGGTAAGGATGAGGCCCAGACGCGAGGAGAAGAGCTCGTCGCCCTCGTCGGCCGAGTCCGTCAACCGCCTTCCTCCGCCGCCTGCTTGCGTCGCTCCGCAGCGACCGCGAGGCCCACCATGCGGTAGAGCCCACCCCAGATGACGCCGTAGATGATAAGCATCATGAAGCCGACAGCGATGAAGTCCAGCACAGGGTTGCCGAAGCCGATGATGTCGTCGACGAAAATCTCGACAGGCGCGGCAGCTCCGTAACCGGTGTAGACGAAACCGCCACCGAATTCGTTAGCGAGGCGGGAGTCCTGCGCCATGGCGTAGAACTGGATGTCCGTGGAGGTTTCGGTTGCAGGGATGTAGGCCCTGAAGACCGAGTCACGCTGGGGAACTGTAAGGCCGGGGCTGAAATCAGAGTAATCCCGCGGGTCACAGTCCATAATACAGGTCATGGGCAGTTCGTTCCAGGTACCGGCAGCCATTTCGGCCGTCCGGTACCGCAGGACCAGTGAGTCCTTCAGCATGAACTGGGCGTTCGCGACCTCAATCCTCACCGGCAGTTTGTCATCCGAAAAGTAGTCGCCGAAGTCAACTTCGGTATCAGACTGGAAACCAATGCTCTCCCCCTTCGAGGAGAGAAGGGTCAACGACGGCATCAGGGTCTGCTCCGGTGAGTGGATGCCGGGGCCGTTAATGTCGCCGTAGTCAGGGAACATCTGCCCAATCCGCGCTTCGGGGGATTCGTCCAGCAGGTACATGTTGGTCAGCAGGTGCATCCGCACGGTGGGGCGGATGAGCAGTGGGTCGGCGTGGAAACCGCCCTGCAAACCTCCCTGACTTCCGCAGCTGTTCAGCTCGACGGTGTAGGAAAATGAGCCCTGCATGCCGTAAAGCTGGTCAGTGATATCGCCCGAGACCTTGTAGCCACCCTGGTCCTTCCAGTTGCCGTAACCGGTCAGGTTCATCAGTCCCTTGACCTGGTTCTCCATGTAGAGTTCGTGCGGCGGGTCCTGGTCCTTGTACCCCCACGGCCAGATGTAAAGCTCTGAACAGGCGTGGTAGGAAATGGAATTCATGATGTTGTGCTTCATGTCGTGCGCTTCAGAGCGGTAGTTCCGGATATATTCGCCCTCCTCATTGGTGATGAACATATCGGGCCAGTTCGCCCGGCTAATGCCATTCTGGTAATCTGCGAGATACTGGTCCTGCGGGTAATCCTCGTAGATGTCAAGGCGCCAGGTCAGGTACTCAATGACCTGCGTTTCGGGCTCTGAAAATCCGCCTTCCTTGTCCTCGTCAACCATCCCATCTTCGTCGTCATCCTTGTGGAGTGCGTCCGGCGGGTCCTCATCAACCTTGGAGAGGTCACCAGTATTCTGGTCACCGATTATACAGGGGTTGCCCATGAATTCGCAGTCGCCGTCGTCATCGTTGAAATCGCGCGGGCCGTGGTAGACGTCCGAGCAGATGTTGTCGTCATCGACCGTGACTTCGGCCTCCAAGTCGTCGCCAATCAGCGCCGTGAACTGGGTGTTGTGTGACCATTCCAGCGGGTAGTTTCGATTCAGGTCAACACCGTCGCACGCGTCCCCGTAGCGGTCATTGTTGTTGTTGTCACGCATGTTCTTGCGCCAGAAGCGGCTCGGATCCTCCCGGTCGTACATGTAACCGTCCGGGTTCAGGACTGGGACAATCCAGATTTCCCGGTTGTTGATTAGCTGGGTCACGCGCGCCTCGATAGGGTCCTCGTCGATACCCTCGTCGATGACGCCATCGCCGTCATTATCGATGCCGTCAAAGAGCGCCCGTCCTTCGGCGTCGACACGGCCGCCCTGCTCACCATCGCCGTCGTTATCGACGCCGTCAATCGGGTCCTCGTTCACGAGCCCGTCACCGTCGTTATCGGTCGGCGGGGCACCGTAGAAATGGGTCAGGTAGTAGGCGAAATACATCGGGGTCACGACGGTCATCCACTCACGGGCGTGGTGGTTCCCAACGATGAACAGCGTCTCCTCGTCGGGGTCATCGTAAAAAGCCGGCTCATTGGCGACGTTATCGGATATCTTGATGCCGTGAATTTCGTTCGCCTGCCAGGTCTGCCCGGCCGGAATCAGGTCGGTCAGCGTGTAGAATTCAACAATCCCGGGAAAGTCGTTGGCGAACCGCTGCAATGCGGAGACCACTTCGTAATATTCGTGGTAATCGTCGAAGAGCACGTCGAACGGGAAAGTGTTGGTGCGGTTCAGCGTGTCATTCTCGCCTTCGGCCGCTAGCGGGGTGGCCGTTGGCTGCGCCGTCGGTGGCGGCGCTAGCGAGCCGGTGCTGAAGCTAGTGAGCAGTACCATAACTGCCAGCAGCGCTGCTGTCCCCTGTCGCATGGCGGCGCCACCTGCCGGCCGGCTATAATAGTAACCTTGGAGCGCGCCTTTTTGGGTGACGGCCGTTCGGCGGCCGTGTTGCGGTGCAAGGACTGTCCCCACTGGTATGGCGGCGAGGACTACGGTTACGGCAGTTGCCGGCTCAAGCTACGGCGCGAGGAGCAGCGCTTCCTGACCTTCGGCCAGCAGGTGTGCGACGAAGGGATGGAGGAGGGGGCGCCCTGATGGCTGACGCGGACGCGCCGGTCGCGGTCCGCCCGCTGGCCAACGGCGACCTGAAGTTCGCACGGGCGCTGACCGATGGCGAGGGATGGGGCAACTCGGCGCGCGACTGGGAGCGGCTGCACACGCTCGGCGTCGGGCTGGTCGCCGAAGTCGGCGGCGCGGCCGCCGGGGTTTGCAGCGCGCACGATTACGGCGCGCTCGGCACCGTCGGCAACGTCGTCATCGGGGCAGGGCAGCGCGGAGCCGGTGTCGGCTCCGCGCTGCTCGAGGCGGCGCTAGAGCGGTTAGCGGGGTGCCGCGCGGTGCGGGTGCACGCGCTGATGCCGACCGCTGGCTTCTATCGCGCGCTCGGTTTCGAGGCGGAGGGGATGTCGACCCGCTTCCGTCTCTCCCCGGAGATGCACGCGCTGGCGCCGTTCGACGTCGGCGATGCAGCGGTCGCGCCGGCGCACGACCACTGGGACGAAGTGCTGGCTCTCGACGCAGCACAGTTCGGCGGTGACCGCTCCGCGCTGCTCGAGGCGCTCGCGAAGGCGGTTCCCGAAGCGGCGCTCGCGCTCGACGGCGGCTACATCCTGGCGAAGGGCGAGCCGCCGCTCTACGAGCTGGGGCCGTGGGTGGTCAAGCCCGGCTGCCGCGGCTGGCGGGGGCTGCTCGAGGCAGCTGTCGCGGCGCTCCCCCGCACGGCAAGCGTCGAAATCATCGTCCCGTCGCCCAATTTCCGCGTCACCAGCCTGCTCGAGGCGCAAGGCTGGGAAGCGGTCGACTACACGCTGGCGATGGTGCACGGTGGCGGCTGGAGCGACGAGGGCAACATCTGCGCCCGCGCGGGAGGCGACAAGGGATGAGCCACGGGCTGCGGCTCTACAACAGCGCCACCCGCCGCAAGGAGCGCTTCGCACCATCCGGCGACCCGGTGCGGCTCTACGCCTGTGGGCCAACGGTCTACGCGCCGGCGCATCTCGGCCACGCCAAGTCCTACGTCGCCGTGGATGTGCTGCGGCGCTGGCTCGAATACCGCGACTACGTGGTGCGCCACGCGCAGAACTTCACCGACGTCGCCGACGAGACCGCGCAGGCAGCGGCGCATGACCGCGTTCCGGAAGCGGAGCTGACCGCGCGCTACGAGGCGGAATTCCTGACGCAGATGGACGCGCTCGGCAACCTGCGGCCGCACGCGCTGCCACGCGCTTCCGGCGTTGCCGACGAGATTGGAGCGCTGGCGGCGCGGCTGCTCGCTGACGGCCGTGCCTACGAGAGCGAGGGAGGCATCTGGCTCTCGGTCACGCCAGGGCAGCACGGCGCGCTGCTCGGGAGCGAAATCGGCGCGGCGCTCTGCGAACCGGCCGACGCGGTCGACCCCGGACCCAAGCGGGGGCCGTTCGACTTCATGCTCTGGGGGCCGCCGCTGCCGGGCGGCCGCAACTGGTCGCCTGACGGGGGATCCAAGGGACGGCCGGGCTGGCACCTGGAGTGCACGCTGATGGCGTCGCGCGACCCGGGGCTGCCGCTCGACATCCACTTTGGCGGGGTCGATTTGGCGTATCCGCACCACGAGAGCGAACTGCTGCTCGCCGATGCCTTGGGCTTGGGCGAATATTGCGGCGTGTGGATGCACAACGGGCTGATGGAGGATGCCGACGGCAAGCTCTCGAAATCGCGCGGAGAGCGGCTCTCGCTGGCAGCCATCTTCGACGACTGCCCACCCGCGGCGCTGAGATTCTACCTGCTGCAATACCACTACCGCGACTTCACCCCCTTCAGCGAAACCGCGCTGAAAGCCGCCTGCGCCGAGGGCGAACAGCTGGGCTGGACCGCCGCCGAGGTGCTGACGGCGGGCGGCGGCCCGGACGCCACCGCCCGCGACGAAAAACCGCATGGCGCTTCGCAGCTGGCGCGCGGCGACCCCACCACGGCTGCGCTGCTGGCGCAGCTCGAGGCGGCAATGGACGACGACCTTGGCACCCCACAGGCGGTCGCCGCGCTGCGCGAGCTGGACCCGCTGGCGCGCGAGCGGCTCGACAGCGGCGGCGAACTGCGGGCAGTCGCGGCGCTCTACCGCATTTTCCAACGCGCGCTGGGGGTGTTTCAGTGGCCATCATAGAGCAGTTCGCGGTCGGGCCGATGGCCAACTTCGCCTACCTGCTTGGCTGCGAAGAAACGCGCATCGCGGCGCTGGTTGACCCCTGCTTCGAGCCGGAAAAAATGGTCGGCCGCGCAGAGGCACTGGGCTACCGTGTCGGGTGGGTCATCAACACCCACGGCCACCACGACCACATCAACGGCAACGGCCGCGCGGTGGATCTGACCGGCGCGAAAGTGGCAGCGCACCGTAAGGCGGAATTCACCGTCGACCAATTTTTAAAACACGGCGACACGCTGCGCGTCGGCGAAATCGCGGTCGGCGTGCTGCACACACCAGGTCACGCACGCGACGCAATCTGCCTGCAAACCAATGGGCATATCTTCACCGGCGACACGCTTTTCGTCGGCGAGTGCGGCCGCACTGACCTGCCCGGCAGTGACCCGCGCGCGATGCACCGCTCGCTCTTCGAAGTGCTGGCCAAAGTCCCGGATTACGCAGTCGTCTGGCCGGGCCACGACTACGGCCCGCGCCCCAACTCGACTATGGGCACGGAGCGGCGCGAGAACTACGTGCTCGCGCCGCGGTCGCTCGAGGAATTCGTCGCGTTCATGGCGGAGCCGTAGCGCCGGGGGCGCCAACGACTTAAACCGACGGTCGGAGCTCGCGAAGCATGGCGCGCACGTGTCCCCGCTGCAGCACGGGCCTTGAACCGCGCAGCGTCACCGGAGATGCGTTCGCGATAACCGTGGACGACTGCAAGGATTGCGGAGGGCTCTTCCTGGACCGAGGTGAACTGGCCCGGCTGGCACCCGATAGCGCATCGGTCGAGGAGCTCGCCAGCCAGCTATCGCGCGAGCCGGAAGCCGGCAAACACGACATTGCGTGTCCCCACTGCACCGGCCAGATGCACCTCACCAGCATCCCTGAACCAGAGGTGCAACTAGACATCTGCGGCGACTGCCAAGGCATCTGGTTCGACCGCGGGGAACTGGAGGCATTGCAAAAAGTGGGCGACAGGGGCGCAGCCAAAGGCGTGGCAGACACGGCTTCAGGGTTGAGCCTGTTGACAGATATAGTACAGATCCTAGCCAGTGTCCTGTAGCGCTACGGCTCCCGCCCGGGCCGTTGCGCCAGCCTTTCCTGTAGCGCATCAACGACCGCTCCAGCCGGGAGTCGCTGCTCAGTGAGCCAGCCAAAGCGCTCGAGTGAGACCGCAACGCCGTCTTCCACCGGCTTGACCGAGAGCACGCGCG
>CAUZDT010000041.1:0-10524 GCA_963578705.1 Candidatus Thalassarchaeaceae archaeon
CCGCGCAATAACCTGGAGCTGGTGCTGACAGAGATGCCTTTCGGTGGCGCCTTCGCTGCCACGGTGTGTGGGCCTGAGGTCGAGCACGGAAAACCCGCTCCCGACATCTTCCTGCGCGCAGCCGAACTGCTCGAGCTGCCACCGGAACGCTGCATTGTAGTGGAGGACGCACCAAGCGGAGTGGCGGCGGCGCACGCAGGTGGCTTCACGTGCCTGGCAGTCGCCACAACACGACCGCGGGAGCTGCTGGGCGAAGCAAACCTGTTGCTAGACTCGCTGGAGGAGGCAACATCCGGGGCGGTCGCAGGGCTGCTGCGCTAACGCCCTAAAAACCACCTCTCCCGTTTTAAATACTGGCGGTCAGCCATTTTTAGCGTGCGCAACCCACATCTCTTCGGCCTGCAGCGCCTTGACTTTTGCGGGCTGGATGCGGCGGTAGACCTCACCCGGCCGGCGCGGCTGGCCGTCCACCTCGAGCAAACGCGTGACAGGTATGCCGAACTCGCGCTCATTCTGCTTCAGCAATGGCTCCACCACTGCCCAGTCTGCACTGCTAAAGGGGGCGAAATCGCCGCCGTTCAGCTGGTCTGTGCTGACACGCTGGTGCGGATCACGAACGTAGATCGCACCACCTGACGCGAGCGAGAACAGGTTTCCGCCGGGATAGGGTGTCGGCAGCTCACACAGCTTACCGCCGTCATCCCACTCGAGGCCGTTGAGGATGACGAAACCGCCGTCATTGAGCGGGTCGCCCGCCATGAACGACTCTGCCAAGTAGTCGAGACAGGTGCCGTTGATGACCACGCGCGGGCGGCCGACCGAGTTGATGAGCGGCCGCCCAGCGGCGTTGCCCTGTACAAAGACGTGACCGCCCTTGGCGCCATACATGAACGTCTGCCCGACGTCGCCATGGACCACCAGCTCGCCCGCCTTCAGGATCTGCCCCAGCTGGTCCTGCCCGTTGCCGTGCACTACCACTCGCGCGCCGTCCAGTCCGGAACCAAGGTAATCACCCGATGAACCGTAGACGTCGATGCGGACGTCGTTGCTGTCGGCGCCGAAACCGTTGGCGATGAAACGGTGTCCGTGACAGCCGAAGATGACAAAATCGTGCCAGCCCTTCTTCACCAGTTCGCCAACCGCTATTGCCAGCGAGCCCGGCCCTTCAATGTCCAAGGCTCTGGCGTCAATCACAACCGTGCGGCCGTCCGGGTCTTCCTTGCCGGCGCAGAAGGCATCGCATTCATCAGCAGCTACAGAACCGAGCATCCGCTCGAGTGACTCGTCAACCAGTGCCAGCAGCGAACTGCGGCGCAGCTGGCCGGTCGGGTAGCGCCGGTCTAGCAGTAGTGTCAGCAGCGTGATAGCCACCCTGCGAGGCTGTTTTTCGACCTCGTGCAGGAAGCCGCGCAGCTCACCGTAGCCCCACTCCGGAATGGCCTGTCGGAAGGCGGTGAACGCCTCCGCGGCGGGCACATCCGCTGCCACGCCGGCATCGCTCGCCTCCTCATGCAGGAGCGTATGCGGCTGTGGCGCGTCGCCGAGAGTGATGTGCTCGCCAAACTTGTTGGTGCACTGCAGCCGGAAGCTGTCGCCATCGGGGACGACAGAGAAGATGAACGCGCCGCCGTCGGTATGTGACCCGCCACGCGCGTTCCAGTAGCGGTCGGCGCGAGGCCAGAAACGGCCGTCCTCCTCTGAGAGCGACTCGAGCGCCGCGTCGATTACCTGCTTTTCGGACGCGGCGAACGCAATCTGCGCCTCGCCCTCCTGCAGCGCGAAAACCTGCGGGCGCAGCATGCTGGTGTCGGTGATGCCGATGAGCCGCCACACGTCGGGAACCGACTGCGCGATGATGAAGAACCAGGGGCCGTCGGGCGAGCCGTGGATGTGGGTCGCCTGCAACTGGCCGTAGAGCTCCTGCCTGTCGGGGGGCAGCAATGTGAAGTCACGCTCGGTCGTTGGTGCTAGCGACTCGATGACCCACTCGAGAGGATAGCCGTAGAGGCGATGATGCAGGTCGAATACCTGCACCGAGACCTCGGTATCGGTCTGGAACAGCGGTCGCAGCCCGCGCTGCGCCAGGTAGTCGCAGACTGACTCGTAGTTGGCGAAGTCGCCGTTGTGGACCAGCGCCTCGTTCAAGCCAACGAAGGGGTGCGCGCCACCGGGGTGCCACACCTTACCCTTCGTGGGATAGCGGTGGTGGCCAATCCAGACATGCGCATCCAGGTTTTCGAGCTGGTAGCAGCGGATGACGTCATCACCATAGCCAACTATCTTCAGCACCAGCAGGTTGCGGCCATGGCTCAGGACGAGGGCCTGCGTCCCCCGGTCGCCGGCGTAGAACTCGGCGTTGAGCCGGAAAGAGGTCTGGAAAACATACTCATCGGCTACCTCGCGCTCGGTCGGCGGCAGCCCGTGCGGCAGCTCGACGGCCTCGGCGAAAGTTGCCAGCATCCCGGCGCGAGGGCGCACAAAATAGACCGACACGTCCGGCGGCCGCACCTCGAGCCCCTCGATACTGTCCCAGTCGTCACTGACTGGGAACTCGTGGACGTGGTCCACCTCGTAGGCATTCCTGACAAGCGATTCCACCTCTTCACGGACAGATACGTCAAGGTATGCCACGGCGAGCAGGTAGTCCCGCTCGAGCATCTCTGCGTCGACGCCGAACTGCTCCGGGTCAAGGCCCACGGCAGCGATACCGCCACCTTTGCCGTTGCCGCGGTTGCGCATCTGCTCCAGCGATTGCAGCAGGTGGCGGCCCGCTACGGGAACGGTCGACGCGAAGCCAATGACTCCACAACCGCCCTCGGCGGCGCCATCCACTGGCGGGCTCGCATGCGGCAGCGCTTCCCGGCTACGCGTCACCGCTCCAATCCAGGCGTCGCGGCTCACGCCTTGAACTCCTCCGGGACGTAGCGCAGCAGGTCGCGGCGACCGCGCAGCTCCGCAATCGACCTGAGGCCGAGCTTGCGCAGGATATCGCGCAGCTGCCACTGGAAAGAATCGTAGAGATTGCCGACCCGCTGCGCACCCCAGTCGGGGTGCACCCACTCCTTCAGCTCCGGGTCAGTAGTAGTCAGGCCGAACGGGCAGCCGCGGCCACGCTCGCAGTTGGCGCAACGGGTGCAACCCATCGCGACGAGCTCCGACGTGCCGAGCACGCAGCCGTCAGCGCCAAGGGCAATCGCCTTGGCGACATCCCAGGCGGTGCGCACACCGCCGCTGGCAATCAGCGTGATTTCATCACGGATGCCTTCCTGCTCGAGGTGCCGGTGCACCTTCGGTATGGCGAGCTCGATTGGCATCGCAATGTTCTTCTTCGCAATCTCCGGCGCGGCGCCGGTACCGCCGTAGCTGCCATCCATGTGGAAAACGTGCGCGCCGGCGTAGTATGACCCCACGGCGACCATGTCGATGTCAATCGGCGTCGAGACCTTCACCGAGATGATTGCCCCGGGGTTCATGGTCATGGCCCAGTCGATGTGCTTGCGATGGTCCTCGACCGAATAGACCGAGTGGAACGGGAAGGGCGAGAAGAGCGAGACCCACGGAACCGACTCGCGCATGTCCGCCACGGTAGTGGTGGACTTGTCGCTCAGCAAATGACCGCCAAGACCGGGCTTCGCGCCCTGCGCATACTTGAACTCAATCATCGGCGCGCGCTGGATTGTCTCCTCGCGCACCCCAAACAGCCCGGTCGCAATCTGGGTGATGACGCTGTCGGCATACGGCTTCAGCCCGTCGGGGTAGCCCCCCTCGCCGGTGCAGGTGAGTGTGCCCCATTCCTGAGCGGCAATGGCCCGGGAGACCATCACCTCCTCGGAGACAGAGCCGTAGGACATCCCACCGCCGTAGATCGGCAGAGCAATCTCGAGTGTTCGCCGTGCGGGGTCGCGCCGGTTGAGCGGAATCGCGGTGCCGATATCCTCACTGTGCGCGAGCCATTCGGCCTCGGGACGGAACTTGAAGTCGAGCCGGTCGAAACCGCCGCCCGAGCGGCCGACGCGGTGCTCGATGCCGTCGGGGGGGCGACCGTGCTCGGCCTGGAACCAGGTCGCCATAATCAGCTCGTCGGTCCAGCGCGGGTCGCCCAGCGCCGGCGGAGCATCGAGCAGCGCGTGCGAGCGGTCGTGGAAACCCTGGTGCAGGTAGTGGGTGACCTTCTCGACCAGCCGCGGGCTGGGGACGGCGCTACTCATAGCCATCAATCCCCTCGAATGCCTCGCGCTCAAGATCACGCTGGAACATCGCGCGGCCGAGCTCCCCGCGCAGCCGCCGCACCTCGCGCAGCCCCATCGCGCCCAGAATCTCGAGCAGCTGGTCGCGCCACGCCGCCGACAGGTTCTTCAGCCGCTGGACACCCCACTCGGCGTTCAGGCTCGCGGGAAGCCTGAAGCGCGCCGTGGCGGCGTCGGTAACGCTGCCTTCGGGCTGCGCCTGAAGCGCCGCCATCACCGGCGTATCCAGCGCCACAGCGTCGAAACCGCAGATGATTGCCTTCGGGACATGCTCGGCGGCGGCGATGCCGCCGCTGCCAATCAGCGTCACCATGTCGCGCAGCCCATTCTCCACAAGCAGCGCGTGTGCCTCCATCACCAGGTCCCGCACGAAGCGGCCGTCGCCGCGGCCGTGGTAGTCCGCGACCAAATGGAAGACGCGCACGCCGGCGGCAATCGACGCCAGCAGCGTTTCGCGCCAGCCCGGCTCGAAGGGAAGCCGCTCGCAGACGATAGCGTCGGTGAGCGTCAGCGCAGCGGGGGCGTCGTCCAGGATTTCGACCATGCGCGGCGCTGGCGCCAGTGCCGCGAGCTCCGCGACGCGCAGCTGCGGAACAACCGCCGGCGAAGCGGCACCCGCCTCGCGCACCAACGGCAGCGGCAGGAACGCCAGCGTCTCGAGCTCCTCGGCGGCGTGCGCCAGCAAACGCGCCAACTCAACTGATTGCACCGATTCCGGTGGCGAATCGAACAGGATTGGCAGCTGCACCTGCAGGTAGCGCGGTCGCTCGCCGTCGCCGTCGGTTGCAAGGTGCATCGGCCGCGATCCTATGTCGACGACCGTCGAGATGAACTCGCGGCCATGGATGCCGTCGCGCGTCGGCCGCACGATTTCGGACATGTCGGTCCAGATGCGGTCCCAGCCGGGGCCACCGAACCGCCCGCGGTAGCCCTGTCCCTTGACCGGCACCGCGCCCATTGCCGCCTCGGACAGGATAGTTTCGACCAGCTTCGGAGCCAGGTAGGCGTCGCCCCACGCCTTCCATTCGGGGTTGTGGCGGATGGTGACCGCCTCGGGGTGCTGGATCGTGCAGCGCAGGCAGCCGACGCAATGTTCCGGCCGCGGTGCGAAGCCGCCAATCGGCCCCGAGAAAACGCCGTAGACGCAGGGGCGGGCGGTGACCACATCCCAGTGGCCCCAGTATTCCCAGGTCTCCTTCACCAGCAGCTTCAGCAGCTCGACGCGGTCAACTTCCACGAGAAAGCGATGCGGCAGGTCGGCCAGGTCGGGCGTCGGCGCGGTGTCGATATGGTAACGGCGGTAGCCAACCGTCAGAGCGGTCGCTGCGTCGCCCTCCAGTTGCTCATTACGGGGTTCGGCCATTGCCATAAATAACGACCCAGAGTGCAGCAGACTCTATTTAACAAATGCGGAAAAACTGTGCAAAGCAACAGTAAACCTTAAAAAGACTGAACAAATGTTCAATTCATGCTGGACAGGACCGACTCCGCGCTGCTCACGGCGCTGAACCGCGACGGGCGCGCCTCGCAACGCGAGCTGGCGGCCGCCACCGGTGTCGCGCTGGGAACGGTCAGCAACCGACTGCGCCGGCTCCACGAAACGGGCATCCTGCGCGGATTCCTGCCCGATATTGACGCCGAGCAGGCAGGCTTCACGCTCACCACCATCATGCAGATGCGCATCGCCAAGGGGCAGATTATCGCCGTGCAGGCCTCCGTCGCCGAGCACCCCCGCGTCTTCGGTGTCTACGACGTGACGGGCGAGTGGGACTCGCTGGTGCTCGCCCGCTTCCGCGACCGCGCCGAGATGGACACGTTCATCAAGTCGACGCTTTCGCAGCCGCACATTGAACGGACGAACACCTCGCTGGTGCTCAATACCGTCAAGCAGGAGATGCGGGTCGTAATTTAGTCCCGCGCGCCGAAAATCGCGGTGCCGACGCGCACCAGCGTCGCCCCCTCGGCGATTGCCTCCGCGAAGTCGTGCGACATGCCCATCGAGAGCTCCGGCAGCGCGACGCCCGTTCCCATGGCAACCGCGTCGCGTAATTCGCGCAGCTGCCGGAACCAGTTGCGCGGCCGGTCGTCGAAGGGCGGGATGCTCATCAGCCCGACGACGTGCAGCCCCGGGAGTGCGGCCGCGTCGCGCACCAGCGCTGCGGCCGCGTCGGGGGCGACGCCGCCCTTGGTCGCTTCGTCGTCCTGGTTCACCTGCACCAGCGCGCGGACCTCGCGCCGCTCTTCCTGCGCGACGAGCGAGAGCTTGCGCGCCAGCCGCAGCGAGTCGAGCGTGTGGATGAGCGTCGCCTGGCCGGCAACTTTGCGTGCGCGACGCGACGAGAGACGGCCAATGAAGTGGTAGCGCAGCCCGTCGGGCGCGAAGGCAGCCGCCTTCTCCAGGAATTCGTCGGCGTGGTTCTCGCCGATGTCGCGCAGCCCGGCACCGAACGCCGCCTCGATGGCGGCGACAGGCTTGCGCTTGGTAACGCCAATAAGCATAATTTCGGTCGGGTCCCGGCCTGCCTCGCGCGCGGCGGTCGCGACCGCCGCGCGCGCACGGGCGAGCCGCTTGGCGATTTCAGAAGAAGCCATCATCGCTCGCCCGTTGCGGTTGCTCCTCGGGGGGCGGGAGCGCTTGCAGGTAATCCTCGTAAAGGTCGACGGCGACCGGCAGCGCGAACGGGACGTGCGGCGACGTCAGGATGGCTTCGCCCGCCGCGAGCGTCTGGATTTCCATATCAAGCCGCGACAGGTCCTGCTTGGCGGACGCCTGCAGCGACTCACGGTCGCGCCGGTCGGCCAGCCCCATCACGAAGAGCGTGTTGAACTGGCTCAATACCTCGCTGTGGAGCAGCTTCGGCTGCTGGCTCACCGCGCAAAGGCCAACGCGGAACTTGCGCCCCTCACGCGCAATCTGCGCGAAGACGTTGCCGCGCGTCTCCGAGAGCAGCCGCTGCGACTCCTCGAGCGTCACCAGCACCGGCGGCAGCTTGGCGAACTCCTTGGGCTGGGCGTATTTCGCCTTGTGCGACTCGAAAACCGCGCGCGCCAGCACCATCGAGACCAGCAGCTCCTCGGTCTCGAACATGTTGCTGGTGTCGACCAGCACCACCTTGCCGGCGTCAAGGTGCGCGATAATCGCCTCGGACGCGGTCACGTCGGGGTCGCCCGAGAGCAGGTCGAACTGCCACAGGTAGCGCAGCCGCCGCTTGATGACGCCAATCGTCCCGGGGTGGAACTCACCGTGCAATTCCTCGGAAACCTGCTCGGCGTTGCGCTCGTTCAGCTCGACCAGCCAGTTGCGCTGGTAGCGCTGTCGCGCCGCGTTGAGCGCCTCGCGCTGCGGCCCCGAGAAATCGTAAAGGTGCAGCAGGTCGCGCACCTCGACCTCGCTTGCCGAGAGCCGTAGCTGGCTGTAGTTGCCGGAGAGCGGCCGCGACGAGTAGACCGCCAGCCGGTCGGCGCGCGGGTGGTGGACCAGCCCGCGCCGGTCGG
The DNA here is from genome assembly GCA_963578705.1 of Candidatus Thalassarchaeaceae archaeon. Classification (GTDB taxonomy): domain Archaea; phylum Thermoplasmatota; class Poseidoniia; order MGIII; family CG-Epi1; genus UBA8886. The sequence goes on from CAUZDT010000041.1 coordinate 7,743, forward strand.
GGACGCCACCGTCGAAATATTCGCCGTGCGGGTCGAGCACCAGCAGCCCCGCCTGCCCCGACTCCAGTGCGGATGCGCAGAAGCACTTGAGCAGGTTGGACTTGCCCATGCCGGTCGTCGCGAAAATGCCGATGTGGTAGGGCAGCGCCTCCGGCGCCAGCCCGACGCGATGCGGCAGCGGCTCGTCGCCGCTGCGCAAGCGCCCGACGGTCAGTGTCTCCGACGGCAGGAACTCGAAATCGGCGTCGCGCGCGCGGCGCACGCCGGAGAAGTGCGCCACCAGCCCCTTGGCACGGCGGAAATTGCCGTCGCGCAGCACGCCCAGCACGCTGGCCGAAGCAAGCTTGTAGAGCCGGCGCTCCTTGTCGGCAAAGCCGTATTCCATCTCGGCACCGTCCATCGCCAGCATGTGGCCGGCGGTGCGCTCGAACCAGTCATCGCCCGACGCCTCGGCGCCGTAGGTGACGTTGAAGACCCGCAGGTAATACGGCTCCGCGGTCTCTGTGTCCTCGACCACGACGATTTCGCCCAGCGCCAGATATTCCCCGTAGGGGCAGCGGAATTTCGCCTCGGTTACGTTGCGGCCGACAATTCGTCCCAGTTCCATTATACGCTCCGGTCGAGCACCTCATGGTAGTCGCTGAATAAAACGTCCCATGCCCCCGGCGCCAGCCCCTGCTCGAGCGCCGCACCCTGCAACGCCTGCCGCAGCGCATCCGTCAGGTCGCCATCGATAATGACCAGGTTGTGCGCCTGCGCCAGCGGCCACGGGTAGCCCGGATAGACTGCGTCGCGCGCCAGCGATATCAGCGACGCCGCCACAACACCGTAATCGCCGCCGGCAACATCGAGCCGGAACGCCCACTCGGAAGCGGGGTTGAGCCGCACCGCGCCTGACCTCCCAAGGCTGTCGCAGTCCAGCGGCGCGCGCCAGCAGCCATCGGGCGAGTTGCGCATCAGCGCCGGAAGCAACGGCGCCCCGTCGCGCGCCAGCGACGAGCGCTTGGCGACCGCTGCGACCGTGACGCCAGCGGCATCTGCGCGGTCGAGCACCAGCCGCAGCGCGTCGCACGCCGGCGTGTGCGGGCTCGTCAGCGCACCGTCGAGCAGCAGCAGGGAGCCAGACGCGCCTGATTCGGGCGCGCCCGCAATGGCAAGCGCCTCGAGTGCGGCGAGCGCCGCCTCGGTCTCCGCCAACTCGCGCAGCCATTCCAGCGCCGCCTGCAGGTCGGGTGGCTGCTCTGCCGGCAGCCGGCCGGTCGCCTCGCGGTAGCGCTCGCTCCACTCGTCGGCGAAGCTGTCGGCTTCCAGCAGCCGCACCTCGAGCGGCGCCTCGCGCTCGAGCACTTCCTCGGCGTCGCGCACCACGACGCGCCCCGCGCGCAGCGCCACGACCGCAAAGGCGCCGCCGTCGAGCAGTATGCGCGAAGAGCCGTCGACCGCCGCTACCAGCGCGGGCGGCACCTCGGGCGCGAGCTCCGCAAACTCCGCCCCCGGCGCGACGCTGCCGTGCGCCGCGAGCCGCGCCGCGATTGCGTCCAGCTGCGCGCGCACCAGGTCCATGTTGCCGCAAGGAAGCCGGGGTTATAGCGCTCAACCCGCGACTATCTTCACCACGTCTCCGTCCTGCAGCACGTGGTCCTTGCCGATGATGCGCTTCGTGCGGCAGTCGATGGCGCGGATGAAGCCGCCACCGATGTCGCTGTGCACCTTGTAGGCCAGCTCCAGCGAGGTCGCGCCGCGCGGCAGCAGGTAGCCGTCCGGGAGCACCTTACCGTGCGAGTCGGCGTAGTGGGTCTCGTCCTCGACCGGGAACGCCGCAATCAGGTCAAGCCGGTCGAGCACCGCCGCCTCGAGGCAGTGCTGGACGCCGGTACCGGCCCCATCGACGCCGACTCCTGAAATGAACGCGGCGATGCGCTCGAGCCCGGCGCGCTGCGCGTCGCTCAGGCTGGCGCCGTCAGTGAGCGCGAACTCGGTGTCACCCGGCCGGTATTCGAGAAGGCCGGCCTTGGCGGCGTTGCGCAGCGCCATCTCGTAGTCGGCGGCGACCGGGATTCCGCCCGCCGCCGCCAGCGCCGCCAGATTTTCGGCCGGCGCGATGTCGGCCTTGTTGGCTGCGACTATGATTGGTTTTCCAAGCGCCTGCATTTTTTGCGCAAGGGCAAGGCCCTCCACGTCGCCCCACGCCTGCACGTTCACCGGCACGTCGCACTCCCGCAGCGCGGCGACAACCTGCTCGCGCGAGAAACCGAGTCCCGCCAGCCGCTCGGCGAGGAAATCCTCGAGCGCGCGGCCCGACTCGACCGCGCGCGCCGAGCGGCTCCAGTTGCGCAGGATGATGCCGGCGAGCCAGTGGTGCAACTCGCCGGCGAGGAATTCGACCTCGCGCATGGGGTCCGCCTCGTTGACGTGGTTGCCTTCGAGGTCGGTGCTGCCGCTGGCGTCGACGATCTGGATAAGGACATCGGCCTGCCGCAGGTCATCGAGGAACTGGTTGCCCATCCCCCGCCCCTCGTGCGCGCCCGGCACCAGCCCGGCGACGTCGACCAACTCGACCGGCAGGTAGCGCGTGCCGCCGAGACAGGGCGAGTTGTGCGGCTCGCACTTGACGCCAAGCGAGTTGCAGGGGCACTCGCGGCGGACGTGCGCGACACCGACATTTGAGTCGATAGTCGTGAAGGGGTAGTCGCCAATCTGCGCGTCGGCCGCCGTCGCCGCGCTGAAAAACGTGGATTTGCCCGCGTTGGGCTTGCCGACCAGCCCGACCTTCATCCAAGTC
>CAUZDT010000042.1:0-10509 GCA_963578705.1 Candidatus Thalassarchaeaceae archaeon
CCGGTGTAGCCCGTCTCCTCCTCGAGTTCGCGCACGGCAGCTTGCTCGGGGGTTTCGCCCTCCTCGATGACGCCGCCCGGAATCTCCAGCTCCACCTGCTGCGTCCCGAAGCGATATTGCCGAATCATCACCACTTCGCCCATCTCCGTAAGGGGGATGACGTTGACCCAGTCGTTGCACTCGAGCAGGTAGAAGCTCAGCTCCTTGCCGGTGCGCGGGGAAGTCGCCTGCACTTCCTTGACGCGGAAGATGCGGAACTGGCCACGCTCTTCAGCTTCGCCGGTTTTCCACTCCTCGGGGCTCAAACGATGGCCGCGAGGGTGATGAAGAAGATCAGGTCCTGCCCGCCCAGCGCGTGCGATTCCGGGTTTGTGCCGTAGGCGTCCTGCGCGGGGACGCGCACCGCCAGCGTCTGCCCTTCGCGCATGCCGACCAGCTTGTTGTCGAAGCCGGGAATCATCTGCCGCCCGCCCTGACAGTTCTCGTCGGGGACTTCGGTCGCCTCGCAGCCGACGTTGGGCGCCGTCAGCAGGTCGTAATGCTCGCTGGCAGACTCCTTGCGCGGGTAGTCAGAGATGAAGATGGACTCGATGTTGGTGTCGAACAGGATGCCGTCGCTGGCCTGGATTCCGGCGTACCAGACGTCGACCGAGTCGCCGTACTGGGTGGTGTTGCCAAACTCCCCGGTGACGTTGACGTAGAGCCGCAGGCTGGTCTCGGTGGCGGGGTCGCCTTGCGAGCTGACGCGCAGCGTCGCGTAGAGCTGCCCGGCGTTGGGCGAGGTGACGTGCACCAGCAGCGGCAGTCGCTTGCCTGCGGCGACGTCGACCGATTCGAAGCCCGCCTCGATGGAGATGTCGAAGCCGCCGTCGTTGGACTGGACCGCGACGTCGAAGCTGTCGCCGTGCGAGCCGGTGTTGCGCACCACCAGCACGAAGTCGCTCTGGCCTCCCTGGCCGGTCTCGATGGTTTCCTGCAGGAATTCAGCCTCGACGCCGTAGGTAATGGTCGGCGCATCCTCGGGAATCAGGAACAGCACCACCCCGGCGAAGACGCTCACAATCATGAGTGCCCCCAGCGCGAGCGCCACCGTCGGCCGGCCGCTTTGCAGGTTTGCGGTCCGCTCCGGCTTCTTTCCCTTGCGGATTCGTCTGGGTGCCATGATACTGTGCTACAAAACCGCTTTACATAAGGCTGGCGCTCTGCCGCCGCGATGTGGAGCCTCGACTGGAGCTGGCTAGCCTTCACCGGTAGCGAGCAGCGCGACTACCTCGAGCGGATGCTCACCTGCTCCGCCGCCAGCCTCGCGCCGGGCGAGACGGTGCACGGGCTGCTGCTGTCGCGCACTGGCCGCACACTGGGCGAGCTGTGGCTACTTGCCGACGAAGGGCGCACGCTCGCCGGAATCGCCAGCGGCGGCGAGCCGGTCGCGGCGGAGCTCGAGAAATTCGTGCTGGCGGCCGACGTCTCCATCGAGCATCTCGACTGGGCCACCGTCGCCGAGCAGGCGGCGGTCGCCGATGGCTGGACCCCGGACGGTGACAACGTGCGCTTCCGGGCGCTGCTCGGCCAGTCGGTCAGCACTGGCCCCGGCCTGACGGCCGACGGCGACCCGCAACTGGCGCAGCTAGCGCGGCTAGCCACAGGTATCCCTGACTGGGAGGCCGAAGGCGTCGCGCGGCGCAACCCGCTCGTGGCGGGGCTCGGTGCGCTGGTGCCGGCTGAGGCGGGCTGCTACCCCGGGCAGGAAGTTGTTTCGAAGCTGCGGAACATGGGCGGGCTGCAGCGCCGACTGACGCGGCTGCAGCTCTCGGCGCCCGTGGAGGCCGGCACCCCGCTCGAGCGCGACGGAAAGCCGGCCGGCGAGGTGACCAGCAGCGCGCTGCAGCCCGACGGGAGCGAGCTAGCGCTCGGTTTCGTGAAGCGGCCGCGCGAAGGCGAGCGGCTTGCGGCGGGCGACGCGCAGGCACTGGTGCTGGGGCCGGGACTGCTCGACGACCTGCCGTTCTAGCGGCGGCGGTGGCGCGAGCGTGAAAACATGGCGCGCAGCGTATGCCGCCAGATAGCGGGATTCTCGCGCATGCGGCGCAGCGAGTAGGCATACCACTCCGGCCCGAACGGGATGTAGTAGCGGACGCGGCACCCCGCGGCGACGAGCCGGTCGAGCGTCGCCTCGACCGGCACGCCCGAGAGTGCCTGGAACTCGTAGCAGTCGGGCGCGACCCCCAGTTCAGTGACTAGCGCTTCGCAGCGCTCGATGAGCCATAGGTCGTGCGTCGCGAAACAGGCGTAAGTGCCCTGCTTGAGCAGCTGCCGCGCGACTGCCATGAAGCTGTCGCGCACCTCCTGGAATTCCTGGAACGCAATCGCCTTCGGCTCGACGTAGGCGCCCTTGCAGATGCGCACGTTACTTCCCGCCCCCGCCAGGCCCCGCGCATCCTCCAGCGTGCGGCGCAGTGACGCCTGCAGGACGGTGCCGCAGCGTGGGTAGTATTCGCGGGCGCGGTGACACATCTCGAGCGTCGCCTGCGTGATGCTTGAGTCCTCCATGTCGAAGCGCACGAAATTGTCGAACTCTCGCGCGCGGTCAAGGATGGCCGCAAGGTTGTCCCAGCAGAGTTCCGAGTCGATGCGCAACCCGAGCGCAGTGAGCTTGAGCGAGACGTTGCAATCCGCTCCGCTATTGGCGATGCCGTCCAGCGTCTCGAGGTAGGCGTCGCGGAACCGCAGTGTCGCTTTCGCCGCGTGGACTTCCTCGCCCAGCACGTCCAGGGTGCCCGCAAAGCCCAGCGTGTTCAGGTGTTTCGCCAGTGCAAGGCCATCCTCGAGCGAGTCGCCCGCGATGTAGCGCGCTGCGACGCGGCCGATAACGAAGCGCGGCAGCCATGGAGCGCTGCCGACAACCAGCCGATCGAGCAGTCCCATATCCCCGCAGCGGGAGCGGGAATAAAGCAGTAGCCGGTTTATACTCACGCGAATGGGCGAGCGATGGTCCCGGCGACGATTACCTGCCGCAACGGTGAACTCGCCGTTCCGGACGAGCCGATAATCCCGCTGATTATCGGCGATGGCATCGGTCACGATGTGACGCCGGTCGCGCGCAACGTGCTCGACGCGGCGGTCGCGCGCGCCTACGGCGACCGGCGGCGTATCGCCTGGCGGGAAGTGCTCGCGGGCGAAGCGGCGCACGCCGCGACCGGCGAATGGCTGCCGGAGGCGACGCTCGAGGCGATTCGCACGCATCTCGTCGCGCTGAAAGGGCCGCTGACGACGCCGGTCGGGGGCGGTTTCCGGTCACTGAACGTGACGCTGCGGCAGCAGCTGGACCTGTTCGCCTGCATCCGCCCCATCCGCTGGTTCGAGGGCGTCCCCAGCCCGGTAAAGGACCCGGGCGCGGTCGACATGATAATCTTCCGCGAAAACTCGGAGGACGTCTACGCCGGCATCGAGTGGGAAGCCGGCTCGGACGCGGTGCGCAAGGTCATTGAATTCCTGCAGTCGGAAATGGGCGTCACCAAAATCCGGTTTCCCGACAGCTCGAGTATCGGCATCAAGCCCATCTCACGCGAAGGCACCGAGCGCATCGTGCGCGCCGCACTGCGCTATGCTATTGCGCACGACCAGCCGAACGTGACGCTGGTCCACAAAGGCAATATCATGAAATTCACGGAAGGGGGCTTCCGCGACTGGGGCTACGCGCTCGCAAAGGCCGAATTCGGCGCGACCGAGCTGGATGGCGGGCCGTGGTGCACGCTCAAGAATCCGGAGTCGGGCCGTGACATCATCATCAAGGACGTCATCGCCGACGCGATGCTCCAGCAATTGCTGACGCGCCCGCGCGAGTACAGCGTGCTGACGACGATGAACCTGAACGGCGACTACATCTCTGATGCGCTGGCGGCGCAGGTGGGCGGCATCGGCATTGCGCCGGGCGCCAACATCAACTACGACACCGGCCACGCGCTCTTCGAGGCGACGCACGGCACCGCGCCGAAATATGCGGGGCAGGACAAGGTGAACCCCGGCTCGGTAATCCTGAGCGGTGAGATGATGCTGCGCTACCTGGGCTGGAACGAGGCGGCCGACCTGGTCATCCGCGGCATCGCAGGCGCCATCACGGCGCGCAGCGTCACCTACGATTTTCACCGGTTGATGGAGGGCGCGACACTGCTGAAGTGCAGCGAGTTCGGGCAGGCCGTCATCGACCACATGTGATTTAGACCCCCTGTTTTCGCGCCAGCATGGACTGGCGCCCGCTGCCCGAGATACTCGATGCAGAGCAACTCGTCGAGCGTGCGCTCCACCGCGCCGCGAAGAAGCGCAGCGGCGCATCCGACAACGCTGCGCGCAAGCTCTCTTCGCTCTCCGACAACCTTGCGGCGACGCTCGGCGCGATTGTCGACGATTTCCCGAGCCTGGACCAGCTGCACCCGTTCGACCGCGACATCGTCGACCTTTCCGTCGGGCTGGACGAGCTGCGGCAGTCGCTGGGCGGCGTTGACTGGGCGCGCAAACAGCTCCAGAAGCTGGGCAGTCGCTTCACGTCGCAGGCGGCGCGCGCCCGCGGCGAGCGGGCGCGCCAGCTCCAGAAGCAGGGCTACGGACGCCTGACTTCGGTGGTGCGGCAGGTCGCCAACCGGCTGGAATTCCTGCGCGATGCCCGGTCGGTGCTGCGCAAGCTACCGGCGGTCGACCCGGAAACGCCGCTGGTGGCGATGGCGGGTGCGCCCAACGTCGGCAAGTCAAGTTTGGTGCGCGCCATTTCCACCGGCCGGCCGGTGGTGCGCGAATACCCGTTCACGACGAAGTCGGTGAGCCTGGGGCACATCACCGCCCGCTACCAGACGATACAGGTGCTCGACACCCCGGGGCTGCTCGACCGTCCTGACGCGGAGCGCAACAACATCGAGAAACAGGGGCTCGCAGCGCTCGAGCATCTGGCGCCCGCTATTGTGTTCGTGACGGACGCTTCGGGGACTTCGGGCTACCCGCTCGAAGTCCAGCAAGCGCTGCGCGCCGAGCTGCGCGCGCGCTACCCGCAGGCGCCCTGGCTGGAGGTGCATGGTAAGTTCGATCTGGAGCAGGAGGCGCCCCCGGGGGAGGGTGCGCTGGCGGTCTCGGCTACGGAAGGAACTGGCGTTGATGAACTCAAGCAGGCGGTCATTGCGATGCTCCTCCCGGGCTAGTTCAGATTTTTTATACTGGTCTTCGAGAAATTTTCAGTCTATTTCTCACGCTGCGGCAGCTCTTTCGAGCTGACGATTGCGATGCTATTTTTCCCGGCCCAGTCGCGCCAGCGCGTGACGGCGGATTTCGGCATCCCCTTGCGGTGCAGGTAAATCGCCTGGGCCCCCGAGCGCTCGAGCGCCGACCGCAGCAGCTCCGGCGTCAGCTGCTCGAGCGCGTATTTCGGGACCATGTGGCCGAAAATCGCTTCGCGTTTGAGCGCGATGTCGCTGAAGCGTGGGGTATAGTGGCCGCCGCCGATGCCGACGAGTGCGATGCCACTCGCCGGCTCGAGCGCGAGCAGCGCCCGCGCCAGCACTTCGGCCGGCTCGCGCAATTCCCAGCGACTCTCGTCGGAGCCGATTTCGACGAAGAAGGCCGGCGTTTCGAGCAGCGGCCCGTGGTGCGTCGCTTCGAAGCAGGCCTGGTAGCCGGCGGGCGCGGTGCGGGTGATGGCGAGCAGCAGCCCGGTCATCCAGCCCGGCGCGGTCCCCGAGACCGCGCCGGGCGTTCCGCCGTAGTCGGCACTGCCCCAGTTGCCGACAGGGTGCACCGTCAGGCTCGGTCGCCCGCTGGCCGCCTTGTGGCGCGACAGGAATGCGATGCATTCGGGGCTTTCGCCGAACTGCGCCGCCCACTCGCGGTCGATGTTTTCGGCGTGGAGGTGCAGCTCTGCGAGTGTCGCCATGCGGGTTCCCACTGCGCAGAAGCTGCCACCGCCGTCGACGAGCCGCCATACGGGGCTGCCCTGGAATTCGCCATCTTCGCGCCAGTTCCCGAGCTCAAGCAGCCGATCGCGCAGGTTGAGCGCGGCGCTGTCGGCTTGCGACGCGAGGATGAGGTTCATGCGGCGCTCAATCGACCAGCCCGACCTGCAGGTCGTGCTCGTCAGCGACTTCGCGGGCGCGGTCGTAGCCGGCGTCAACGTGCCGCATGATGCCGGTGCCGGGGTCGGTTGTCAGCACCCGCTCGAGCCGCGCCGCTGCTGCGTCGGTGCCGTCAGCGACGACGACCATCCCGGCGTGGAGCGAATAGCCGATGCCGACGCCGCCGCCGTGGTGGAAGCTGACCCATGTTGCACCGGCCGCGACATTTAGCATCGCGTTCAGCAGCGGCCAGTCGGCGACCGCGTCGCTGCCGTCGCGCATCGCTTCGGTCTCGCGATTCGGGCTCGCGACCGAGCCGCAGTCGAGGTGGTCACGACCAATCACGATGGGTGCGCTCACCTTGCCTGAAGCGACGAGTTTGTTGAAGGCCAGTCCTGCTTTCGCACGGTCGCCGTAGCCGAGCCAGCAGATGCGCGCCGGCAGTCCCTGGAATTTGATTTTCTCCTGTGCCATGGTTATCCAGCGCACAAGCGGCTCATTATCGGGGAACAGCTCGAGAATCACGTCGTCGGTGGCGGCCAGGTCCGCGGGATCGCCGCTCAGTGCCACCCAGCGGAACGGCCCCTTGCCTTCGCAGAAGAGCGGCCGCACATACACCGGGACGAAGCCGGGGAAGTCGAACGCGTTCGCGACCCCCGCTTCCTGCGCGCCAGCCCTGAGGTTGTTGCCGTAATCAAAAGTGTGCGCGCCCCGTTTTTGCAGGCTGAGCATTGCGCGCACGTGGTCCGCCATCGTTGCCAGGCTGCGCTGCTGGTATGCCGCGGCGTTGCTTTCGCGCAGTGCCAGTGCTTCGTCGAGCGAGAGCCCACGCGGGACGTAGCCGTTAAGCGGGTCATGCGCCGAGGTCTGGTCGGTCAGCAGGTCAGGAACGATGTCGCGCTTGATGAGCCGCTCGAGCAGGTCGGCGGCGTTGGCGACGACGCCGACGCTGCGAGCCTTGCCCGCATCGCGCCACTTGAGCGCGAGGTCAATCGCCGCGTCAATATCGTCGCTGATTTCGTCGCAGTAGCCGCTCGCGAGCCGCTTCTCAATGCGCGTGCGGTCAACATCCGCAGCGAGGAACGTCGCGCCCGCCATCGTCGCCGCCAGCGGCTGCGCGCCGCCCATTCCGCCGAGGCCGCCGCTGACAATGAGGCGGCCTTCGAGTGATCCGTCGAAATGCTGGCGGCCGGCTTCGACAAAGGTCTCGTAGGTGCCCTGCAAAATGCCCTGCGACCCGATGTAAATCCAGGAGCCGGCGGTCATCTGCCCGTACATCATCAGACCCTTGCGCTCCAGCTCGTGGAAGTGCTCCCAGGTCGCCCAGTTGCCGACCAGGTTGGCGTTGGCAATCAGCACCCGCGGCGCGTCGGCATGCGTGCGGAAGACGCCGACCGGCTTGCCCGATTGCACCAGCAGTGTCTCGTCGCCTTCGAGCCCGCGCAATGCGCGGACGATGGCGTGGTAGCAGTCCCAGTTGCGCGCCGCTTTGCCACGGCCGCCGTAGACCACTAGCTCGTCCGGGTTTTCCGCGACTTCGGGGTCGAGGTTGTTCATTAACATCCGCAGCGCCGCCTCCTGTTCCCAGCCCTTACAGCTGAGCTCGCTGCCGCGCGGCGCCCGGATGGGTTCCATGACGGCGCACGCGGTCCGCGGTTTATCAGGCTCACCCCAATTCTTTTTTACCGCGCGGGGCTGAAAAGTGGCTGCTCCCGGTGGGCAACTCCCACCTCCCACCTCCGTCTGCCGGTTGAGCGGCAACCTTTTCCCAAAAACTTAAAGCCTGTAATGTGGACCGCCGCCAAGAACGGTACCAACTTCGCGGATGGCAGCTTCGAAATCGAGGCCGGTGAGCAGGTCCCCGGACCGGGAGTGCTTGCCGCTGCGGCATTGCTCGGGACAATTGCCCTCCTGCGCCGCAGGCGTGCCTAGTCCTTTTTGACGAGCCCCCTCGTTGGGGCGGTTACGCTTGGGTGCTGCTGCCGAGGTAGTGCCTGAGGAGACCCACCATGCGCAACGCAATCGCCTCAATGCTTGTCGCACTGCTCCTGCTGGGAGCGGCGCTGCCCCTGCTGGTCCTTGACGCCAGTGGAACCCGCTGGGAACAGACCAGTGCCGATGACTTCGATGACGGTGAGAGCTTTTTCGTCGATACCAGTGGCGGGACGCTGAAGCTCAGCCGTGGCCTGACTGGCACTTGGAGTGCCGTGGGCGAGGCGGCGACCGACTACTTCGGCGCCAGCGTCGCTTCTGCGGGCGACGTGAACGGTGACGGTTACGCGGACGTGATTGTGGGCGCGTACAAGAACGACGACGCCGGCGCTCAGGCGGGCGAGGCTTACGTTTACTACGGCTCTTCGAGCGGGCTATTGGCCACGCCGTACTGGAGCGATCAGGGCGAGGCGGCGAACGACCGCTTCGGCTACAGCGTCGCAAGCGCGGGCGACGTGAACGGCGATGGCTACGCGGACGTGGTTGTCAGCGCGGACGGTAACGACAGTGCCGACGAGAATATAGGCAAGGTATACGTTTACCACGGCTCCGCGAGCGGCCTCTCTGCGACGCCGGACTGGAGTGACCAGGGCGAGGCGGCGGGCGACTTTTTCAGCGAATGCGTCGCCGGCGCGGGCGACGTGAATGGTGATGGTTATGATGATGTGATAGTCGGCGCGTACGGCAACGACGGCGCCGCCAGCGCTGCGGGCGAGGCGTACGTCTACCACGGCTCGGCGAGCGGTCTCTCGGCGACGCCAGACTGGAGTGTCGAGGGCGAGGTGGCTGGCGACTACTTCGGTGGCAGCGTCGCCTCGGTGGGTGACGTGAACGGTGACGGCTACGCGGACGTGGTTGTCGGCGCGGAGAACAACGACGGTGCCGGCAGCAACGCGGGCAAGGCGTACGTTTACCACGGTTCCGCGAGCGGTCTCTCGGCGACGCCGGACTGGAGCGAAGAGGGCAAAGCGGTGGGCGACTACTTCAGCGGAAGCGTCGCCGACGCGGGCGACGTGAATGGCGACGGCTACGGTGACATCATCATCGGCGCGGCCGGCAACGACGGTGCCGGCAACAACGCGGGCAAGGCGTACGTTTACCACGGTTCCGCGAGCGGCCTCTCGGCTACATCTGACTGGAGCGTCGAGGGAGAGGCGGCGTACGACTTGCTTGGCGCCACCGTCGCCTCGGCGGGTGATGTGAACGGTGACGGCTACGCGGACGTGGTTGTCGGCGCGACCGGCTTCGACGGCGCCGCCGGCTACAGCACGGGTATGGCTTACGTTTACCTTGGCTCGGCGAGCAGCCTCTCGGCGACGCCGGACTGGAGTGAAGAGGGCGAGGCGGCGAACGACGTGCTCGGCACCAGCGTCGCCAGCGCGGGTGACGTGAATGGTGATGGCTACGTGGACGTCATCGTCGGCGCCTACCTCAATGACGACGCCAGCGCCAACGCAGGCCAGGTGTATGTCTACTCATTCGCAATTACCCTTGTGCCGGCGTTCGAGACTTGGAGCGACCAGGGCGAGGCGGCGGGCGACTACTTCGGCTTCAGCGTCGCCAGTGCGGGTGACGTCAACGGCGACGGCTACGCGGACGTCATCGTCGGTGCGTACGGCAACGACGGCGCCGGCAGCACTGCGGGCGAGGCGTACGTCTACCACGGCAGCGCGAACGGCCTTTCGGCGACGCCGGACTGGAGCGACCAGGGCGAGGCGGCGGGCGACTACTTCGGCAGGCTCGTCGCCTCGGCGGGCGACGTCAACGGCGACGGCTACGCGGACGTCATCGTCAGCGCGTACGGCAACGACGACGCCGGCAGCAATGCGGGCGAGGTGTACGTTTACCACGGCTCGGCGAGCGGCCTTTCGGCGACGCCTGACTGGAACGCCCAGGGCGAGCTGGCGGGCGACAATTTCGGCATCAGCGTCGCCAGCGCGGGCGACGTCAACGGCGACGGCTACGCGGACGTGGTTGTCGGCTCGTACGGCAACGACGGTGCCGCCAGCAACGCGGGCGAGGCGTACGTTTACCACGGCTCCGCGAGCGGCCTTTCGGCGACGCCTGATTGGAGCGACCAGGGCGAGTCGACGGGCGACAATTTCGGCGTCAGCGTCGCCAGCGCGGGCGACGTCAACGGCGACGCCTACGCGGACGTCATCGTCGGTGCGTACGGCAACGACGGCATCGGCAGCAATGCGGGCGAGGCGTACGTCTACCACGGCTCCGCGAGCGGCCTTTCGGCGACGCCTGATTGGAGCGACCAGGGCGAGTCGGCGGGCGACTACTTCGGCCAGATCGTCGCCTCGGCGAGCGACGTCAACGGCGACGGCTACGCGGACGTGGTTGTCGGCTCGTACGGCAACGACGGTGCCGCCAGCAACGCGGGCGAGGCGTACGTTTACCACGGCTCCGCGAGCGGCCT
>CAUZDT010000043.1:0-10314 GCA_963578705.1 Candidatus Thalassarchaeaceae archaeon
AAGGCGACGCTTGGTTGGGGCGTCGGTCTGGGCGCGCTGCTGGGGGGACTGGCTGGCTTCGCGGTCCTGATGCACTTCGTGCTCGGCGGCCGCCCGCAGGCGGGACTGCCGCTGCTCAACGGCGGTGCTATCCTGGGCTGGGCAATTGCCGCTTTCCTGCTGACCGGCAGCTTGGGGTTGTAGCGTGGCGGCGGTCCCGGTCCCGGGCGAGCCCGCACTACACTTGCCCGATGAGCAGATGCTTGTCGTCGCGGACCTGCACTACGGCGTCGAAGCGGAGCTGCTGCGGGGCGGGGTGTGGGTTCCCAACCGCGCCCGGCAGCGCACCGAGCGGCTGCTGGCGCTGGTGGCGCAGGTGGCCGCAGAGCGGCTCCTGCTGCTGGGCGACGTGAAGCATCAGGTGCCGCACTCGAGCCACCAGCAGCGGCGTGACCTGCGGCGCATGTTCGCCACGCTGGGTGAGGCGGTGCAGGTCGAGGTGGTGCCGGGCAATCACGACGGGGGGCTGCGTGAACTGGCGCCGGGGAGCGTCCGCTTCCACCCCGTGCAGGGAGTCGTCGTTGGCGACGTGGGGCTGCACCACGGCCACGCCTGGCCCGCGCCCGAGGTGGTGGCGTGCCGACAGGTGGTCGCGGGGCACAACCATCCGGCAATCGCCTTCCGGGACCGTGTCGAGAAGCTGCACACGGCTGACTGCTGGCTGCGCGTGCCGCTCGTCGCAGGCGAGCGCTACGACGTGATGGGCGAGGAGCTGATTATCATACCCGCTTTCGGTGAACTGGCGGGCCGCACGATGAACCGCGAGCCACTGACAGGTTTCGGCGTGCTGCTGCGCAACGGCTACGGAGACTTGCCGGCGGCGCGGGTCGAGTCGCTCGACGGGTTGGATTTCGGCGAATTGCGCCACTTGATGGACTTGCGGCTGGAGCGATGAAGCTCGACCCGCGGTTGCGGGCCGCTCTGGAGAGCCGCGGGCTGGCGGAGCCGACGCCGGCGCAATCGGCGGCATGGCCGGCGATTGCGTCAGGGAAGCATACACTGCTGATTGCCCCGACGGGAGTCGGCAAGACCGAGGCGGCGGTCGTGCCGCTGCTCGACGGCATGTTGCGCAAACCGGCGCAGCCGATTGCGGTGCTCTACATCACCCCGCTGCGATCGCTCAACCGTGACATGTTGCGCCGGCTCAAGGGCATTGGTGAGGAGCTGGAACTGCCGGTCGCGGTGCGGCACGGAGATACTTCGCAAAAGGAGCGCAACCGGCAGTCGCGCCACCCCGCGCAGTTGCTGGTAACGACGCCCGAAACACTGCAAATCATGCTCTCGGGCAAGCGGCTGCGCACCCATCTGGCGCAGGTGCGCGCCGTCGTGATTGATGAGGTGCACGAACTGGCGTCGAGCGAACGCGGTGCGCAGCTTTCGCTGGCGCTCGAGCGACTGGCACTGCTGGCGGGGGAATTCCAGCGCATCGGCCTGAGCGCAACCGTTGGCACCCCCGAAGAGGTGGCTGGCTTTCTCGGCGGCGACCGCGTGGTTGAAATTGTCGCGCCGGCGATTGTGCGGAAGATGGACCTGCAGGTGGTTTCGCCGCAGCCGACCGAGGCGGACGAGACGCTCGTGGACGAGCTGTTCTGGGAGCCGCAGCGAATTGCGGCGCTGCGCTACTGTGCCAAAGCAGCTGCCGGCCGGCCGACGCTCCTGTTCGTGAACACGCGCGACACCGCCGAGGCGCTGGGGGTGCGCTGGAGTATTTGGCAGCCCGACGCGCCAATCACGGTGCACCATGGTTCGCTCTCGCGCGACGTGCGCATCGAGGCCGAGGAAGGGTATCGCACCGGCGACATCAGCACGCTCATCTGCACGTCGTCGCTCGAGCTCGGCATCGACGTCGGCAATACCGAGCTGGTATTGCAGTATAACTCCCCGCGCGACCCGTCTCGCCTAAGCCAGCGTCTCGGCCGCTCGGGGCATCGGCTGCGCGCGACCGCCATCGGCCGCGTCGTCGCCAGTGAGCCGGTCGAGCTGCTCGAGGCAGCCGTCGTTGCGCGGCGCACACTGGCAGGCGAGCTGGAGCCGTCGCGCATCCGTGAGGCGCCGCTCGCGGTGCTCGCCAACCAGCTTATCGCTTGGACTGTCTGCGACAAGTCGGTAGACCGCCAGGCGATGCTCAGCGCGGCCCGGCGGGCGTGGCCGTTCCGCGAACTGCGGGGCGAGCAGCTGGACGAGCTGCTGGCGTTGCTCGACCGGCTGCACCAGGCGCGGCCCGTGGAAAACAATGTGCGGCAGGGACCGCGCGCGCTAAAGTATTTCCACGGTAACCTGTCGCTAATCCCCGACGAAAAGACGATGTCGGTGCGCGACATTTCGACGCGTCGGCTTATCGGGCGACTCGACGAGCGGTTCATCCTGGACTTGGCGCCGGGCGAGCGCATTATCTTCCGTGGCGCGGCGTGGGAAGTGCTCGAAATCGAAGAAGAAGTCACGGTCGCCCCGGCGTCGGCACTGGGTGAACTGCCGCGCTGGATTGGTGAGGATATCCCGGTGCCGCAGTCGGTCGCCCGCGAAGTTGTGGAACGGCTCGCAACGGGCGACTGGGAGGGGCTGCCGTTCGCCCCGGAGGTGCGCGAAGCGCTGGAAAGCTTCCGAATATCTATATTTAAAGACGGTGAGACGCCTGCGCTCGGTCGCATGACGCTGGAGCGGCATGAGCGGCTGCTGGTGCTGACGCACGCTGGCGGGACGCGACTCAACCGCACGCTGGGGATGGTGCTGGCGTCGCTACTGACTTCACGGGCGGGCGAGGCGTGCGGTTTCCAGAGCGACCCCTACCGCGTCATTCTTGACCTGCCAGCGAGGCTGCGCGCGCGGGATGTGGAGCAGACCGTGCGCGCGCTGCGCCCCGGGCTGGGACCGTTGTTGCGGCTCGCCGTGCGGAGCTCCCCGATGCTGGGACCGCAGCTGCTGCACGTCGCGCGCAAGATGGGTGCGATTGCTCCCGACGCCGACGTGGGGCGCTTCGGGCTGCGGCGGCTGCTGGCGGCCTACAGTGATACACCGCTCTACCGCGAGGCGGTCGAGCGGCTGCTGTTCCACCAGCTCGACGAGCCGGGGCTCGAGGCGCTGACGACTGCGCTGGCGGACGGTGAGCTTGAAATCGTCGCGTCGCCGGCGACGCCCTTCGGGGCTGGCGCGCTGGAGCCGTACCGAGACCTGCTCAAGCCACCGCGTCCCGGCAGTGCCATCCTAGCGGCGGTCGAGCGACGGCTGCGCCGTACTGTGCTGCGGCTCGAGTGCCTGGCGTGCGATAATTCCCGCCGCCGTCGCAGCGGCGACGTCACCGTGAGGGAATTGCGCTGCCCGAAATGCAGCGGGCAGATGATTGCGCTGCTCCATCCGCTCGAGGCGGAGCGCGGCGTTCCGGCGCGCCAGCGCGAGCGAGCGGCATCGCTGGCTCGCACGCACGGCCCGCGCGCGGCGCTGGTGCTGGCAGGCAGGGGAGTCGGCCCCGCGACGGCGGGTCGCATCCTGCGGCGGCAGTTGCCTGACGACCAACTGGTGCAAGCCATCATGGAAGCGGAAATCACCTACGCGCGCACGCGCCGCTTCTGGGACTGAAGCTAAAACCGGGCGTCCTTGTGGAGCCATGGAACAGCGCCGCTGGCTGCAGGCCTGGCTGGCGCTGGTGCTGGTTCTGTTCCTGCTCTCGGTCGGCTGGCGCAACCTGCCCGATGAGCAGCCGCAGGCGCGCTACGCGGAGCCGCTCTACGAATACGCGCACGACGGCGGCCCCGCGTCGATTACCGGCGGCCATGTCTACCGCGGCGAGGCGGTGGAGTCACTCGTCGGTAAGTATGTTTTCGGCGACTTCATCCACGGCAAAATCTGGGCGCTCGAACGCACAGATAGTGGCCCCGTGGTCGAGCTACTGCTCGACTCGCTCAACGACCCGGGCTGGGAGGCGCGGCTCTCCGCAGCCACCTTCGGGGTTGATGACGCCGGCGAGCTCTACGTGGCGGACCGGGGCGGCACCATCTGGCGCTTCACCGAGGCCGGTGGCAACATAACGCTTGTCGACGCGTTTTCCCCACTACAGTTCGAGAACCCGATTGGGCTAGTGCCAACTGGTGACGGCCGACTTTGCATCGTCGAGCAGCCTGGTCGCGTCACTTGCCCGCAGGAGGGCAACGCCAGCCAGCTGCTTGACATCCGCGAAACGGTCAACGACGCCGACTGGGAGCAGGGGTTGCTGGGGCTGGCGTTCCATCCCGGCTTTGCAGGGAACGGCCGCTTCTTTGTCGCCTACACAACTCACGACGACGGCACGCTGCGGCTGACGGAGTTCGTTGCGAGTGCAAACGCAACTGGCGTCCGCGACCACGCGGACGTCGGCACCGAGCGGGTGCTGCTCGAGGTGGCGCAGCCCTACCACAACCACAACGGTGGCCACCTCACATTCGGTCCTGACGGCTACCTCTATCTGGGGCTCGGTGACGGCGGCAAGTACAGCGACGCCTTCGCCAACGCGCAAAACCCGCAGTCGTTGAAGGGGTCGCTGCTGCGGCTCGACGTCGACACGGGCGACCCGTACGGAATCCCGGACGGCAACCCGTTCGCCGACGGCGGCGGCGCTCCCGAAATCTGGGCCTACGGCTTCCGCAACCCGTGGAAGTTCAGCTTCGATTCCGAAACCGGGGAATTGTGGCTGGGCGACGTGGGGCAGGATGTGTGGGAGGAAATCAACATAGTCGAGCGCGGTGGCAACTACGGCTGGGCCTACTATGAGGGGAGCCACTGCTATGAGTCGCCCTTCGAATATTACGACGGCTGGGACTGCAGCGGGCTCGACCCGCAGGCGGAGGGTGCCTGGCTATGGGAGCGGGTCCTGCTCAACCCGCTGGCGCTGCTGCTGCTCGGCGCGAGCCTGCTCATCGCGCGCCGGCTGGGCGGTGGCCGCTCTGGATTACGGCAGTAGTAATATCGCCAGTTGAACTGCAAGCAGCGCTGGCAGGAGCGGAGCCACCGCTGCTGGTCGACCTGCGCCCCGCAAAGCAACGGAGGCACTGCCGCCTGGAGGATGACCTGCACCTGCCATTTGGCGAGGTTCAGGCACGCGTGGCGGAGCTACCGCCGGACCGCGAAATCGTGCTTTACTGTCACCTTGGAGTCAATTCCACGACCGCCACGGTCTGGCTCTCCGGGCGCGGGTATAACGCTACATCACTCGTCGGGGGAATTACGGCGTGGGCGCGTGAGATTGACCCGGAAATGACGCCCTGATAGCGACCGTGCCTACTCGAGGCCCAGCTCGCGCCGGTCGACGATGACGTAGTTCTTGCGCTGCAGGTTTTCGAGGTAGCCGTACCAGTAGACCAGCATGCCGTGGCCGTAGAGCTCGACGTACTGAGAGACCTGCCCGCGGTGGTTCTTGCGGTGGATGTAGTCGTCGCCGAAGCTCGCCTTGGATTCGACCCAGTGGTATTCGTCGCCGTGCCACACCAGTGGCTTCAGCAGCAGGAAGTCAGGCGTCTTGCCCTCGACCGTGCCTCGCCGCAGGTCGTTTTCGGTGAAGTATTCCAGCTTCAGTCTGTCGAGCCACACTGCAAGGCGGTCTTCACGGCGGTCGCCTTCGGCCGCCTGCTTGCCGTGTGAGATGGGAGTGTAGAGTTCATCGCGCGTGGTTATATCTTCGAGTTCCTTTCGCAGTCGCTCGTCCTTGACCAGCTTCGTGTTCTTCAGCAATTCCTTGGTGCGCTTCTTGGAGTGGCGCATCTCCATTAGCAGGAAGTTGGCGAGCAGCACCGGCGGAAAGTCCAGCTCGAGTGCCAGGTCGCCGATGGAGACGCCCGTCTTCCAGCGCTGGAGGTGCTTTCGCGAGCGGTCCTTGACACGGTAATGGTTCTTGATTGACTTGCGTTGCAGGAACTGCGAACGGATGGCGCGCACGGCGTCGTACGGTTGCTCGAACTTGCCGGCGACTTCCTCGACGCCGGTATGCACGCCGTAGCCGCGATGCCGGTCAAGCTCCCTGAGAATTTCCCGGTAAACCTTCTCTTTCATGGCCGGGCAGGGCGGGTTGCTAAAAAGGCAAGGGCCACTGGCGCAGCATGGAACGGCTGGCGCAGCTGCGTGAAGCGATGACCAACGCAGGTTTCGAGTTACTGGCGCTGGTCCCCGGCCCCAGCCTGCGCTACCTGACGGGGCTCCAATTCCACCTCAGTGAACGGCCGCTGGTGCTCTTCGTCCCGCAGCGGTCGCAGCCGGTGCTGCTGCTGCCGGAGCTGGAGCGCTCCCGCGCCGAAGCACTGGAGTGTGATATCGTCACCTACTCCGACGCGGCCGGTCCCGCCAGCGCGTTCGAAGCGGCGGCAGCCGTGCTGCCGCCGGGTCGGCTGGGCGTCGAAGGGCGCAGGCTGCGTTTCATGGAGTTGGAGCTGCTGGCGCAGGCAGGAATCGGCGACGAACGGATTGACGCCGGGGCTGTTCTGGCGCAGCTGCGGATGCGCAAGTCTGCCGAAGAGCTGGCGAAGATGGAGCGCGCCGTGGCGCTGGCCGAGGCCGCCTTCCGCGAAGTGCAGCCCGCCTTCGCCGTCGGCATGCGCGAGCGTGAGCTGGCGGCGGCGCTGGTGCAGGCACTATACGAGGCGGGCTCCGAGCCGGAACTGCCGTTCGCCCCCATTGTCGCCAGCGGCCCCAACGGCGCCAGCCCGCACCACTTCCCGGGCGACCGGAAGCTGGCGCGGGGCGACCTGCTGATTGTCGACTGGGGCGCAACCCACGCCGGATATTTCTCGGACATCACGCGCACGTTCGTGGTCGCCGTCGAGCCGACGCAGCCGCAGCTCGAGGCGCACGGAGCGGTGCGCGCCGCCGCGCGGGCGGCGCGCATATTGGCCGCGCCGGGGGTCGTCGCCAGCGAGGTGGATGCGGCGGCGCGCGATGCCCTCGCCGAGGCGGGCTACGGCAAGTTCTTCATCCACCGCACCGGCCACGGGCTGGGGCTCGAAGTTCACGAAGAGCCGTATATAAATCAGAACTCCGCCGTCGCGCTCGAGCCCGGGATGACCTTCACGGTCGAGCCGGGCGTCTACATCCCGACCCTCGGCGGCATCCGGATTGAGGACGATATGGTCATCACGCAGGACGGCAGCCGCAGCCTCACCAGCCTGCCGCGCGACCTGCTGGTTATCGGGTGAGTTTTATCTAGCGCACCCCGGCGTAGCCGGGGATGGCGGAGACGGGTGGCCGGCGCTACGTTGTGCTGGCGGTTGTAATCATGCTGCTGGCGGCGTTGCCGTTCTCCCCGCTGGTGAGCTTCCAGTCGTCGCAGCACATTGACCCCGACAGCGCTACCAACGACCCACACCTGCCGACCAAGGATAGCGACAACGACGGGATGCCCGACTGGTGGGAGCTGATTCACGGGCTGAACCCGTTCGACGCCGCGGATGCCGCCTGGGATACCGACCACGACGGTTTCGACCTGAACGGTAACGGAGTGCTCGAGAGCTCCGAGAATTTCACCAACCTGATGGAGTTCGAGATGGAGTCGCTGTTCGGTAACTCGACCGACCCCAATGACCCCGACTCGGACCGGGACGGGATGCCGGACGGCTGGGAGGCGCTCTACGGCCTCAACCCGCTTTTTGACGGCGATGCGAAACTGGATTTTGACAACGACGGCCACGACTTCGACTATGGCGGGAGCATTACCGCCTCCGAGAAGTTCAGCAACCTGGCCGAGTTCCAGAACGGTACCAGCCCCTGGGATCCCGACAGCGACGGCGACGGGATGTGGGACGGCTGGGAAGCGCACTGGTTCCTCGACCCTACCATCGGCGCCGATGCTTGGCAGGATGCCGATAATGACGGCTGGGACGCTGACTTCGACGGCGACCTGTCGTTTGCCGAGTTCTACACCAACCTCGCCGAATACCTCAACGACACCGTCCCGCGCGATGCCGATACCGACAACGACGAGATGCCGGACGGCTGGGAGGTCATTTACGGCCTTAACCCGCTCTTTCCCGGTGACAACTGGGGTGACTTGGACGGCGACGGCCTCGCCAATATCTACGAATACAACAACAGTTTGCTCGATACCGGCTGGCGTCGCGCCGATGAGATTGACACCACCCGCCCCAACCTGAACGACACTGATGGTGATGGCCTCAGCGACTTTGCCGAACTGAACACCTGGCAGACCGACCCGACCCACAACGACACCGACTTCGACGGGATGCCGGATGGCTGGGAGGTTCAGTATGGCCTCAATCCGCGCGACCCGGCCGACGCACGCGGCGACCTGGACAGCGATGGCCACGACTACGACCGCTCGCAGACGGTCGATCCGGACGAATACTACACCAACCTGCAGGAGTACCTGAACGGGACCGGCCCCACCAACCCCGATAGCGACGACGACTCGATTCCGGACGGCTGGGAAGTGCAGTACGGCCTCGACCCGCTCGACCCCACCGATGCGGTGCTGGACACGGACGGCGATGGCTGGGACTTCGACCGCAACGGCGAGGTGGCTGGCAACGAGACCTTCACCAGCCTCGAGGAATACAGCAGCGATACCCACCCCGACCTGAATGACACCGACGGCGACGGGATGTGGGACGGCTGGGAGGTATGGTTCGGCCTCAACCCGCTCGACCCGTTCGACGCCGGCGTGGACTACGACCAGGACGGCCACGACGCCAACTGGAACGGCATCCTTGAAGCGGGCGAGCTGCATACCAACCTGCTCGAGTTCCAGGCCGACACCCATCCTTGGGACCCGGATACAGACGACGACGGGATGTTCGACGGCTGGGAGTACCTTCAGGGGCTGAACCCCAACAACCCGCTCGACAACCTCTCCGACCCCGATGGCGACGGCCTCGTCAACCGGCTGGAATACAACAACTCCCGTGTCGGGACCGGCTACAGCGAGGTGGACGGTATCCGCTCGACCACCCCGCTGCTCAACGATACCGACGGCGACGGACTCCTCGATGGCGAGGAAATCTTCGAATACCTGACTGACCCGACTTGGAACGACACGGACATGGACGGTATGCCGGACGGCTGGGAAATCCGGTACGGCCTCGACCCTCTCTGGGAGGGCGACGCCTGGCTCGATGGCGATAATGATGGCTACGATGCCAACCTGAATTCGAGCTTCGAGCAGGGTGAATTATTCACCAACCTCGAGGAATACCTGAACGGGACCGACCCGAACAACGGCGACAGCGATTTCGATGGCATGGCCGACGGTTGGGAGGTTTACTGGGGCTTCGACCCGCTCAACAGCAGCGACGCCTGGGCCGACCCTGATAACGACGGGCTGGTGAACCTGCACGAGTTCAACAATTCCCTCGTCGAAGGCTACGACGAGTACGTGATTGCCGCCGACGCGATTCCCGGTAGCGACCCGCTGGGACGCGACACCGACGGCGACCTGATTGAGGACGGCGAGGAGGTAGTCGCCGGAGACGACGGCTATGTCACCGACCCGTCCAATCCCGATTCGGACGGTGACGGGATGCTGGACGGCTGGGAGATTTCCTACGGGCTTGACCCGTTCGACGCTAGCGACGCCGGAGAGGATCCCGACGACGACGGTTGGGACTTCGACCGTAACGGCACTATCGAGCCGCGCGAGCGTTTCACCAACCTGCAGGAATACCTCAACGGCACCGACCCTTGGGAAGCCGACAGTGACGGCGACGGGATGCCCGATGGCTGGGAGGCGTGGTACGGCCTCGACCCAGGCGATGCGGCTGACGCGGCTCTCGACCTCGACAGCGACGGCTACGACGCTAACCGCGACGACGAGCTGTCGCCCGAGGAGAAATTCACCAACCTGGAGGAGTTCCGCAACAACACCAACCCGGCGCAGCCCGACAGCGACGGTGACAACTGCACCGACGGCTGGGAGGTTTACTGGGACGAGCACAAGCCGGCCAACGAGACGCGCGGTTTCGACCCGCTCGACGCCAGCGACGGCAGCCTCGATTATGACGACGACGGCTGGGAGGACTGGGAGGGTAACTGGCACGATTTCCCCAACTGGCGCGAGGAAGAGGCGCAGACCGACCCATGGGACGCCGACTCGGACGACGACGGGATGAGCGACGGCTTTGAGGCAGACCATTGACGCAAAATGCAGTCCCAAAACCTATATGTAGCGAAAGCCCCCGTCGGAACGCGCAGGTGCGCGTGATAGTGAGGCAGAAGTGGTTGAGTTTGCTGGTCGCGTTGGTGATGCTGCTCACGCCGCTGGCGGCGCTGCCGGTTTTTGGCTCGAACCCGAATGACCCGGACGCTAAC
>CAUZDT010000044.1:0-10123 GCA_963578705.1 Candidatus Thalassarchaeaceae archaeon
GTAGTTGGGTCAACCGTGGTGTTATCCGGGCCCGGCATCGCGCTGATTACGGAAGTGGTCTGGATGGCAGTGACGTTCACGTCAAGGCCGTTGGCTAGGTCGAAAAGCGTACCAGTATAGGTAGTCTCGGACGGGAAGTGCGCTCCGTCGGTCAGGTAGAGCAGGCCATAGTTACCTGCCGCGTAGAAGTCCGGGAAGGTGGCGTAGACCGTGATGTCCAGGTCGCGGTCAAGCGTCGTGCCGCTCTCCGAGTCAACCTTGACTCGCTCGTAATAGGAGATATAGAAAGTCGCCCCGAGCTCGGTGCTGAGTGCGTGGAGCGGGCTGGTAGTCGCCGGCATATATTCGATGTTAGTGCCGGTTTCGTCAGCAACGTAGACGTACGCCTCGAGCCCGTCAACGTCCTCGGTGCCCTCGAACAGGTAAGTGTTGGTGTGGCCCGCCACGAACGGGTTCGGTGCGGTCGTGGTCTCCTTCACGGGAAGGTTGTTTGGGCTCCAAGTGCTGTAGCTGTAGTCGTCGGCCGAGGTTCCCTCGCCGCGCGACTCATAGGTCGTGCGGTCCAGCCAGCTGTTGCTGTCCTTGAGCGAAAACATGTAGGCATCGGGCAGTCCGTCAGCGTCACCGTCATCCGGAGTGGCGTAGACGTTCACCGCTTCGTGGTAGAAGGTCTCGTCATCCGTCGACTGTTTGGGATCTGCCGTCAGGATATGCCAGAGTGCTGCTCCACCGTAGGTGTCGCAGGCGCAGCCTTCGTTATCGAACTGCATTGTCTGGAATGCTCCCGGCTCGCCCTGTCCGGTCTTGTTGCCCGAGTCGAGTACTTTGAGGGTTCCCTCATACTCGTAGGTGGTCTCGAAGTCATCTGAGATCATCTTCGCGTTAGGCGCGTAGACTCCCATCCAGAACGCTGCGAGTAGGAGGAGTACGGCTCCGCCTGCGACCAGCGCCTGGGCTGTCCATTCGGACTTCTGTTCGTTTGTCATGTTATCTCCAGTTGCATCTTTGGCCCCGTAAGATGGAATTTCCGCCGGGGCTGGGGTGGGGACGCAAGTTTTTGCTTTTTAAGCCTTTGTGAGAGCCGTTTTCAGCCCGCTGGCCCAGAAACGGACTGGTCCCGTGTGGTTGCATTCGTCACAGGTCAGCCCTGTTAAATCCTCGCCACAGCCGCCGCAGGTCGTGCCGACCTGCGCGCCCTGACTGCAGGTGGGGCACGCCGCGACGTAGGTCTCGCAGCCGCTACAGTAGGCAGCCGATTCCCGGTGGCTGCACTCTGGGCAGGTCATCCCGCTCGCGTGCATCTCGCCGTCGCAGGCAGGGCAGTGGCCGCCGGAGCCCGGCAGCAGGTCGCGTAGTACTTTCCCCTCCAGGATTTCTTCCTCTAGGTGGCGGCCAAGCAGCACCTGCGGTACCCAGAGCGCGTATAGCGCGGTCCCGAAAGCGAGCAGCTGGAACAGGATGTACCCTTCCTGGGCGTAGCCGAAGGTCCAGCCGGGGTCGCCGAGGTACCATTTTGTATAGCAGTAGTAGCTTAGCATGGTGAAGAGCATGAATGCTGGCAGCGCCGGGAGCCAGTCGCTCAGCACGATTTCCTCGTCGGGCAGCTCGTGCTGGATGTGGCTGCGCAGCGCGTAGATTTCGAGTATCATCCAGTAAATCAGGAAAAGCGCCAGCAGGATTAGCACCAGCGCCACGAGGTACCAGAGGTAGCCCTGGTCGAACATCACGTAGAAGAGTGTCGTCCCGAGCCCGCTCAGGACGTAGATGCCGAAGAGCCAGACGCCGTGGTGCCAGATTTCGTGGAATAACTGCTGCAGGCAGAGTAGCGTCGCCAGCCCCGCCAGCACCCAGAGCGGGGTCGAGATGAGGTGG
Organism: Candidatus Thalassarchaeaceae archaeon; assembly: GCA_963578705.1. Classification (GTDB taxonomy): domain Archaea; phylum Thermoplasmatota; class Poseidoniia; order MGIII; family CG-Epi1; genus UBA8886. The sequence continues at coordinate 1,873 of CAUZDT010000044.1, forward strand.
AACTCGATGCCGAAGAGCGGCAGCTCGACCGTGCGCCCGATTCCGTTGAGGTGGTAGCCGGCGTAGAGTGAAACCAGGAACGAGCTGCACGCCAGCGCGAGCAGCGCCAGCGTCTCGTTCTCGCGCTCCATTCCGAAATGCCGGTTAAGAACGCCCACGGCGCGCACGCCTGCTTGTTCTACAAATAGCTTCTGTTTCAGCCTTTGTCGAGCGCCTGTTTCAACAGGTCGCCCATGGTGAGCGCCTCCGCCTTGCGGCCGCCGGCGCTCGCCGGCCCCTGCCCCTCGGCGTCCTCGGTCAGCCTGATTCCGAGCAGTCGCTCCAGCTTGCGCACCAGCTTTTCGGCTGGATGGTGGTGGCCTGCCTCGACCGAAGCGATAATTGACTTCTTCTCAGCCGCCTTCTGCGCTAGCTGGGCGTGGTCCCAGCCGCGTTGCTGCCGTGCCTGCCGCACGCGGGCGCCGCAGTCGGCGACCAGCACGTCGCCCGGTGCCTCGTCGTTGACCTGCTGCCGGCGCGCTCGTTTTGCCAGCGCCTGTGCGACCCACGCTTCCTGCCCCATGGCCTCGCGCGCGGTCGCCTTGCGGCCCGAGTCAGTGCAGGCGGAACAGGCGCGCAGTACCGTGCCTGCAACCTGTGTCGCGACCAGCGCCGCTTCCCTTCCGCAGAGCTCGCATTGCATGATTCGAAACTCATATATAAAAGCCGGCAGATAAACCTTCCAGAATGGCCCCCCCGGATGAGGATGTCGTAGCCAGCCCCGGTGTCGATACGCAGGACTGGCATCGCTGGCTGATGGAGGAGACCGAGCGGTTCGAATCCGAGAAGCGGCAGTATGAATCGGAGCTTTCGCGGCTCAAGCGCGAGAACGCGCACCTCAAGGGCGAGCTGGCGCGATTGCGCGCGCCGCCGCAGGTCATCGGCACCGTGCGCGACCTGCTCGAGGACGGGCGTGTTTCAATCAAGTCTAGCTCCGGACCGGACTTCGTGGTGCACCTTTCGGAGAATATCGACCGCGGGACGCTGCTTGCCGGTGACCGTGTCGCGCTGCACCGACAGACGCTGGCGGTGCTGGAGCTGCTGCCCACCGTGCGGGACCAGCTAGTGATGGGCGCCGAGGTGCTCGAGAAGCCGACCGAGACCTACAAGGATATCGGCGGACTGAAGAAGGAACTGGAGGAACTGCGTAGCACGGTTGAGCTTCCGCTCACCAAGCCGGAGCTGTTCCTCAAGGTCGGCGTCGAACCCCCGAAAGGCATCCTGCTCATCGGGCCCCCCGGCACCGGTAAGACATTGCTCGCCAAGACGGTCGCCAACGCGACCAACGCCAGCTTCCTCCGGCTGATTGGCAGCGAGCTGGTGCAGAAATACATCGGCGAAGGCGCGCGGCTAGTGCGCGAGCTATTCCAGCTCGCGCACGAGAAGGCGCCGAGCATCATCTTCATCGACGAACTCGACGCCGTGGGTGCAAAGCGCATGGACGTCGGCACCACCGGCGACCGCGAGGTGCAGCGGACGCTGATACAATTGCTCGGAGAGCTGGACGGCTTCACCCCGCGTGGCGATATCGCCATCATGGCTGCCTCGAACCGGCCCGACATTCTCGACGAAGCGTTGCTGCGACCGGGACGTTTCGACCGCATCATTCGCATCCCGCAGCCCGATGCCGAGGCGCGGCTGAAAATCCTGAAGATTCATTCGCGGTTGATGTCATTGACCCGCGGCCTCAGCCTGAAGAAGCTGGTGAAGGAAACCGAGGGGATGTCCGGCGCCGACCTGCGGGCGCTCTGCGTCGAGGCAGGCATGGCCGCTATCCAGGGCGACCGGACCAAGGTGCGCGCCAGCGACTTCCGGCAGGCGCTCCAGAAACTGCGCAGTCGCCTCACCGAGGCAGAGCTGGACGAGCCCGAGCAGCCGCTCTACTACTAGCGTGGGCGACAGCCTGAAACGCGCAGCGGCCGCAGCGGCGGTCGAACTTGTCTGCGACGGAATGCTCCTTGGCCTCGGCACCGGTTCGACTGCCGACCACGCGCTGGCGCTACTGGGCGACCGCGTCGCTGAGGGGCTGGCGATAACGGGCGTGCCGACCTCCGAGCGTACCGCCGTCCGTGCGCGGGAGCTGGGAATCCCGCTGCAGCAGTTCGAGCCCGGCCTGCGGCTCGACTTGGCGATTGACGGTGCCGACGAGGTTTCGCCGCAACTCGACCTCATCAAGGGACTGGGCGGCGCGCTGCTGCGCGAGAAGCAGGTCGAGTCGTGCGCGGAGCGACTGGTGATTATCATTGACGACTCGAAGCTGGTCGAGCGGCTCGGCCGCGGCCCGCTACCGGTCGAGGTCGCGACCGCGGAAGCCGACGCGACTCTGACGGCGCTACGCGCGTTTGGCTGCGAGGCGGAGCTGCGGCACGTGGCTTCAGCTCCGTTCGTGACCGACAACGGCAACTGGATTGTGCACCTCAGCTTCGCCCATGGCATTTCTGAACCGGCTGCGCTGGATGCGCAACTCAAGGCAACCCCGGGCGTTATCGACACCGGCTTTTTTCTCGGCATGGCAGATATTGTTTACAGTGCAAGTGCCGGGGGCGTCCAGCGGCTGGAGCGCACTCCTTAAGACTGGTACGTATGGGCACGTGTGGCGCGCACCAAGCTGACGCTGACGGTTGACCCCGACGTGCTGGCGGAGGCGAAGGCCAAGGCGCAGTCGCAGCACACCTCGATTTCGGGGCTGGTCGAAAATTTTCTGCAATTCTACAGTGAGGCGCGGCTCTACTGCTTCAGCTGCGGCGTTGCGCTGGACGTCACCGAGCGAGAGACATGTGCCAAGTGCGGTTTCCTGAAGTGTAGCGACTGTGCCAAGTGTGGTTGCGATTTGAGCGACGAAGCACGGCAGGCGGTGTTTCACATGCGCCGGGTCTACGAAGAGCTACTCGCCGGGCGAGTCGGTTAGTCCTCGAACCCGAAGCGCTTCGCCAGCGCGACGATGCCGAAGGCCCAGAGAAAGCCGCCCAGAATTTTGGCGATAGTCATCTGCGCCGTGACGCCCCACAGGATGGCGCTACCGATCGGCGCACCGGCTAGGATACCAAAGGCGAGGGTGGGGAAAACCAGACTGTCGACGAAACCGGAGGCGACATTGCTGCCGTTGATGCGCAGCAGTCGCTCCTGCTCACCCAGCAACTGGTAGGCGAGGGTGTCGGCCAGCCCTGCGCAGAAGAAGGCGATGGTGCTCGCTATCGCGATGTTCTGTACAATTACCCACGGCGCGCCCCAGCCGGCTTGCGCCAGCACGTAGTTAACGACCAGCGAGAGCAGCGAGCCCGCGACAATCAGCTTGAGCATGTTTTCCCACAGCTTTTCTTTCCAGAGATCGTGCAGGAAGTCACGCGCGGTCAGGTCGAGGCCGATGAGCAACAGCGCGGTGAAGAATATTACCTGGATTTGCCCGATGGAGCCGCCGAGGTCTACTACCACGTCGAGTCCCCACTTGGCGACCACCAGATTAGCGACAATGATTGCGCCGAGATACATGCCAATCAGAAATTTCTGTTTATCGTCCATAATCAGTCCTTCTTTCGGGCAGGATACGTGCGTGTACGTACAGGCACCACTTAAGCGCTTCGGGTCAGAACTTCAGTACCGACCGCACCTCGAACGGTGCCAGTCTGGCGCGGCCCTTGAGGAACTCCAGCTCTATCAGCACCGCAACTTCCATGATCTTGGCGCCCATCCCCGCCAGCAGGTCGCACGCCGCGCGCGAGGTACCCCCAGTCGCGAGCAAGTCGTCGACCACCAGCACCCGCTGCCCCTCCGCGACAGCGTCGGCGTGGATTTCGAGCGCGTCGCTGCCGTATTCCAGATCGTAGCTGACGCTGTGCGTCTCCCACGGCAGCTTGCCCGGCTTGCGAATCGGGACGAAACCGACGTCGAGCAACCCGGCGACCGGCGTCCCGAAGATGAAGCCGCGCGCCTCGATACCGATGACCAGGTCGATGCGGCTGTCGCGGTACGGCGCTGCCAGCGCCTCGGTCGCGGCGTGGAACGCCAGCGGGTCGGCCAGCAGGGGGGTGATGTCCTTGAACAGGATTCCCGGCCGGGGGAAGTCCGGCACGTCGCGGATGCGGTCGGCAATCAGGCTCAGGCGCTCGTCAGGGTTCATGGCTCAAGCTATGTTGGAGTGGCGAGTCCCGGGCCGGGAGCCCGGGTTACCCGCTCTATGCGTTCAGTCCGCGTATATCAGGGCCAGGAATGCGAATATGTTGATGGCCCAGAGCGGTATGGAAATCTGGTCTGCCTTGCCGGTGACTACCTTGATTGCTGTCCACGTAAGGAATCCCCAGATAATTCCCTGGGTAATTGAGTAGGTCAGTGGAATCAGAATCATCGCCATGAATGCCGGGAAGGCATCCTCGAAATTGTCCCAGTTAATTTTACTAATTGGCTTGCACATGAACAGCCCTATCAGTACAAGTATGGGTGCCGAGGCTGCAAGTGGTACCATTCCAATCACGGGTGAAAGGAACAGGAACGGCAGGAAGAGGACGCCTGCAGTCACCGCTGTCAGGCCACTTCTACCCCCTGCTTCGATACCTGCTGCAGATTCGATATAGCTAGTCCCGGAGCTTGTTCCGAAAAGTCCAGACAGGAAGGTAGAACCTCCATCGACTATGAGTGATTCCTTGATATTGCGGGGTTCACCATTCTCGTCGTTCAGTCCTCCAACTTCGCAAACACCCACAAAAGTGGATATACTGTCAAACATGTCCGTGAAAAGGAAGGCGAACATTGCAGGTAAAACGGCGAATTTGAGCGATTCAACTATGGGTAGTCCAATATCTCCGCCTTGGTCCTGAAATATTGCAAACAGAAGACTCACATCGGGAGCTTCAATAAAAGTACTCGGCATGGTTACCATAACTGGTCCAGCCACTACCCTTCCAAAAAGTCCAGCAAAGGCTGTAGTTCCAAAAATGCCTATAATCAAGGCGCCAGTCTGTTTTCTGGCGACCAGTGCACTAGTGAACATAAGTCCAAATATGAATACCAGCATTCCATGGTCAACGAGCAATAGTCGCTCAACTATAGTTCCATCATCAGGGAACAGATTACCCAGCACGACAATAGGTACACCACCAAGTTCATCGGGAGTGTGCTGGATGAAATTTGAGTGGTCCGCAAAACCAAGCAGTGCCAAGAACAGTCCAATTCCTATCGCTACGCCGTACCTGAGTTGTGAAGGAATTGCCCTCATTATCTCTGTGCGTATATTGAAAACAGACAATAGTATGAAAATCACGCCTGACCAGAAAACTGCACCCAGCGCGACGTAGGGGTGTATTCCCATGCCCCATGGTGCACAGACTGTGTAGGTGAAGAAGGCATTAAGCCCCATGCCTGGCGCTAGGACTATCGGGTTCTTTGCGTAGACCCCCATTGCAATGCTACTGAAGGCGCTTACCAGGACCGTTGCGGTCACGAGTCCATTAGTTTTGTCCAAGTCATAATAGCCGAAAGCTTCGCCTAGAATGCCTGGATTCACGAAGATGATGTACGCTGTTGCCAAGAACGTTGTTAGACCGGCAATGAGCTCGGTATTGATGTTCGTCTTGTTTTCGTTTAGATCGAAAAGTTCTTCCATCTGTTGTTCAATGTCTGACATTTTTTTCACCCCTTTTTGAAACCGTTTCCCGGACAGTTGGCAAGGGGCGCCAGAGACCGGTAACACGGCTTCTGGGACTTCCGACACAAACTTCCCTAAATAAGGGAAACGGGTGCTTGGTGATATAGCCGGCATCCCCCGGAATCATAAACGACAGGGTAGTTTTCCCCACCGAATTTCGCCGCCGCTTCCGCTGACAGCGGCTGCGCCGCCTCCCATTGCAGCAGCGCTATGCCGGCGCGCACTTCGTCGCTCAGCAGCACGTAGCCGACCGGTTGCGTCCCGGCCGCAGGCGTCCCGACCTCGCGCACGACTCCGGCCGCGGTGATGACGTCGGCGCCATTCTCCCACGACGCGTTCCGCTCGCCGAGGCCGAACACCAGCGAGGAGAGCCGGTGGTCGCTGACGATGAGCGCCCCCGGCTCGACCTGCCCCGTCCAGAGCACGCATCCCAGCTCGGCGTTGGTCGTGCCTTCCTGGAAGCCGCCCATCACAGTCACCGGCGGGTAGGCGGTCAGCGCGCCGCAGAGCAGGATGGCGGTGAGGCCGGCGGCGAACCGCGGCCGGCGCGGGCACGCCTGCATCCGCAGCAGCGCCATGAAGCCGGCGCCGGCCATCAGCGCCAGCGGCGCCATCAGGTAGGGGGTGTGGCGGTAGGCAATCAACAGGTGCGACCCCGTCAGGCCACCGACGGCCGCGAGGCCCACAATCGGCAGTGCCCAGCCATAGAGCAGCCAGCCGCCGCGCTGTGCCAGTACCAGCCCCGGCGCCGCCGCCAGCGCGAGCCAGCCGAGCGGCGGCAGCAGGAATGGCACCGCTTCGGGCCCGACCGGGATGGAGGTGCCGGGCACGTCGTAGACGATGCCGTAGCCGATAATTAGCAGCGATGCGAGGAACGCGCCGAGGAAGAGTCGCGCCGGCCGTCGTGGTGCCGGGAGCGACGGGAGCGGCAGGCGTGGCGCCAGCAGACGCACCGCGCCCAGCGCAAGGAGAGGCGCTGCCAGCAGCGCTCCCAGCGGCAGCCCGGTATCGCCGAGGATAGCCGTGCGGAAGCCGGCGGCGTAGCCGACCCAGTAGAGCGTGGTCAGCGCCGCCGCAGTTGCCAGCGCGAAGTAGGGGGCGCGACGGCGGCTGCCGGCCGCCGCTTCCAGCGCCAGCATTCCGGTGCAGCCGGCCACGGCGAGCAGCAGCGTAAAGTGGTGCACCAGCAGCAGCCCCAGCAGCAGCACGCCGAAGGGCGGCGCCCAGCGGCGCGGTGCCACCAGCACGCCAGCGAAGGCGTAGACCAGCAGCAGCCCGAGTGGGTCGGCGAGGCCGCCCGGCATCGCATGCGAGTTAGCGTAGACGACCGGGAACGTGACCGCGTAGCAGCCGCAGCCGACCAGCGCCGCGTCGCTGCTGACGAAGCGCCGCCCCGCGAGGAAGAGTGCCGGCACCGCCAGCGCACCCGCGGCGGGGATGAGCCAGAAGAGGGTCGCCGGCAGCGGCGTTCCGCAGAGCAGCGCTGTGCTGGCGGCCAATATTTGCATCCCCTGGAACCATGAATACGCGCGCCCCCAGCCGAGGTAGCCGTCCTGCAGCAGCGCGCCGTCGCCGACCAGCGCCGCTGTGAGAAAGAGGTATTCGCCCGAATCGCTGCCCCACAGCGCCCAGCGCCACTGGTGCGAGAGCCGTAGCGCCAGCGCGCCCAGCGTGATGGCGCCGAGCAACAATGCCCGTTGCCGGTCAGCCACGCGCGCCTCCTGCCAGCCAGTTGCCCGTTTCGAAGAGTAGCACCAGCAGTGCGGTCGCAAGCAGCAGCCCGATGGTGCTCGGGTCAGGCGTTACGAACAACGCCAGCGCCAGCAGCAGTCCCCACGCCAGCTTGCGGGCTTGCGCGAGCCCGCCATTCCAGACGCCGCTGCGCTTTGCCATGAACGCCAGCAGCGGTAGCTGCAGCGCGATGCCGGCCCCGAGCGAGAGCGAGAGCAGCAGCCCGACGGTCTGCGCCAGCGAGAATTGCGCTTCCGCCGGCCCGCCGGCGAGCAGCGGCAGCAGCCGTGGCAGCAGCACTCCCCAGCCCAGCGCCGTCCCGCCGACAAACAGCGCTAGCGAGAGCGGGATGGCGCGCTGCGCGAAAGCGCGCTCGCCAGCGGTCAGGCCTGGGCGCGCGAAGCGGTAGGATTGCAGCAGCGCCAGCGGCAGCGCGCCGAAGAGCGCGGCCAGCGCCGCAAGGCCGAGCCGCACGCGCAGGAACTCCGCCGGCGCGTAGAGGCTCACGCTCCCCGTCAGGCCGTGGTAGTCAAGCATCGCCCGCAGGATGGCGCCGCTCCCGGCGAAAGTCGCGGCGAGCAGCAGGCCGAAGAGCAGCAGCGGCCCCAGCAGCGCGCTGCGCAATTCGCGCAGGTGCGTCGGCAGCGGCTGCGGGCGGTCCGCGGGCACGCGTCGCGAGCGCAGCGCCCGCCTAATAAGCACAGAGCGCCGCTTTAATCCGGGGCTGCATCCCGCCGCATGCGCGTCCTGCAGGGCTGTGTTCGCTACCCCCCGGCGCCGGGCGGGGCCGAGACGCACGTCGCCGCGCTCGCCGAGGGGCTGCAACAGCGCGGCCACGACGTT
>CAUZDT010000045.1:0-9680 GCA_963578705.1 Candidatus Thalassarchaeaceae archaeon
ACATTTTCATATTACTCATCAGCTCCCTTGACGAAAGCGACATCTCCTGGGTCAACATTGATGTTACCGGTGACGGCAACGACGACGTCCGCTGCCGGTTGGTGCCGATTATTGGGAACCTGATAGAGCAGTCGGACGCTAACCCCTTCGACGGCGATGTTCAGGTGGGGGCCGAAGGCGGCCTTTCATTCGAGTTTGAAGAGTTGCCTGGTGTGGAACTGGACCAGCCACTGGAAATAGCGGTAATTCGCGGCGCAACCTATACCGGCGATCAGGGCGAGGACCTGACCTACATCTGGACAGTGGATACGCAGTTCCAGGACGTGCCTGACACCTACGACTGGGAGGGTACAACCGATGATTTTGCAATTTATCTTAATACGAGTGGAATCAACCCTGGTGACCTGAGCAGCCTGAACGCACCCTATAACCTGCGCTACCACATCAACGCCGACCAGTCCAACTCGTCTGATAATGGTGTTGAGGAGCTGACGATTACCCCTGGTTACATCAAGTACAACTGGTCACGCGGCGGTACCCCGGAAGAACCCCTTCCAGCGATGGAGGAGATGTCTTTCGTCCAGCTCGACATCTCCAATCCACGTGGCAAGATTCCGGCCGAGCTGGAACTGCGTATTATCTCCGATGACGAGGATGGTGTCGATCGCGATGCACTCGAGTTGTATGCCAGACTTGTCGAGCGCGACGACCCGCTCGAGCAGGACGCCAGTTTCAATCTGGATTTCCATTATTACGAGTACAACGTCGCCCCGCGTGATGGGAGCGACCCGTTTCTGTCGCATATAGTCGCCGAGCTGGAAGGAATTCCGAGCTGCGACCGTGGCTTGCTTCCGGGGGAACCGTTCGCCTGCCTCAGCGACCGTCCCGGCACCTCGCTCTGGCTGGAGGTGCGTAACGAATCGACCGAGGAGCAGAACCGCACCGTGGTCGAGTTCAGCTCTACGCAGCGTCTCAAGTCATTCGTTTACGGTGACTATGAGTATCTTTCCTCCACTGATGTGGGAGCTGCGTGGGGCGAGCATGACTACCGCATCTTCACCGGCGTGGTGATGCAGGACCTGCCGCAGCATGTCCTGCTCGAAGGGTCATTCACGCTCTTCGACGACGACTCCCTGCCACCGCTACAGGACCTTGGTAACTTGGTGGGAGACTTCCTGAACAACATGATGTTCGCGTTGGCTAACAAGCTGGTGACCATCGGTCGCATCCTGCGCTCCATCCCGCAGGCAGTCCTCGGCGTCACTGTGGGTGAGGGTGCCGGTGAGGTACGGCTCACGATGCGTACCCGCTCCGGCGACAAGGCCTGGCTCGGGAAGCTCGAGTTCTGGATTACCAGCCACGCTTGGCTGGCGCTGCCGGCGGACGACGACTACTTCGCCATCTACAATGAGACCGCTTGGCTGGCGGCTAATTCGCCTGCGCCGGGCCGTGCCGCCATTTCTGGCGAGAACATGGACTACAGCTTCAGTGGCCGCTTGACAGGAATAGGTGATGTCTACTACTATTCTGACAGCAGCCACCGTACGGTCGAGATTTCGGTACAGCCACCTGAAATTATGGATGCGGCAGGCCGCGACCTGCCGCTACGGGTCTATTTCGAGGGCATTGACACGGCGGGTGCGACGACACAATGGGCTAACATTACCTTCAGCGACATCCCGACCGAAATTAGCCTTAACATGCAGGGCGGCGCCATGAGCTACAGTGGCGGCCCGGCAGGTGACCCGTTCGGTGATCGGGTGATGGAATCCATTACTTTCACCAGCCAGGCGGATGGAATTTACACCCGCTTCGAACTGGAGCACCTGCCGGGCGATGCAGAAATAGCGGTTGACGGCAACGATATGCGGTTGTTGACTGATAGCTGGTTCAACTTCAGCTTCGCCATCACCAACCAGACCGCAGACGGCGTCGCGACGGCGCAGGTGTGGGACGAGTCGCTCTTTGACGACAACTGGGTACTGCTTTACCGCGACCGCGTCGGCGCCCCCGACGAATCGGCGTCGCTGGCAGGGCAGCTGGGCTGGCTCCAGTCGCTGCGGCTAGATAGCGCTGGCGACATGGCCGACTTCCAGATTCAGCACCGGCAGCCGGTGCAGTTCAAGGTGGGGGCGGTAGACCTAACCGAGTATGAGTCGCCGGCTGACGGGCTCAACGCCTACGTCTTCGTTGACCCGCTGCCGGTCAACCTGACCGTGCGGGTGCCACTACTCAACGCGGAGGACCTGCCGGCCGGCGTCGGAAACATCAGCTCGCTGGGTGATATGGCGCGGTTGATTGAGGCGCTCTCCGACCTGGGTGAGGCGATGGTACAGCTGGTCTCGGACCTGTCCCTGAACCTGATTTCCAACGTCGAGTCGTTCGAGACCGTAGCGCGCTTCATCTACTCGGTCGAGGAGGAAGTCGCCATCACAGCCTGGATCGACAAGGGTAACATCTCGCAGCTGGAGGAGCCGCCGCGCTGGGTTCAGGGGCTCTGGTCCGACCGGCTGGACCTGGGTGACGAAGAGGTCCTCGCGGCGCGCCTGCTGCTGCCAGGGCTGCCACGGCTGGTCGACGCCGACTACCAGTCGCGTGGCGACGACCTGCGGTTGCTGCTCGACTTGAAGGAGTACAACCACGAGGCGACTGCCGACTACCTGCTCTTCCGCGAGCATGGTATCTTCGGCCCACAATTCACTGCCTATATCGATGCCATACCGCAGTCGCTCGACTTGGAAATAGATGCCAATCTGACCATCAACGCCACGGTCGGGAATTTCACCCTCGTGGGATCAATCGATTTCGAGAGCAGCCAGCCGGTCGGCCCCATTTATATACGCGTTGAGGAGGAAGGCGAGCATCCCTACTCGCTCGAAATCCTGCTTCCACAGCTACCGCGTGACCTCTCCCTCGAGCTGGATATCAGGGCCGACCAGATGGTCCTCAACCTGACCGCCAGCGAGTCGGTGGACCACGTCGTTTTTGCGGCCGAACTAGGCGATACGACGCGGCTCGAGAGCGAATGGCTCAACGGGCTTTCGCTGGTGCGCTCGGATGCTGGCGACCTGAGCGTCAAGGCGTACTTGCGAGGCATCTCGACACAGCTCTCAATCGAATATCGTAACCTTCCTGATGGCGTTTTGCTGGGGCTGGACGTCACTGATTTCAACTCCGGCGGCGACATGGAGGAGCTGGTCGCGCAGGTGGCTGGCGTCGACAACAAGTCGCTCGACCTGCGGCTGGGTGACCTGCCCTCGAACCTGGACGCGACCGCGCTGCTGACGGTCGATACCGACGACGCGGGCGACCCGGTCAGCGCCAACCTGACGATTACCACCGACCAGCCGCTCGGCACGGCCTACGGCCGCGTGACCGACGCAGTGCGCGAGATGGACATCGAAATCGCGCTGCCGGAGCTGCCCGAGTCGCTGTCGCTGGGCGCCACGCTGGGCGACACTGTTGGCCTCGAGTTCTCGTCGTTGGTCTCCATTCCGCGCGTGACGCTGGCAGCCGACATTGGCAGTGTCCCCGAGCCGGCATACTGGACCCACGGCGCGGTGCTACGGCAGGCGGGCGAGAATGTCTCGCTGCGCTTCCACCTGACCGGCTTGCCGCAGGCGGCGTCGCTGAAGCTGGCGATCAGCGATTCCGACGTTATCAGCCTCGACCTGCGGGGCTGGTCGCCGACTCGCGACTGGATCTGGCTCGATATTGACCGCGGGGCCTCCGGCACCGGGCTGCGCCTGTTCCTCGATGACATCCCGGCTGGCAGCGACCTTGTGGGGACTTTCAGCTTCGGCAAGGACCCGGATGCCGGTATCGACAGCGATTCGGTCTTCGACATCTCGGCCTCAAAGGGGCTGGGGCGCGCCTACTTCCGGTCGCACAACCAGACCGGCCGCTCGATTAACGAAATCATCCTCTCCAAAGTGCCGCACGAACTGCAGGCGAAGGTGCTAGTGGGACGCGAGGTGCGCTTCAACTTCCATTCGTCCTCGGGACAGGAGCTGCTGATGGCACGCTCGACCAGCGACCGCTACGGTAGCTGGCGCACGGCGACCGCGCTGGTGCACGACGTCCCCGCCTTCTTCGACATGCGGGTTGAGCCCAACTACGCTTTCGACATGGACCTGCCGTTCATGTTCCAGGGTTTCCCCAACATCGCTGTGCAGGTCTCTGAACCGGGGATGGATGTGGTGCTGCAACTCGACCCAGGTTACACTGGGGGCCATAGCGGCACCTGGCTCGACGCGACCGACCTGGGCAACAACACCCGGCTCTACCTCGATGGCTACGCGTACGTGATTGACGCACCGAACGGTATCGGCGAGGCGTTCCTGCGCAGCACCAATTCGCCGGCGACGCCGCAATTCACGCTGCACTACCTCGAAATCCACGCGGTCGGGGTCGAGCACGTACGTATCACGCCGCACGAGCTTTTCGGCATCTACCCGGTCTTCGAGCTGGGCGAGGCGCGCGGCGGCGAACTGGGCCTCGCGATTGAGGGCGAGCTGCGGCTGGGGCCGCTGACGCTTGACACCGCCGCGATGTTGCTCGACATACGGCTGCGTGAGGTCGGCGGGCTGCCGCTCATTCCGGGCTGGCTTGAATACCAGCGCGGCGGGCTCGACACCGAGCTCGGCGCAGGCGAGCGGCACTACATCTTGCCCGAGCCCGGCACCAGCTTCTTCGCATCTCTGGGGGCGAGCCTCTGAATCGCGAACAGCAGCGGCTGCTGATGCGCATCAGCGCGGTGGGCGCCATCCTGCTGCTGCTCTGGGCCGGCTGGGCATACGCCATTCCGCGCACCGAGGTACGGGTCGAGACGGTCTACCACCACTCCTACTCGGGCAACTTCATCCAGTGCCGCGTCACCAACGAGGGCACTCTCGCCTTCTCGGGGCTGGAGATTGAATTATCGGTCTGGAACGATACCCTGCTCGTCGAGCAACAGTCGTGGCGTCCCGGCGCGCTGGCAGCGCACCAGTCGGTGAAGCTGCCGTCGCTGGTCTACCACGAGCCTTCGGCTTTCGACTACCAGCTGCTGCTGACTATCCGCTTCAGTGACGGGAACGGCCCGCACGAGCTGCGCTGGGCGTACGAAATCTCCGAATACGGTAATCTGGCCTGGAGTGAAACTTACCGTCAGGTCTGAAAAGGCTTTTTTGCTGCCTCCATTTGGGGGAGTTCCCGGACCCAACCCCGGACTCAACACCGATGAGCAATGAAGTCATCTCGGCCTCCGAGATGGAGCGGTATGGATACTGCCCCCTCTCGTGGTGGCTGGACCGCACCGGCGTCGACGCCGAAGGCAGCGAAGTCGCGAGCGGCCTCGAGAAACATCAGGAAATGGGCGACTCGCTCAAGACGCTTCTCCACGAGGAGCACAAGTCGCGCGAGACCTCCAGCACGCTGCTGACAGTCGTGCCCTATATCGGGGTGCTGGTGCTGGTGGCGCTGTTCATCCTCTGGCGCGTTGGCTCTAACGAAGGTAACATCATGCTCATCGTGAGCCTCGTCTTCATGCTGGGCGCAGCCTTCCTGCTCTACCGGCTGCTGCAATCGACCGAGCGGGTGGACAAGCTGCGCGACGATTACAAGCTGGGCGAGGGCGAAATCGAGGCGCCCGATGACCTGACCGCGGAGTCGCCGGTCCTCAAGTCAGATAAACACAACCTCGCCGGGCGGCCCGACTACATCCTGCACGAGGGCGGCGTGCGCATCCCGGTCGAGGTCAAGACCGGCCGCCGCCCACGGGCGCCCTTCTTCAGCCACGTGTTGCAGGCAGGCGCCTACTGCCTGCTGGTCGAGGAGATGTACGGCAAGTCCCCGCCCGGCGGGCAGCTGCGCTATGGTCTCGAGACCGAGCCGCACACGGTCGAGTGGGAGCCGAAGCTGAAAGCTATCGTGCTTGAGAAGCTGGAAGAGATGAACGACGCGCTGGCGGGACGGAGCGAGGTTCACCGCAACCACAACCGTCCCGGCAAGTGCCAGAACTGCTCGCGCCGCAGGGGTTGCCCCGAGCGGCTCGACAAGCCACCGGCGGGCGGCAACACTTAAACCACTGCGCCGCTTTGAGAGGCTCCACATGATTCCAGTCAAGCTAGCTATCTCTGGTCAGCCGGGAACCGGCAAGACCGGGATGGCGTTGAAAATCGCCGAAATGGTGAGCGACCGCTTCAGCATCGGCGGCTTCACCACCCACGCCGTCGAGGAGGATGGCGTGATGATTGGCATCATGCTGCGCGACTATACAACGGGCGAGGAGGAGCTGGCCGCCTCGGTGCGCTGGGACGTCAAGCCGCGCGTGCCGGGCCGCACCCCCGAGGCGACGCCGCTCGGCATCCGGCTCGACACGGTCAAGCGCATCGCGGTCGAATCGGTGCTGCGCGCCATCGAGGAGAACGACCTGATTCTCATCGACGAAGTGGGCAAGCTGGTTTCGGAGTCGAAGGAATTCGCCGAGGCGCTGGACGACGCGCTCGAGTGCGGCAAGCCGATGCTGATTACGATGCACAAGCGGTCGCGCAACCCGCTGCTCCAGTCCATCCGCAAGCGGGACGACCTGCGCACGCTCGAGGTGACACGCATCAACTCCGGCCTGCTGCCGTCGAAGGCGGTGCGCATCCTCAAGACTGGAATGGTGTGAAGCTCCAGCGCGAAGGAGCGGTCGAGTTCGAGGCTGAAGCGTCGGGCCCCGGCTCCGGTCCTGGCCGGGCGGGCGGCGTCTTCTACAATCCAGCCATGGCGTTCGCGCGCGACCTGCACATCGCGCTCTGGCGCAAGCTGGCGCCGGCCGGGACAACGCTCGATGGCCTTGCGGCGTCGGGGGTGCGCGGCTTGCGACTGATGGCCGAGGCTGGCGCCGCCGTTGAGTTCTGCGACTGCTCGCCGCTCGCGCTCGCGGCCATCCGCGCCAACCTGTCGCGCAACTCGCTCGCGGCGGAAGTGCACGAGGGCGACCTGCTCGAAGTGCTTGAGAGTCGCGAATTCGGCGCGCTCGATATCGACCCCTTTGGGACGCCGGCGCGCTTCATCCCCGCCGCCGTGCGGACGGTCGCCGACGGCGGCGTGCTGGGCGTAGCGGCGACCGACACTGCAGTCCTGTGCGGCGCGCAGCCGAAGGCGTGCGAGCGGCGCTACGGGGCGCTGCCGCTCGGCGGGGTGGCCGCCAAGGAAGTCGGCCTGCGCGTCCTGCTCGGCGCCATCGCGCGCGAAGCGGCCGCCGCGGGGCGCTCCGTCGCGCCGCTGCTCTGCTACGCCGAAGGCCACCATTTGCGAGTGTGGGTGCGGCTGGTGCCGG
Source organism: Candidatus Thalassarchaeaceae archaeon (assembly GCA_963578705.1). Classification (GTDB taxonomy): domain Archaea; phylum Thermoplasmatota; class Poseidoniia; order MGIII; family CG-Epi1; genus UBA8886. The sequence goes on from CAUZDT010000045.1 coordinate 7,307, forward strand.
GCGAGTCGCCCGCGCTACGCTGGCTCTCGCGCGAGATGGTGCTGCACGACGCAAGTGCCCCGGGCCGGGCGGGGCCGCTCTGGGGTGGCGCGCTGGGCGACCCGGACGCGTTCCCCGACGAGGCAGAGCTACCGGGCGACGCGGCATCACCGCGTCACCGCCGGCTGGAGCGGATGCTGGCGACGCTGCGCGCGGAGCTGCCGGGACCGCCGGGGCTGTGGGACATAAACGAGATGGCGCGCGCGGCTGGTGAGGGCGAGACGCCCGGGCGCGAGCGCATTGTGGTCGCCTTGCGGGAGCGCGGCTGGTTTGCCTCGTCGAGCATCTTCCACCCACTCGGCATCCGCACCGATGCGCCGCTCGACGAGCAGGCCGCCGCGGTGCAATCCTTATAAACGGCAGGCAGGTCCGCGCCAACCCGGCAGCCGGCTTCGCGATGCGGGCGGGTTGCTACGGACGGAAAGATGATTGAAGTCACGCAGGTCAGCAAGTCGAAAAACGAGCTGGAAGTCAAGGTCCGCGGCGCTAACGAGACGTTGTTGGGGCCGCTGCACAACCGCACGCTGGCCGACCCGCAGGTGGACTACGCCTCCTACTACATGGGGCACATCCTGCTGGACGACCCCCGTTTCTACGTCCGCACGAAGAAGGGCACCCCCAAGGCAGCCATAGACCGCGCGATGGAATCCATCATCGCCGATATCGCCACAATCCAGGACAAGCTCTCCAAAGAGGCATGAGTCTCCCGGAGCCGGGGCGCGAGCCGTTCCTCTCCAGCGCTGACGGAATAGCCGGCCGGCTGCGCGCGACCCCCGAGGACTTCGCCGTCGTCGAGCGCGAGCTACTGCCGCCCGAGGCGGCCGACGGCCGCCACACTATTGTGCGCGTCACGGCGCGCAATTGCGAGACTAACCTGCTGCTGCGTGACCTTGCGCGTGCGCTCGGCATCCAGCCGCACGCCATTGGCTTTGCCGGTACCAAGGACAAGCGCGCCGTCACGACGCAGCTGATGAGCGTGCGCGCCAGCCCCGAAGTGCTGGTGGGGGTCGCGCTGCCGGGCGTCGAACTGGAACCGCTGCACCGCACCCCGAAACCACTGCGGCTGGGGCAGCTGCGCGGCAACCGCTTCACCATCTGGGTCGCCGACGCCGAAGAGCCGGAGAGCCGCGTCCCCGCGATTCTGGCGGAACTGGCGGGGCGTTTTCCAAATTACTTCGGCGTCCAGCGCTTCGGTGCCTCGCGGCCTGTGACGCACCTCGTCGGTGAGGCGCTGCTGCGGGGCGACTGGCAGCACGCGGTCGAGACCTACATCGGTGCGCCAGCGACGGAAGCGGCCGACGCGAGCGAAGCGCGCGCCGCTGCCGAAGCGGCGCGCGCCCACTACCGCGATACTGGCGACCTGGCGGGAACGCTCGAGGCGCTGCCGGGGTCGTTGCTCTTCGAGCGGCAGTTGGTCGGCCACCTCCTGCGCCAGTCCGGCGACTGGCAGGGGGCGCTGCAGCGGCTGCCGCCGAACCTGCAGCAGATGTTCATCCACGCCGCGCAGTCGGCGCTCTTCAACGCCATGGTCGCGCAACGCCTTGCGCAAGGGCTGCCACTCGACCACCCCGAGGAGGGTGACATCGTGCTGCCGGCCGACCGGCACGGCGGCCCCGACCAGCGCGCGCCGATTGCGGTCACTGCGCGCAACCAGCCCAAGCTCGCGAAACGCTGCGCCGAAGGCAAGGCGTGGGTCACCGCGCTGTTGCCTGGCCTCAGCGCACCGTTCGCCGACGGCTCGCAAGGTGAAATCGAGCGGCAGATCGTCGCGGAGAGCGGCATCGCCCGCGAGCGTTACGCGCTGCCGGAGGCGCCTCGGCTCGCTTCCGACGGGCTGCGGCGTCCTATCCACGCGACGGCGCAGGCGCTGGAGTGGAGTCTGGACGGCAGTGTGCCGGAGTTCCGCTTCGCGCTGGACAAGGGCACCTACGCCACCAGCTTCATGCGTGAAATCATGAAAGCCGGGGATTTGCGCGCATACTGATATAGCCCGGAAAACGTGCGCGCGATATGGCCGAAGGCAATCCCACCCAGACGGCGCTCGTCGCCGGAGGACTGGCAGTCGTGCTGCTGCTGAACGTATTCTTCAGCAGCTCGCTGCAATCCGACATCAACAACGTTGAGTCGACCGTCGCCAGCAACGACGCCGACCTAGCGACGATGAACGCCGAGCTCGGGGCAATATCCGACATCCTCGACGCAGACCTCGCACTCATCGAGGTTCTCGACGCCCGTATCGACGCGCTCGAGAGCGAGAGCGGGGACAATACGACCGACGCGCAAATCGCAGAGCTACAGGAGGAAATTGATGCAATCATCGATATCCTCGACGCCG
>CAUZDT010000046.1:0-9610 GCA_963578705.1 Candidatus Thalassarchaeaceae archaeon
TATTTGAGGAAAGTATGCATGTTAAGGTGGCCAGCCTTACCGAAAAAACACAAAAGTTGAGGACAATCGCAATCCCCGACAAGAACAGACCACTTGGTGATTGTAGTGGCTAGTATTAACGGATTACGGACCAGTTGCGTTTATAGTTCGGTAACTATTACCCGAATTGATGACCGGGAGCGCATTTGGAGCATAAACAACCACCCGCTCGATGACAGTCAATATGGTTTAGGTTTGATCGTCCGGGGGCGGCGCCAGCCCCAAATAGCGCCAGCGCCGGTCGCCGGTAATGCTCGTAACCATCTCGGGGCTGCCCGGCTCCGGCACGACGACCGCCGGCCGGCTGCTCGCCGACGCGCTCGGCTGGGAGTTCCAGTCGAGCGGCGAGCTGTTTCGCAGCATGGCTGACGCGCGGGGCGTGAGCCTGGCGGAGTTCGGCGCGCTCGCCGAGAACGACGAGCGTATCGACCGCGAGCTCGACGAGCGCGCGGTGACACTGATGCGCGGCGGCGGCGGGTTGGTGATGGAAGGGCGGCTCGCCGGCTGGATGGCGTTTCGCAATGCCTTCGGCGAAGCCCGCGTCTGGCTCGAATCAGACGCGGTGACGCGCGCGCGGCGCGTCACCGACCGCGACGGCGGCTCCGCCAGCGAGCAGCAGGCGACGATGGCGGTACGCGAAACCTCCGAAGCGGCGCGGTATCGCGATTATTACGACATCGACATTGGCATGCGCGAGCCCTACACGCTACTCATCGACTCGGGCGCCGTAGCGCCCGACGCAATCGTCGCGCGCATTCGGGAGGTGCTCTGATGGCACGCGCCCGCAAGCCACACGATGGCATGCTGGCGGTCGCGGACGCCGACGCGGGGCCGTTCGGCTCCCCACCCGGCGAGCGGGACGCGGCGCAGCTGCTCGAGTCGTCGGTGGTCGTCATCGACAAGCCGGCCGGGCCGACCTCGCACCAGGTCGCCGCGTGGGTGCGCGACATGCTCGGGGTGGGGCAAGCTGGGCATGGGGGGACGCTCGACCCGCAGGTGACCGGCGTGCTGCCGGTCGCGGTCGGCCGCGCGACACGCGCTCTGCGGGTGATGCAGGAGTCGCGCAAGGAATACATCTGCGTCATGGCGCACGCACAGCCCGTGGCGGAAGACGCATTGCGCGAGCAATTCACGAAATTCACTGGACCGCTGTTCCAGGTGCCGCCCAAACAGGCCGCCGTCAAACGGCAGCTGCGCGTGCGACGCATTTACGAGCTGGAGCTGCTCGAGCACGCCGGCCGCGAATCGCTCTTCAGGGTCGCCTGCGAAGGTGGCACCTACATTCGCAACCTATGCCACGATATCGGCCGCATCCTCGACAGCGGCTCGAGCATGGCGCAGCTGCGCCGCAGCGCCTCGGGGCCGTTCGGCGAAGGCGACGCGGTGCCGCTGGTGGCGCTGCGCGACGCGTTCGCCGCGCATACCGCGGGCGACAGCGCACCGCTATGCGGACTGCTGCGGCCGCTCGAAGAACTGCTCGGCGAGTTGCCGCGGATGGAGCTCAAAGACAGCGCGGTCGACGCGGTCTGCCACGGCGCCGACCTCGGCGGCCCGGGCGTCACCGCCGTTTCCAGCAGACTGCGGCGCGGGCAGCTGGTGGCGCTCATGACGTTGCGCGGCGAAGCGGTCGCACTGGCGCGCGCGACGCGCCACGCCGACGAAATGGCCGGGGCGGAAGGCATCGTGGCGCGGCTCGAGCGGGTGCTGATGGAGCGCTCAACCTACCCGCGGCAATGGAAGTCGCGCACGCGGAAGTAGCTTAATTAGCGGTGCAGGGTCGCGCGGCGTGATGAAGTCGCACTCGATTACCGGCGCGCTCGGCGCGACGGGGTTCGTGCTGGTGCTGCTGACACTCTGGCAGGGGTTGCTGGTCATGCCGCCGGCGCGCTTCTTCACCGCGCCCAACGCGCAGCGGCTCTTCTACCTGCACGTCCCGTCGGGGCTGATGGCCTACCTGGCGTTCATGCTGGTCGTCGCCGGCAGCGGCTGGTGGCTCTGGAAGCGCACCCCGCAAAGCGACCGGCTGGCGCGCTGCGCCGCCGAACTGGGCGTCGTCTTCGGCGCGATGTCGCTCGCGTCAGGGACCTTCTGGATGCGAGCCGAGTGGGGGGCCGACATCGTGATGCGCTTCTTCAGCGACATGCGACTGGCGACGACGCTGGCAATGTGGCTGCTGCTCGTGGCATACATCGCCTGGCGGCGGCAGCCCGACTCGGAAGCGGTGCGGCGCGGCGCGGCCATCGTCGGGATGCTCGGCGTCATCTCGGTGCCGCTCTCGTATCTTTCGTCGCGCTTCCTGCGCTCCGACCATCCCGTAATAATAGGCACCAACGACCAGGATGCACTGGCACCCGAAATGCGGCTGGTGCTCTACGCCGGCCTGCTGGGCTTCCTGCTGCTCTTCATCGCGCTGCTGCGCACGCGGCTCGAGCTGGAGCGGCTAGAGGAAGAGCTGCTGGCGGTGCGACTGGAGGGCGCCGCATGAACGGCGCCCGCGTCGCGCTGGCACTCGCACTGGCGCTGCTACTGCTGCCGTCCGCGGCCGCCGAGACAGTGACGCTCGCCGACGGGGACGCCAGTGTTAGTGTGAGTTACGACCCGGTCTTCCGCACCGGTGAGGCATGGTTCATCGACCTTGAAGTCGAGAACGGCGACGGCTACACGGTCGAGGCCGAATTTTCGGGCGCCGAACCGCGCTCGAAAGCGCTGCCGGCCGCTGGCGGAGCCAGCTTCTCGTTCCCCGGCGCGACCTTCCACGGCGAGGCGTTCAACGTCCCGCTCGAGCTGCGGCTGCTCCGCGACGGAAATGTGGTCGCCAACACGACGGTCGAGATTGACGTCAGCGTCCCCCCGGCGGAGGACCTGCTCTGGCTCTGGGGCGGAATGACGGTCTTCTGGCTCGGCATCGCGGGCTACGCCGGCTGGCTCCACCGCCGGCAGGCGGAGCTGCGGCGGCAGCTGGAAAGCCATATTGCTGCCGCCCCCGATGGAGGGGAAGATGGAGACTGAACGGCGCACGCGGCGGCCGCTACCAACCTGGGCCAAGGGGCTGCTGGCACTCGCGATTCTCGTCGCGACCGGTGCGGCCGCATTCTACTCGGTTGACGAGCAAGTCGACTACATTTCCGTGGAGACCGCAGTCAGCGGCGAATACTACGCGGGCGAACGTATCCAAGTCCACGGCGTCGTGCTCAACTGGACTCGCGAAGACATCGAACTGGTTGAGGGCGACTACACGCTGCGCATCGACCTGGGAGGCGTAATTATTCCCGACACCTTCGCCGAGGACAAGGGCGCTACGATTACCGGCACGCTGGTCGAAGTCGATGGCGCGCTGATGCTGCGCGCCGAAATCATCCAGATGGGCTGCCCTTCGAAATACGAACCGGCCGAGGCATGAGGGAGCAGCTGCGCCCCGCCGGCGAAGGCGTCTTCGAGCTGCCGCAGCAGGGCGACATGCGCGTTCCTGGCAGAATATATTCGACGCCCGAACTGCTGGCGCACCCGGGGATGGACTCGGCGCTACAGCAGGTTGCCAACGTCGCGACGCTGCCAGGAATCGTCGACGCCAGCCTGGCGATGCCGGACATCCACTGGGGCTACGGCTTCCCAATTGGCGGCGTCGCCGCCTTCGACCCCGCTGAAGGCGGCGTCGTTTCGCCGGGCGGGGTCGGTTTCGACATCAACTGCGGTGTGCGGCTGCTGCGTACTGATCTTGAACTGGGCGACGTCCAGCCGCAACAGAGGGAGCTGGTTGACGAACTTTTCAAGCGCGTCCCGTCCGGCCTGGGCTCGAAGAGCCCGCTGGCGCTCTCGAACCGCGAGCTGGACTCCGTGCTCGAGCGCGGTGCGCAGTGGGCCGCCGAGGAGGGGTATCTCTGGGACCGCGACGTCGAGGTGCTCGAGGAGCGCGGGGCGCTCGACGTGGCGCAGCCGGAACAGGTCTCCGACTTCGCGCGCAAGCGCGGCCGCAAGCAAGTCGGTTCTTTGGGTAGCGGCAACCACTTTCTTGAATTGCAGGTCGTCGAGGAAATCTTCGACGACGCAGCCGCGAAGGCGTTCGGGCTGCGCGAGGGGCAGGTGGCGGTGATGATGCACACCGGCTCGCGCGGTTGCGGCCACCAAGTGTGCCAGGACCATCTCGAGTGCGTCATGGACGCGTCGAAGGATGCAGGCATCGAGCTCGCCGACCGGCAGCTGGCGTGCGCGCCGCTCGAATCTCAAGCGGCGCGCAATTACGTCGGTGCGATGTCGGCCGCCGCCAACTACGCCTGGGCCAACCGCTCGATGATTACGCACTTCACCCGCCAGGCGTTCACACAGGTCTTCGGCACCGAGGCTGAATCGCTCGGGCTGGAGACGGTCTACGACGTCGCGCACAACATCGCCAAGCTCGAGCAGCACGGCGGCCGCGAAGTGTGCGTCCACCGCAAGGGCGCCACGCGCGCGTTCCCGCCCGGCTCAGACGAAATCCCGGCGCAATACCGCGACGTCGGCCAGCCGTTGCTGGTACCGGGCGACATGGGCAGCGCGTCGTGGGTGCTCGCGGGCGCCGAGGGCGCGATGCGCGACACGTTCGGGTCGGCCTGCCACGGCGCCGGACGCGCGATGGGGCGCAAGGCGGCGGCGCGCAAGTTTGACTCGAAGCGGCTAATCCGGGATTTATGGCAGAAACAGCGCATCTACGTCCGCGCCCGCTCCCCGCGCGTCGCGGCGGAGGAGGCGCCGGGTGCCTACAAGGACGTCTCACAGGTAGTCGAAGTGTGCCACCGGGCAGGGCTGGCGCGCAAGGTAGCGCGCATGCGGCCGCTCGGCGTCGTGAAGGGCTGACATGGGCATCAAGCTCGGCTCGATTATCCCAGCAATGCCCATCGAGCTGGCGCAGCTGCGCGGGCAGCGGCTGGCGGTCGACGGCTACAACCTGCTCTACCAGTTTCTGGCATCCATTCGGCAGCGCGACGGGATGCCGCTCGCCGACGCGCAGGGGAACACGACGTCGCATCTTTCGGGGCTGTTTTTCCGGCTCTCGGCACTCGCTGCCGAGGGGCTGCGCTTCTGCCTGATTTTCGACGGGAAGCCGCACGCGCTCAAGAAGCGCGTGCTCGACGAGCGGCGCGACCGCAAAATCAAGGCGCAGGCGGAGTGGGAAGCGGCGCTCGCCGCGGGCGATCTGGTGAAGGCGCGCACCAAGGCACAGCAAACTTCGCGGCTGACCCCCGAAATGGTCACCGAAACGCAGGAGCTGCTCGACGCACTCGGACTGCCGTGGGTCACCGCGCCGTCGGAGGGCGAAGCGCAGGCAGCGGCGATGATGGCGGCGGGCGTGGTCGATGCAGCGGTCTCGCAGGATTTCGACACGCTGCTCTTCGGGGCGCCACGGCTGCTGCGCAACCTGACCGTCTCGGGCCGCCGCAAGCTCCCCGGCCGGCAGGCGTGGGTTGAAGTCAACCCGGAGGAGCTGACACTCGCTGGCGCCATCGAGGCGACGCAGCTTTCGCACGAGCAGCTAGTCGACATGGCCATCCTGATGGGGACCGACTTCAACCCCGGCATCCACGGCATCGGCCCGAAGAAAGGGCTGAAGCTACTGCGCGAGCTTGGTAGCGCCGAGGCGGCACTGGCGAAGCTGGGGCACAAGGTCGACAACTTGGATGAGCTGCGGCAGCTCTTCCTAAACCACCCGTCGGTCGAGTTCGCGCCGACGTGGGGCGAGCCGCGGCGCGGACGCGTCATGGAGCTGCTCTGCGAACGCCACGGCTTTTCACGCGCGCGGGTCGGCACCGCTCTCGAAAAATTCACGCAACCGCCGCCGCCCATGGGCCAGCAGGCGACGCTAGTCGATTTCTGAAGATTTTAAGTAGTTCGAGGCGGTTGTACGAGCCGTGAGCGAGAAAGCGTTTGAGTTCCTGCCGATGCCGGAGCGCAGCGCGAAGCCGCGCAGCGCGGGGCTGACAATGGTCATCGACACCGGGCTCGGCTACCGCTACACCGAGGACCTGCTCGAAATCTGCGCCGACTACATCGACCTGTGGAAACTGGGCTGGGCGACGACACAGCTCCAGCCGCTCGACGTTGTGCGGCGCAAGGTGGAACTGCTGCGGTCGCACGACATCTCGGTCTGCAACGGCGGGACGCTGCTCGAGCTCTCCGAGCACCAGAACCGGGCGGGCGAGCTCTTTGCCGAGCTGCGCGAAATGGGCGCCGACGCGACCGAGATTTCGAGCGGCAGTCTGGACATCGCGCCGGACCGCGTCTGCGAGCTGATTGCCGAAGCGCGCGAAGCGGGGCTGGTCCCCTATTGCGAAGTGGGGTGCAAGCTCCCCGAGCGTGACCTAGCGGCGGACGAATACAACGTGCAGCTGAAGCAGTTCCTGGCGGCGGGCGCCGAGAAAGTCATTGTCGAGGCGCGCGAATCGGGCGCCAGCGTGGGGCTGATGGACGCGGCGGGCGAGGTGCAGCTCGCCCTCATGCAGGCGGCGCTGGACGGAGTCGACCCCGCCCGCGTTATCTTCGAGGCGCCGCGCAAGTCGCAGCAAATCTTCTTCCTGCGCGAGTTCGGCCCTGAAACCAATCTGGGGAACATCGCACCGACCGATGTCATCTCGGTCGAGACGCTACGGCGCGGGCTACGCGGCGACACCGTCGAAGACTTTTATTTCGTCATCGGCGAGCGGCACCTTGCCGCGAGCGGCCGGGGAAAACCCGGGAAATGAACCGCGGCGCGAGCGCCTGATGCGCATCGCCATCGAGCAGGGGCTGTCCGGCGCCGAGGCGGCGGCGGCACGCGGTGACGCGACCGTAATTATCGACGTTATCCGCGCTTCGACGACCTACGCCACCGCACTCGCCGGCGGCGCTGCGCGCATTGTCCCGTGCTCCAGCCGTGCGCATCTCGAGGAGCTGCGTAGCCGCTATCCCGACGCGCTGCGGTCGGGCGAGCGTGAATGCCACCGAATCGACGGCTACGATTTGGGGTCGTCGCCGACCGAGATGGCGGCCGCTAACCTGCGCGGGCGGACGCTGCTCTCGTCGACGACCAACGGCTCGCGCATGGTCGTCGCGGCAGCCGGCGCACCGGGCGTGCTGATGGCTGGCTTCTGCAACGGCGCCGCTGTCGCAAGGTTCCTGCAAAACTGGGCGAGCGTGGTGTCCGCCGCCAGCTCGCCGTCCGGCAGCGGCACCAGCAGCGGCAACGTCGCGCTGGTCTGCTCGGGGCGGCTCGGCGAGCCGGTCATCGAGGACTGGCTCGGCGCCAGCTGGCTGGCGCACCTGCTCGACGGTGACGATAACGACTTCGAGCTCTCCCGCGCCGAAATCCGCGAGCGCTGCCGCGCTTCGCCCAGCCACGACGCACTCGTAGCCGCAGAGCTCGAGTGCGACTTCGAGCACTGCATGGCGTTCGACACGATTGACGTGGTGCCGCTGCTTGATGGCGACGGGTTTGTGTCGGCAAAGGATTAGCGCCGCGTTCGCCGCAGCTCGCTGCCGCACGTCGGGCACTCGCCGTGCGGATCGTCCCATTTCTGCCGGCAGCCGCTACAAGTCCAGCGCCACCGCAGCTGTTTGGCGATGCCGGCGGTCTCGACCGGCAGCCACGCGATACCAAGCGATGCGGCGACGTTCTGCATCGCAAAATCATCGGTAATAAGCGTCGCGTCGCGCTCGAGCGCCAGCGCCAGCAGCTGCGAATCGACGGGCGAGAGCACGCCCGCGTCGCCCGTTTCCTGCGCGGTAGCAGTGACGCGCACCTGCGCTGGCGCGTCGGGGGACGCGACCTGCATCCCGGACGCACCAAGCTGCGCGTGGTATTCGCGGCTGCGCCGGTTGACAAGCTCCTGTTCAACACCGGGCGCCGTCAGCAGCTCGCCTTGCGGGTGGCGGCGGGTCAGGAACGCGACGCTGTCGAGCACGAACACCGCCCGCCAGCGCCGAGGCGGATATGAAACGCACCCCCGGCAGGCCGGCGCTGGCGATTTGCAAATCGTAAGGATGATATACTCCCCCACGTGCGGCGGCGCATGCGTGCCGTAATCCTGACGGCCGGCGAAGCCGCACGGTTGCGGGGCTGGACCGCCAGTAGCCCCAAGGGGATGCTACCGCTCGCCAACCGCACCATCCTTGAGCACCTTGTCGCCGGGCTGCGTGATGCGGGGGTGCAGAAGCTGGTACTGGTCGTAGGGCACGGCGCCGAGAGCGTCATGAGCCTATTCGGCGACGGCGGTCGCCATGGCGTCGCGGTCGAATACGCGCGGCAGAAGGAGCTGACCGGTACACTCGACGCGCTGCGGCTCGGCGCTGCGGCCGCCCCTGACGAGGAACTACTGGTCGTCCCGGGGGACAACTACGTCGCACCGCAGGGCTTCGCCGCGCTGCTCGAGGAGCAGGGCGAAGCGCTGCTCGCGAGCGAGGCGCTGCGCTGGTCCAAGTGGGGCGGACTCGAGCTCGAGGGCGATACGATGCGGTTGAGCTACGAAGCGCCCGACGCCGTAGGGCGGTTGCATTTCACCGGCATCGCGCGGCTTGCGCCGGTGACCGTCGCGCGGCTGGTCGGGAGCGACGAGCGGCACATCGGCAAGGCACTGCAGCCGCTGCTCGCCGACGGCACCACGGCGCCGAGGGTCGCGATGGCCGAGGCGTGGCACAACATCGTCTACCCGTGGGACATGGTCGGCGGCAACCAGGTCGCGCTGCGCTACCTGCCGCAGGAGCTGGCGGGCACCTGCGAGGCGGGCGTCATGATTCGCGGCGCGGTCGCCATCGGTGAAGGAAGCCGCATCGCCGCCGGCTGCTACCTACAGGGGCCGCTCGCGATTGGCAGTGGCTGCCGTATCGGCCCCGGCACCGTGCTGGGCCCGTCGACAGCCATCGGCGACGGCGTCGAAATGGGCACGCACTGCGAAATCGCCGACACGCTCGTAATGGATTCGGTCTCGGTCGGCAGCTACACCCACTTGCAGGCGTGCGTAGTCGGCGAAGCGAGCGAACTCGGTTCGCACGTCGTCGCACTCCCCGGCCCCGAAGAAGCAACGTATCTGCAGTCGCAGCACTCCGTGGTCGACCGCGGCGCGATGGTCGGCGACGGCTGCCGCATCGGTGACCGTGCGGTGCTGCAGGGTGGCTGCGTGCTCTCGCGCGGCGCCGTCGTAGGCGCCGGCGCCGCAGTTGACGGCGAGTTCCCGGCAGAGGCCGCCTGATGTGCGGCATCGTCGGCTACGCCGGTAGCGGTGACGCACCGCAAATCCTGATTGAAGCGCTGAAGCGGCTCGAATACCGCGGCTACGACTCGGCGGGAATCGCGGTGCAGGAAAACGGGGGGCTTACCATCCACAAGAAACAGGGGCGCATTGCAGTGATGGAAGAGTCACTGCCCGAATTCCGGGCGACGGTCGGCATCGGCCACACCCGCTGGGCGACCCACGGCGAGCCGTCCGACGCCAACGCGCACCCGCAGGTCGATTCCAGCGGCGACATCGCCGTCATCCACAACGGGACGCTCGAAAACTACGCCGACCTGCGCTCGAGGATGGAAGCGGAGGGAGTCGAATTCAGCTCCAGCACCGATACGGAAGTG
>CAUZDT010000047.1:0-9360 GCA_963578705.1 Candidatus Thalassarchaeaceae archaeon
CTGCAGGCTGACGATGGTGCGCGCAGGGTTCGGCTCCTGGCAGCTCGGCGTCGCGGCCAGCAGCAGCAGGCTGACCGCCACGAGGCGCGGGTCCATGCACGGCGGACGGGCATGGCTTAAAAAAAAGATGGGCGCCGGCGCAAAGGTGATTAAACCGGCGCGGGTGGCGGCCGCATGGGCGTCAGCGGCTTCCGCATCACCGGCATCGAGGCGCGGCGCCATCGCCGCAGCAGGCGGCCGCAGCAGGTGCGCATTGACCACAACACCACTGTGCTCTCGATTCGCGACGCCGGCAAGGAGCGCGCGACGGTCGAATATCGCTACACTGTGACCTACGGCGGGCTGGGAATGGTCCAGCTAGAAGGCGAAGTCACCTACGCCAGCGGCGACGGCGGAACCGCGAAGGAAGTGCAGAAGCTCTGGGAGCGCGACCACAAGATGCCCGACGGCGCCGCCGAGGAGGTACACAACGCAGTCCTGTCGCAGGGCTCGTTCGAAGTTTTCGTGCTGGCGCGCAAGCTCGGCCTGCCGCCGCCGGTCAAGGTCGAGGTGCCGCAGGTCAAGTTCCAGAAAGGCAAGGGCGAAGCCCGGGGCTCGACGGCCGGCCCCGAAGTGGCTTAGATGCGCCGCCACGCTTTCGAATGCCCGGTCTGCCAGGGCGAGCAATCAGTCCTGCTGCCCGACGACGACACCAGTGCGACCAGCAGCTGCCGCGAATGCCGCGGCGAGCTCGAATTCCTGCCCGACGGCGACGCGATTAAGGTCGTCCCCGCCGGCCCCCCGGCGCCAGCCGGGACGCGGCGACCCCCCCCACGGCGAGCGGGCGCGGCTGGCGAGTCGCCAGTCGCACCGCCGGCGGTGCCTGACGATTACCCGCGCTACCGGGGACCGCCACTACGCGAGCGGCCAAAGGCGGGCGGGACGCTCGCGATTGCGCTGCTCATCCTGGCGGCGTCGCTCACCGGACTGGTGACTGCGTGGGGCATCCACGCCATGCCCGAGGAATATGACGGGCGGCAGGAAGTCCGGATAACGGTCGAGGTCGCCAACGCCACCGGCCCGCTGGGCAATGTGACGCTGCTGGTCGACGGCGCGCCCGCCAACCTTACGGCGGGCGCGCCGGGGGTCTACACGACGGTGGTGAGCAGCGGCATGCGCTCGCTCGAAGTCGCCGCGGCAGGGCATCGCAACGCTACGAGCGAGGTGTTCATCGCCGAACAGGACCCCGGAATGGACCCGACCGCCGGCGTGAACCTGTTCAGCTTCACCCTGCTCGGGGGCGAAGGCGGCGCGACCGAGCAGGAGCAGCCGGTGCAGGGGCTCTGGCGCAGCATGTTCGCCTGGTGCCCGTTCCTGATGCTCGCCTTCTCGCTCATCGGGCTCGGCGGCGCGTGGGCCGCGTGGCAGCGGAGCTCATTCCTGGCGGCGCAGCTGGGTGCGCTCTTCAGCGCGCTCGCACTCGGCTTCCTGCTGATGGGGCCCGTCCTGGGGTTAGCGGCGCTTATTCTCCTGCAGCGGCAGAAGCACGCCTTTTCCTTTAAAACGGGCGAGCATCCGCCACCGTGACACTCACCGCCGGGCTCGAGGTGCACCAGCAGCTCGACTACGGCAAGCTCTTCTGCAGCTGCCCCGCCGCCGACGGCAGCCCCGACCCCGGCTTCAGCCGGCGGCTGCACGCGACCGCCAGCGAGATGGGGCAGGTCGATGCGGCCGCCGCGGCCGAAAACGTGCGCGATTTCGGCTACCGCCAAGGCGACGGTAACTGCCTGGTCGAGGCGGACGAGGAGCCGCCACGCGGCCCCAACCCGGAGGCGGTCGAGGTGGCGCTGCAGGTCGCCAGACTGCTCGGCGCGCAACCGCTCGAGGAGATGCACTTCATGCGCAAGGTGGTCGTCGACGGCTCCAACACCACCGGCTTCCAGCGCACCGCGCTGGTCGCCACCGGCGGCCGGCTGGAATACGAGGGCGGCAGCATCGATATCGAGCAGCTCTGCCTGGAGGAGGATTCCTGCCGGCGCGGCGACGGTAACGACCAGTTCCTGCTCGACCGGCTGGGGGTGCCGTTGCTCGAAATTTCGACCGCGCCGCAGCTCCACTCGCCCGAGGCGGTGCAGGCGGCGGCGCGCGCGATGGGGCAGCTGCTGCGCGCCTGCCGCGTGCGGCGCGGGCTCGGCACCATCCGGCAGGACGTAAATGTCTCGATTCCCCAGGGCGTGCGGGTCGAGCTGAAAGGCTTCCAGAATCTGGGCACGATGCCGCAGGTCGTCGAGCGCGAGATGGAACGGCAGGCGACGCTCGCTGCCATCGAAGCGTGCGAGCCCGGCCCCGCCACCGAGGTCACGCAACTGTTGCAGAAACCACGCAAGGCGTGGGGCTGCTGCCTGCCGAGCTGGGCCGGCCTGCTCGGCTCGCCCGAATCCCCGGCAGGCCACCCGCGGCTGGGACGCGAACTGGCCGACCACGCCCGCCGCGCGAGCGTGGCGGGGCTGCTGCAGAGCGACGAACTGCCGGCGCACGGCGTCTCGGCTGACGAGGCGGCGGCGGTCGCCGCGGAGCTCGGTTGCGGGGAAGCGGACGCTTTTATACTGGTCTTCGAGAAAAAGGCGGTCGCCACAGCGGCGCTGGAGCGCGCCTGCGACCGTGCGCGGCAGGGCGGCGTGCCGCACGAAGTGCGACGCGTGCTGGCCGAGGGTGGCAGCCGCTACCTGCGCCCCATGCCGGGCGCGGCGCGCATGTATCCCGAGACCGATATTCCGCCGCTGCGGCTGGCTGGGAGCGAGGTCGAACTGCCGCCGACGCTTGCGGAGCGCACCGCGGCGCTGCCGCTCGGCGCGCAGCAGGCGGAACAGCTGGTGCGCGCCAGACTTGACGCGCGGTTCCACGCGCTCGTCGCGACGGGCGGCCCGCCCAAGGCGGTGGCGCGGCTGCTGTTGCACCAGCTGCCCGAGCTGCGGAAAGCGGGGCTGCCCTCGCCGTCCGAAACAGCGCTCGGGGAATTGCTCGCGGCGGTCGCCGACGGCAAGCTGGTGAAGGAGGGCGTCGATGACGCACTCACAGCGCTAGCGCGCGGCGAAGCGCTGCCGGAGCAGGCTGCAAGCGATGCGGGCGAGCTGGACGCATTCATCGAGCAGTTGCTCGCGGAGCGCAAGGACTTTGTGCAGCAGCGTGGGATGGAGGCAGTGGGACCACTGATGGGAGCCGTGATGGGCGAATTCCGCGGCCGGGTTGACGGCGCGCTGGTGAGCGAGCGGCTGCGGGTGAAACTGGGGGAATTCCTTGGCTGAGCAGGCGCTGATTCTCGCGGCGGGCAAGGGCACCCGCATGCACCCGCTGACGGCGCGGCTGCCGAAGCCGCTGCTGCCGGCCGGCGGCGCGCCATTCCTGGAGCACCAGCTGCGCGCACTGGCCGAGGCCGGAGTCAAGCGCGTAGCGGTGCTAGTGGGCTACCGTATGCACGAGGTGCACGAGGCGCTCGGCGGCGGCGACCGCTTCGAGCTCGAGCTGGAATTCCTGGTGCAGGAAGAACAGCTCGGCACCGGCCATGCGGTGGCGCAGGCGGCCGGGAAACTGAAAGGCGATTTCTTCTGCCTGAATGGCGACACGCTCGTCACGACCGAAACGCTGCGCGCACTCGCCGCGGCCGAGGGTGAGCACGCGATGGCGGTCGCGCAGGTCGCCGACTGCAGCAGCTACGGGCTAGTCGAGGCATGCGATGGAAAACTGGCTAGCATCATCGAGAAAGGCGCTGAGGGACCGGGCGGTATCAACGCCGGCATCTATCGCTTCGCGCCTTCCATCTTCGCCGCGCTGGATGCACTGCAGCGGTCGCCGCGTGGTGAATACGAGCTGACGACTGCGCTGGAGGCGGTCGCACCGGGCGTCGCCGTCGTCGATGTTGTGGGCGACTGGCTCGACCTGGGGCGACCGTGGGACCTGCTGACGGCGAATGCGCTGCTGCTCGCGCGGATGGATCCATCCATCGAGGGCACCGTCGAGGAGGGCGCGGTGCTGGAGGGGGCGGTACACGTCGCCGCCGGCGCGATAGTCAAGGCGGGCAGTCGCATCGAAGGCCCGACCTGGATTGGCCCCGGCGCGACCGTCGGGCCGAACGCCATTATCCGCGGCGCGACCATGCTGGGTGCCGGAGTGAAGGTGGGCGCCGCTTCGGAGGTGAAGAATTCAATCCTGATGGACGGAGCCAAGGCGCCGCACCATAATTACGTCGGCGATTCCATCCTGGGGCACGACTGCAACCTTGGCTCGGGGACCAAGGTTGCCAACCTGCGGCACGATGGTACCAACGTCTACGCCATCATCCGCGGCGAGCGGGTCGACAGCGGGCTGCGCAAGCTGGGCGTCATCCTGGGCGACGACGTCAAGACCGGCGTCAACGCTTCGCTCAACGTCGGCACCATCCTGGGCGAAGGGACGATTGTCGGCCCCGGACGCGTCGTCTCCGGCAGCTGGGCGGCCGGCTCCCGGATACTCTGATGCGGATTCTCGAAGTAACGCCCTACTTCCACCCCCACTACGGCGGCGTTGAGTCGCACGTGCTGGGGCTGTCGCTGCACCTGCAACAGCGCGGCCACACCGTTGAGGTGGTTACCGCGCGTTACGCGCGCATGCCCGAGCGAGAGACGGTGCGTGGCCTGCCGGTGAACCGGGTGACGCAATGGCTGAACCTGTTCAACACCCCGGTCGCCCCCGGTTTTGGCGGACACATCGCCGCGACCGAGGCGGATGTGGTGCACGTCCACTCGCCACCGCCCTTCACCGAACTGTTCGCCGCGCGTGGCGCCCGCAAGGCGGGGAAACCACTGGTCATCACCTACCACTGCGACCTGGAATTGCGCGGCCGGCTCGGCTCGCTGATGGTGCGCGGCTACCAGCGCTATGCCGGGCAGCGGCCACTGCAGGCCGCGAAGCGCATTATCTCGACGACCGAGAGCTACGCCGCCACTTCGCGCGCGCTCTGGAACCGGGAAGTGGAGGTGGTGCCCAACGCCGTCGATATTGACCGCTTCCACCCTTCGAACAACGGCGCGCATATCCGCAGCCAGCTCTCACCAGACGACCAGCCGCTGGCGCTCTTCGTCGGGCGGCTGGTGCCACATAAGGGGGTCGGCATCCTGATTCGCGCACTTTCGCGGCTCGAGCGGGGACGGCTGGTGGTCGTCGGCGACGGCCCCTACCGCGGCTGGCTCGAGGGGCTGGTCCGCAGCAAGGGGCTCGGGGAGCGGGTGGTCTTCATCGGCCCCATCGGTGACGCGTGGCTGCCCGCCTACTACGCCGCCTGCGACACCGTCGTGCTGCCGTCGACGTCACGGCTCGAGGCGTTCGGCATCGTCGGCCTTGAAGGCATGGCGTCGGGCAAACCGCTCGTGTTGAGCGATATTCCCGGCGTGCGCGACGTCATCACCGGCGAAGAGGGGCACATCGTCGAGCCGCTCGACCCCGACGCACTCGCTGGCGCGCTGGAAAACATCTGGGATTACCCCGAGCGCGCGCGGCAGATGGGCGCGCGCGGACGCGAACGCGTCGAGCGCGAATTCGCGTGGCCGCGCGTCGCGGATAAAGTCGAGCAGGTGCTGGAAGCCGCCATTTCGGCCTAGACCAGTTCCGGCTCCACCGCGTCCAGCAGCCGGCGCAATTCGTCGGCCGGCTTGCCCAGCGCTTCTAGCGCCGCCGCCTTGCCCACCAGCGCTTCCGGGTCATCAGCTCCGCAGCCGAGCGCGCCGTCGAACGCTTCGCCGGCACGCTGCGCATCACCATTTTCGAGCGCGCTCCAGCCCAGCGCCAGCCATGCCTCGAGCCGCGACGGCGCGAGCGCCGTCGCGGCTTCGGCCGCAGCCTGCGCTTCGCGACTGCGGTCGAGCGCGCGCAGGCAACCGCAGCGTGCCAGCGCCGAATCTAGGTCGTCGAGCGACAGGTGCGCGAGCGCCGTTTCCGGCTCGCGCGGAGCAAGGTGCAGCCCCAGTTGGTGCTTTATATTCTCGTCATCGAGAAATTCAGCCTGCAAATCGGCGAGCGTTTCGCGCGCCGCATCCCAGCCTTGGGCGCGCGCCAGCAGCAGCCGGCCGGCGCGGGAACCGGGCTGCAGCTCGAGCGCATTTTCGATGAGCGGCAGCGCCTGCTCGTTGCGGTTGAGCTCGAGCAGCGATTCCGCCAGCCGGAAGCGCGCGCGCGCCGACTCGGGATGCGCGACCAGCGCGTTGGTGTACTGCTGCTCCGCCTCGCCCGACATTCCGGCGTTGAGCAGGATTTTACCCTTCTCAATCCAGTCTAGGTCACGCATGCGGTTGCGCGCCTGGTTGTCCATCGCACGCACCGCCTCGTCGTAGCACTGCAGCGCGAGCCGGGTCTCGCCGCGGTCGCGGCTGGTGTCGCCGAGCGCGACCCAGCAAAGGACGTGCTGGCCGTCGGTTGCCAGCCCCAGATTCAGGATGCGGCGCGCCTCGTCAGGGCGGCCGAGCGCCAGCAGGCAGCGCGCCAGCGCCTCGTGGTAGTCGGGGTCCCCGTCCTCGAGTTCGAACGCGGTTTCCAGGAACTCGAGCCCCTCCTCGGGGCGGCCGAGCCGCGCCAGCGCGCGACCTTTCGCCATCCAGGCGTAGTGGAAAGTCGGGTCCTGTTCGAGCGCCTGCTCGTGGTAGAGAATCGCCTCCTCGTAGCGGTGCAGGTGGTCGAGCGCGTTGCCGATATTGTTGACGGCGATGACGTATTCAGGGTCGATCTCGAGTGACTTCTGGTAGAACTTGATGGATAGCTCGTATTCGCCCTGGTTGTACTGCACGTTGGCTAGGTTGTTCCACGCAATCTTGTCGCGCGGGTCGAGCTCGACCGCACGCTGGTAGTAGTCCTTGGCGTCCTCCAGCCGCCCCGAGAGCTGCAGCGTGTAGCCGTAATTGTACCACGCCACCGCGTAGGTCGGGTCGGCACGCATCGCCTCGTCGTAGCAGCGCAGCGCCTCGTTCCAGCGGTCGAGCATGAAGTTGGCGAAGCCACGGTTGTTCCACGCCGGCGCGTTGCGCGGCTCCAGCTCCAGCGCCCGCGCGTACGACTCGACTGACTGCGCATAGCGCTCCAGGCGCTGCAGTGCGTCGCCGCGGCGCACATGGTAGCGCGCGATATCGGGCGCCAGCTCGCACGCCTGCCGGTAGGCGCGCAGCGCCCGCGCGGGGTTGCGGCGCGCCATCTCAGCCATGCCGATGCTGTTGTGGAGCGAAGGGTCCTCCGGCGCCAGGTCCACCGCCCGGCGGAAGCTAATAATCGCCTTGCGGAACTTCCTTTCGCGGACCAGCGCCTCGCCCTGTTCCACCAGTTCATTGACGTCGGGCATTAACGTTCCAGGATTAGCTCGATGCGCGCTATCGCCTTATGGGTATCCTTCATCAGCCGCTCCCACTCGGAGTCGTTGTGGTGCTCATGCCCCGACTCGTGCGCCAGCGTCTTCTGGTAGCTCTCGAGCGCCTCGCGGGGACGGTCGAGCAGCTCGAGCGCGTAGCCCTTGTTGTGCCACGCCCAGGCGTAATCATCCTTCAGCTCAATCGCGCGTTCGTAGCACGGGATGGTCTCCTCGATGCGGTTGAGCTGCCGTAGCGTCACGCCACGGTTGTTCCACGCCGAACGATTTTTGGGGTTAAGTTCGGTCGCGCGGGTGAACGCCTGCAGCGCCTCCTTCAAGTTTCCCACCCTGAATAGCGCCTTGCCGAGGTTGAACCAGCAGGTGGCGTAGCGCGGATTGGCCGCCAGCGCCCGCCGGTAGCTCTCGATAGCGCGATGGTTGTAGCCGAGCCGCGAGAGCGCGACACCGCGATCGTTATAGACCACTTCATCTTCCGCCTCGAGGCTCTGCTGCAACGCCTCCGCCGCGGCGCCCGGCTCGTCGAGCTGGTCGTGCGCCAGCCCTTTCGCCTCGAGCACCGCCAGGTCGCGTGGATGCCGGGCAAGGATGGCGTCGAAATCCTGCAAAGCGTCGTTGTAGCGCCCCATCGCGTGGAGCAACTTGCCACGGCTGTAGAGCAGCTCACGGTCCGGTTTCCCGCGAGCGACCGCATCGAGGGTCGCCAGCGCCGCCACGCCGTCGCCGAGCGCCTGCTGGGCGCGCGCTTTCAGCACGTGCGCCGCAATGTAGCGCGGCCGGATTTCGAGCGACCGCTCGGCGCACGCCAATGCTTCATCGGGGTCGCCGAGCAGCAGCTGCGCCAGCGCGCGGTCCTTCCACATGATTTCCGAGTGCGAAACGCCTTCGGGAATCTGGTCGAGCTCCGCCAGCGCCGCTTCCGGCTGCCCCGCCGCAAGGTGTACCTTGCCGAGGTCGTGCCGCAACCGCTTGCTTCCCGGCTTCTCGGCCAGCGCCTTCTCGAGCGTGCGGCGGGCGCGGCGATAGTGGCCCAACTTGAGCTCGGCCAGCCCTTCCGCGCGCAACTCGTTGGCGTGCTTGCTGTCGTCGATAGGCACGGGCCGCCAGCGGGGGCAGTTAAAATCCGCTGCGTCGAACAGCGCTTTATAATCCGGGCGAGGTGGCCGCGCGTGAAAGTCGAGCTTGACGGCGGTTCGCTCACGATTGGACTGCTCGCGAGAGTCGCGCGCGACGGAGCGGGTGTCTCGCTGGCGCCCGCGGCCCGGAAGCGCATCGGTGCCAATCGCGCCATGCTGGAAGAGAAAATCGCCGCGCATGAAGTGATGTATGGCATCACCACCGGCATCGGCGAGTTCTCCGAGCATGCGCTGACGCCCGACGAGCTACGCGACTTCCAGCGCTTCCTGGTCTACTCGCACGCCGCCGGCATCGGCGAACCGATGCCGGCGGCGGTGGTGCGCGGCGCGATGTGCGGCCGCGCCAACGTCCACTGCCACGGCCACTCCGGGGGACGACCGGCGGTGACTGATGCGCTCGTCGGCGCGCTGAACACGGAGGTGACGCCGGTCGCGTGCGAGAAGGGCTCGGTCGGTGCGTGCGGCGACCTGGCGCCGATGTCGCAGGTGGCGCTCTGCCTGATGGGCGAGGGCGAGGCATTCTACCGCGGCGAGCGGATGGACGCCGCGGCTGCCCTGGCGAAGGCGGGACTCGAGCCGCTCGAGCTAGAGGCGCGCGATGGGCTGGCGCTGATTAACGGCTCCAATATGCTGACTGCGTGGGCGGCGCTGCTGCTGCACGACGCGCAGCACTGGTTCAAGCTGCACGACATCGCCGCCGCGATGACGCTCGAGGCGCTGCTCGCCAACCAGAAGCCATACGACGCGCGGCTGCACGAACTGCGCGGCTTCCGCGGCGCGCAGGAAGTGGCGGCCAACTTGCGGAAGCTGATGGCAGATAGCCCCATCCTGGCGGCGCACGGCGAGAAGGTGCAGGACGCCTAC
>CAUZDT010000048.1:0-9290 GCA_963578705.1 Candidatus Thalassarchaeaceae archaeon
CGCTTCAGCGTCGCCGTCTTCAACCGCTTCAACCGCATCCACCGCTTCCGGGACCGCAGCATCTTTGTCAACTTCATCATCGCCAGCTTCGCTTTCCTCAACGGGGACTGCCTCGACCGCAACCGCTTCAGCGTCGTCATCTTCAACCGCTTCAACTGCATCCACCGCTTCCGCTTCGACTGCTTCCGCCGCGACCGGCTCGTCCTCCTCCGCGGCTTCAGCCTCGACCGGCTCCGCCTCTTCCGCTTCTTCCGCCGCAGCGGACTCTTCGGCAGCCGCAGGCTCTGTCGGCGGGACTATATCAATATCGATCGTCGCAATGGATGACTCGGCAGCGGGCTCGGCCACGACCGGTTCGGCCGTGACGGGAGCTGCCGGGGCCGGCTCCATGTCCCAGCCGCCGACGACGTCTATCTCGACCAGCCCCGGCGTTGCGGGGCTTTCGGCGACCTTCTCGACCGCCGGGAGCGAGCGCATTTCCTCCTCGAAATCCAGCTCTTCCAGCGGCGCGTCGTCGAGCGCCTGCGACCAGACCGAGCAGACGCGGGCGACTGGCTCGTTGATGCGCAGGCAGGTGACGCAGATGTTCTGGTTCTCCGGCTGCCAGATGCAGGGCTGGCGCGGCAAATTATCGAGGAATTCGCGGATGCTACCGTATCGCTGAGGTTGTACCATGTGCGCCTGCTGTGCCGCCGCCGCCAACCCTCACAGCAGAATGTTGCTAGAGGAGTGCGCAGGACGGGCGGCAGGCATCTCCTGAGGCGTATAAAGTTGCTCCCTTGGAACAGGCGTTAATACCGGGCATGATTATTGGCAGGTAATGCAGGAGCTTGCCGAGCGAGGCTTCGCCATCGCGGTCGCGCTATTGCTCGCCGGAAGCGGCTACTGGGTCGCGACGCACGAGCGTGAAGCGGAGCCACTGCCGGGCGGCCCGGGGAGCCCCAGCGGCGACTACCTCGCATGGGGCGAGCCGGTCTGGCTGCCGCGCGCGCCGGAGTGCGTTGACGAGGATAACGGCCAGCTCTATCCGGAGTTTGCTATCGGCTACGAGCCGAGCATCGCCGTCGACCAGCAGGGCAACCTCTACTACACAGCACACAAGGACCTGCGCTGGTCCGGCCCCAATGGTGGACCGGGCGGCGGCGGACCGGGGCCGTTCGTCTGCGGCGTCCCGTGGCCGAGCGGGTCACAGACCTCCTGGGACTACTACGCCTCGTGGTTCTTCGTCTCGCAGGATGGCGGCGAAACGTGGGGGCCACCGAACGACTGGGGGGCGGCCGATATCGGCTCACAGTATCCCGGCGACGAGGGCGACATCGGCGTCGATGCCAACGGGCGAGTATACTTTGTCGACACGACGCTCGAGGACAACTGGCTGCACATCTGGGACGACGGCGGCAACGCGCACGCCAACAGCCAGCGGCTGCAATCGACTACCGCCGACGACCGACCGTGGGTTACCGCGCATGGCGACGGCGTCGTGCATTACCTCGGTAATAACGGCGTTTCGGTACCGGGCATTCCCCTTACGGACGGCACCAGCGGCGTCGGCCGCTACTGGTACTACCGCGGTACGACCGTCGGCGATCAGGTAGTCTTCGACCAGGGACGGGTCATCGAGGGAGGCTGGGCGCACATCGCTGCCGAGACTGACGGC
The DNA here is from genome assembly GCA_963578705.1 of Candidatus Thalassarchaeaceae archaeon. Lineage (GTDB taxonomy): Archaea > Thermoplasmatota > Poseidoniia > MGIII > CG-Epi1 > UBA8886. The sequence continues at coordinate 1,658 of CAUZDT010000048.1, forward strand.
CCACACGTCTACATCGTACAGGAGGCAAACAACGGCGGCAGCGGCGGAGTCAAGGTATGGGTCTCGGACGACTGGGGCGCCAATTGGGCCGAGCCGGTCACGATCGGCCCGCTGGAGGGCTCGCACCCCGAAGGGTACCCCTGGATAGCGGCGGGCGAGAACGGCACCGTGATGGTCACCTGGCAGGAATCCCCGCAAGGCGGCAAGGCGGCCGGGACGCTCTACCTCAGCCGCAGCGACGACTACGGCGTGACATGGGAATACTGGGACGTCACCCCGCGCGAGGCGGTCTTCCTCTACCCCACCATCGACCTCGGCGCCGAAAACCGGCTCGGCTTCGCCTACTACGCCAACGAGGGCAACGGCACCCACGGTGAGCACACCGCCGGCGACCGCTGGTACCTCTACGGCGCCATCGCCGACGACCTGCAAGTGGGTGAGCAGCTGGAGTTCCTCAAGGCCGACCCGCAGCCGCTGCACACTTCCAGCGAGGCGGAGGCGGCGGCCGATGACCTGCACCCGCTGCACGATTTCTTCGAAGCGGTCATCGCCCCCGACGGCAGCCTCAACATCGCTTACCAGTACAACCTCGGGCAACACCCCTGGGAAGTCGACGAGGAGCAGCGCTACCTGATGTTCATCAGGGGCGAACTGGCCTAGAACGGACGCAAGCTGCGCAGCAGCCGCCACTCGGCGGGGCCGATTGCCCCCGTGAGGCGACCCGCAATCGCGAAGGAGACACCGTAGGCGGCGATTGCCACGGCAATCACTGTCGCGCCCGCAAAGGGCGCTGCCGCCTGCCACGCTACCGCGCCCGCCAGCGCCGACGAGGCGAGGATGGCGGCGAGTGTGCGCCAGCCGTAGGCCGCCCCGGCGGTGACGCCCAGCTCGCGGTTGGAACGGTGCAATATCGCGATAGCCGAAATCCAGCTCACGGTGACGGTCGCAACCGGTAGCGCCAGCAGCCCCAGTCCCGAGCGGGCGAGCAGCAGCAGGCTCAGCCCAAGGTTTAGCAGCCCGACCGCCAGCGCGAGTCGGAACAGGAAGCGCGTGCGACCTGCCGCCATCAGCACTTCGCCGGAGCCAAAGGGGCGGTTGAAGAGCAGCAGCAGGTAGATGGTGAATATGGGAACTGCCCCGGCGTAGGCAGAGGTGAACATCAACTCGATGAGGGGGGGCGCGATAATGGCCATCAGCGTCGCGAGCGGAAAATACACGAGCGCCATGCGGGACGCCATGCGGCTACGCAAGCGCTGCATCGCGGCCAGGTCACCTTTGTGGTGGGCGGCGGAGAGGCGCGGGATGACCACCTGCACCACCGACTGCGTGGTCCAGTTGAAAACCGGTGCCCAGAGCGCGCCGATGTAATAGACAGCAAAGGCCCCGACCGGGAAGAACAGGCCTACTAGGTACTTATCGATGTTGAGGTTAAGAATGCCGACCATGGCCATCATCCCCACTGGAACGCCGTACGCCAGCTGCTCGCGTACGAACGGCCGTCCACCGCTGTGCACCAGATAGCGGCGCCAGGCGTAGCCCAGCGAGACTGCCGCCTTGATGGTCGCCGCGACCGTAATCCCCCAGAGAATACCCCACACATCAGGCCGCAGCCACACCGCAACCGGCATCACTACCACGTCCACGATGACGAAACCGACCATCGATAGTGCCGAGGCGCGCTCGCGCCCCTCAACCACCAGCAGGTTCTGCAGCGGCGCCACCAGCAGCATCAGCGCCGTGTAGAGCCCCAGCAGGCCAAGGTAGGGCTGCAGAGGGTGGTCCGTAAGCAGAAGCTGCGCGCCCAGCCCCAGCACAATCGCCAGCAGCCCCGTCATCGCCAGCAGTGACACCGACTGTCGCAGGAGCTGTGCGTGGCCGCCGGGGCCGAGCCGTGGGAAGAAGTAGGAGAGCGAGCGCGGAACCCCCAGTAGCAGGAACGTCTGCGCCGTGGCATAGAGCAGCACCAACTGCTGGTAACTGCCATACTCGTCCTGCGCCAGCAGCCGTACCAGCACCACTGGAATTACCAAGCTCAGTCCGAAGGCGGCCGCGCGGCCGTAGACCAGCAGCGCCGCCCGCTGTGCGAGGGACATTGCGGCGGGACCGGGAGGGCGGTTTAAATCAGGCCAGCAGCCGCGCGTAGAGCTCAGGCAGCTTGCCCTGTCGTGCATCCCAGGTGAATAGTTTTCGTGCGATATGTTGACCCTTCGAGGCCATTGTTGCCAGGTCATCCCGGGACAGAAGCTCCCGCATGCCAGCCGCCACGGTCGCGGGACTCGTGGAATCTACTGACTGGCCAGCGGCAGACAACGCAATCAGGCGGTCCAGCAGCGGTCCCCGTGCCGAAAGGACGGGGAGCCCCATAATCAGGTACTCGAAAATCTTGGTCGGCAGTCCCTTCAGGTACCGCTCGGTGGGCTGGAGCAGGGACAACCCCAGGCTAGCCTGCGACACCACCCCGGCCAGTTCCCGGTGGTCTACCCACCCGAGCCACTCCACCTGCAAGTCATGCTCCCGGTCGAACGCACGGCATTTCTGTTCCAGATTATCATCATAGAATCCACCGGCAATCATCAGTCGGACGTCAAGCGACTTCCGGAGCAGGCGCAACGCCTCCAGCATCACCAAGATACCACGGCGCTCGGTCAGGCTACCGACATAGAGCATAACCGGGGGGCCGTCCGGTCTGGAACTGGAAACTGATGGAAAGTTCGCCAGACGGGGATAGTTGGGCAGGACCAGAATCCGGCCATACCTGGCAAGACGGCGGCCGAGCCTGTTGTCAACCGTGACAATGGCGCTGGCACGAGGCGCCGCCACTTCGAGGGCAAGCGCCGTCAGTTGCGCTGCCAGCGGCCCCTGCAGCTCACGCTTCATCGGTATCAGGTACTCGTGGCAGTCCCATACCACCGGCTTCCCGGTCAGCGGTCGCAGCAATAGCGCGTAGAGCAGCGGGTCCAGCTCGTGGCAGTGGAACGCATCGTAGCGCCCGCGCAGCGCCAGCCGTAGCAGCCGCAGCGCGGTCGCCCCGGGCGGGCCGGCGGTCGAGACGCAGCGCACCGTAAGGCCATCCACCTCCTGTACTTCGCTGCGCGTGTGGGGCGTCAGGATTTCCACGTCGTAGCCCGCGTCGGCCAGCGTGCGGGCCTCCTTCCAGACACGCTGGTCGAACGGTTTCAGGAATTCGCGGTCGCAGATTACCCCGATACGCGCCACGCTCGCCGCAGCCGGACTACGGTTTAACGGCAATGGTGGACTTTTATCGGACGCACTGCTCGGCGAGCGATGCGAATCCTGCTGGTCGCTGGCGCACGGCCCAACTTCATGAAAATCAAGCCGGTCCACGAACAGCTTGCCAGGCTGGAAGGAGTAGAGCCGCTGCTGCTGCACACCGGTCAGCACTACGACCGCCGGATGTCCGAGGTGTTCTTCCAGGAACTGGGAATCCCGGAACCGGATGTGAACTTGGGCGTTGGTTCCGGCAGCCATACAAGGCAGACCGCCGAAATCATGCTCCGCTTCGAACCAGTCCTGGCGGAGCTTGCGCCAGATATCGTAGTCGTGGTCGGAGACGTGAACTCGACACTGGCATGCACGCTGGTGTGCGCCAAGTCCGGGGTTCCGGTAGCGCACGTCGAGGCGGGACTGCGCAGCCGTAACTGGGAGATGCCGGAAGAGGTGAACCGGGTCCTGACCGACCGGCTGGCGGAACTGCTCTTCACGCCGTCACGCGATGGCGACGAAAACCTGCTCCAGGAGGGCATTCCTGCCAAGCAAATCCACTTCGTCGGCAACGTGATGGTTGACACGCTTGACGCATTCGCGCCAGTCGCAAGGAAATCTGCCGTCCTGGACGACCTGTCAATCAAGCCCCGGGCTTACGGCCTCGTGACGCTGCACCGCCCCGCCAACGTCGATTCCCGCGAGGGTGCGGAGAACATCACTGAACTGCTGCTGCAGGGCAGCCAGCGGCTACCGCTGGTATTCCCGATCCATCCCCGCACGCGGGGACGGCTCGAGGAACACGGACTCTGGCCCCAGCTCGAGGCTGCCGAAAGCCTGCGGCTGGTCGAGCCACTGGGATACGTCGATTTCCTGAGACTGATGCAGAAGGCGCGGCTGGCTATTACCGATTCCGGCGGCATACAGGAGGAGACGACTGTGCTGGGCATCCCCTGCCTCACCTTCCGCGCGGAAACCGAGCGGCCGGTAACCATCAGCGAGGGGACCAACCGCCTCGTGGGAACCGACGCCGCTACTGCGCTAGATGCTATTGATGATGCCCTCGCAGCGCCAATGCCCGAAGGACGGCGGCCGGAGCTATGGGACGGGCAGGCCGCCGGACGGATTGCAGAAATCCTCGTCCGCCGCTGATGCGTATCGGCATGGTGCTGGGCAAGCCCTTTCCTCCTGATATTCGCCTGGAGAAGGAAATCCGGGCGCTGGCCGCTGCCGGGCACAGACTGTTCGTCCTGGCCGAGAATCGCGGCGACGAACCAGCACGGGAAATCGCGGCGGGAGCAATTGTCTGCCGCTGCTTGCCACCTGTCGTATTCCAGCGCCGGCTGGACTGGCTGCGTTTCCAGGCCACCTTCAGGAACGGTTACTGGCGTAACCGCATCGCGCGCTTCGTGCAGCAGAACCGGCTGGAAGCGCTGCACGTCCATGACCTGCCGCTAGTGGGGACTGCGCTGGAGATTGCCGCTTCCCGCGGGCTGCCGCTGGTCGCTGACCTGCACGAGAATTACCCCGCCGCCAAACAGCTCTGGAGCGAGGGCAGTCGCGACCCGCTGGTGTGGTTCGGCGACGACCCCCGCCGCTGGGAACGATACGAGCGGCGCGTGCTGCCGCTGGCTAACCGGGTTATCACCGTCGTTGACGAAGCCGCCGAGCGGCTGGTGTCGGCCGGCACAGTTTCGGCAGAGCGCATGACTGTAGTCTCGAACGTCGAAGAACTGGAATGGTTCGACGCCTTGGCCGACGCGACAACCGCAGGCGAAAACTGTGTCCGGCTGGTATACGTCGGTGGCGTCAGACCCCATCGGGGTCTGGATCAGGTAGTGCGGGCACTGACAGAACTGCCGCAGGGGCTCGACGTAAGGCTGCGGATTGTCGGGGCGCGAGGCCGCTACGGTCGCGAGCTGGCGGCGCTGGCGCAGGAATGCGGCGTCGGAGACCGGGTCGAACTGGTGGAGTGGCAACCGCTCACGGCAATCCCGAATACCATCCGCAAGTGTGATATCGGACTGGTACCGCACCGCAAGCACGCCCACACCGACGCCACCATCCCGCACAAGCTGTTCCAGTATATGCTCGCGAGCCGGCCGGTAATCGTCAGCAATTGCCGTCCGCTCGCGCGGATTATCAGGGAAACGGACGCGGGGCTGGTGTTCGAGTCAGGGAATGTATCGGAGCTGGCGGGACGAATTACGGAGCTAGCTGCTAATCCGGGACTGCGCAGGGAGATGGGGCGTCGCGGCCGGGCTGCGGCGGCCGCGAAATACAACTGGGAAACCGAAGGGCGCAAGCTGGTAGCGCTTTACGATAAAATCAGTACTTCCTGAGGAGCAGGCAGAACGACTGCTGGAAGTGGTTCAATCCAGCCACTTCCCGCGGGTCGAACCCCAGTTTTTCCAGGGCGGCGCCGACCAGCCGCGGCACATACCTGACATGGGAAAGGTGCTCACCCATCCACTCTTCGACGATTGTGTAACCGGTAGCGGTGGCCAAGCGACGCCAGTATTCCGGAACCCGGACGTTGATGTGTGTCGGATTGCGGTCGGGGATGCCGACCAGTGGCAGCTTGCGCATATGGTAGGGCAATAGCTTGTTGGGAGTGGTTGCCAACAATAACCCTCCGTCCCGCAGGTAGCGGCGGGCGCGAACGAAGAATGTGGCCGGCACTACAAGGTGCTCAATAACGTCGAAGCACGCAATGGCATCAAACTCTCCTGACACAAATGGCCATTCGGAGTCATCAATATCACCCATTCGCAGGTCGGCGCCTGTATTCTGTCGCGCCAGCTCGAGGGATTTCGGGAACGGGTCCATTCCGAACACACGACTGACACCAAAATCGTGCTCCAGGATTTGCAGGAACGAGCCGTAGCCGATGCCTATGTCGAGCACCACGGCGTCTGCCAGCGGTTTCTCGAGTGCCTTCGCCAGCCGGTCAATCCGGGGAGTGAACTTCTCCCGCTGGAACTCCATCGCCTCCGGGGAAGAAACTGATTCGACCGTATGGCTGAAGGTAAGGTTAGCTTCGTCTTTCACCTGCCGCCGAAGGCAATACCCCTAAAAGCGGACGCTCCGCCTCCGGCAGCGTGCGGGTGCTGATGGTCGCGCCGTCGGTGCGAGTGCCGGACACGCTGGGGCAGACACTGCACCAGCTGGCGCTGGCCGAAGGGCTGGCAGCGCAGGGGGTCGCGGTGACGCTGCTCTGCCGCTGCGGGACCGCGCGCAGCGAGAACGGCGTGCAGCTCGAGCCGGTGCCCGACCGTGGCCTGCCGGGAGAGCGGCTGCTATTCACGCGGCTCGCCGCCGGGCGGGTGCACGAACTGCTCGCCGCGGGCGGCTTCGACCTGGTGCACGACCGCGGCTACCTCTTCGCCGGGGCCGGCGTGCGCGAAGCGGCGCGGGCGGGGGTGCCTTCGGTACTTCAGATTGACGACAACTGGCTGCGGTCGGAGACGACGGCGAGCCGGCTGGCACGAACCTGGCCCTACCTCGAAGCGGCGCGGCGATCGTGCCGCGAGCAGGTGTCGCTGGCGACCGGTGGCTTTGCAGTGAGCCGCACGCTGCGGCAGCAGGCAGCGCACTGGCACCCCGACGCGACCGGCTTCGCCGCCATCCAAAACGGCTACGAGTCAAGGCGCTTTGTGCCTGGAGCCGAGCCGCTCGGCATCCGCGAGCGGCTCGGCCTCGACGGCCCGCTGGCGGTCTTCATCGGCGCGCTGGGGCCGTGGCACGGGATCGGCGAGTTGCTGGCGCTGGCGCGCGAGCTGCCGCAGCTGGCGGTCGTCATCGCCGGCGGCGGCTACGGGCTGGCGCTGCCGGAGCTGCCTAACCTGCACCATGTCGGCCGGCTGGAACGCGCCGACGTACCGCGACTGCTGGCGGAAGCGGACCTCGGGCTGGCGCCCTACCCCGCGCGCGACTACGGCTTCTCACCGCTGAAGATTTTCGAATACATGGGCTGCCGCCTCCCCGTCGTGGCAACCGCGCTGCCGTCGGTGCGCGAAGCGACCGCGGGGAACGCACTTCTGGCGCCGCCGGGCGAGATGGCCGCAGGCGTAAAGCGGCTGCTCGACACGCCAGAGTTGATGGACCGGCTTGGCGCGGCGGGGCACGCTTTCGCACTCCGCGAGCGCACATGGGAGCGCACCGTCGCGCGGACGCTCGAGCTTTATGCGAGATTCGTATGAGCTTCGCGCCGGCGCACCTGAGCCTGCTGTTCCACATCCACCCCGACGACGACCCGCTGCTGCACGGCTCGACCGGCCTCGGCATCTGCCTGCCGCAGGGCGCCTACGCTGCGCTCGAGCGGCAGCCGGCGAAGCGCACCAGTATCGCCTTCTACGAAGGCAAGCGCAAAGTGAAGGACCCGGTCACGCGCCGCGCGGTCGAGCTGGCT
>CAUZDT010000049.1:0-9014 GCA_963578705.1 Candidatus Thalassarchaeaceae archaeon
CGGGGATGGAAGCGGTCGACCGCGCCGCGTTCGTCCCGCAGCCGCAGCGCTACGCCGCGTGGGACGACACGCCGCTGCCTATCGGCCGCGGGCAGACCATCTCGGCGCCGCACATGGTGGCAATGATGCTCGAGGAGCTGCAGCCGCAGCCCGGCCAGCGGCTACTCGAGGTCGGCTCCGGTTGCGGCTACCACGCGGCGGTCGCGGCGGCGATGGTCGCGCCGGGCGGTGAGGTGCACACCGTCGAGCGTATCCCGCAGTTGGCGCAACGGGCGCGCGCCAACCTTGCGGGCGTCACGAACACGACGGTGCACCACGGCGACGGCTCGTGCGGCCTGCCGGAGCTGGCGCCGTTCGACCGCATCCTGGTCACCTGCGGTGCGCCGCGGCTGCCGGGGCCGTTGCGCGAGCAGCTCGCCGTGCGGGGGCGCATGGTGGTGCCGGTTGGTGGCCGCACGCTGCAGGCCTTGCTCGTTATCGAGCGTGATGGCGATGAATGGCGCGAAGAGCGGCGGCCCGGCGTCGCGTTCGTCCCACTCATTGGGAAACACGGCTACGAAGACTAAATAGTGGTCGTTGAGAAAAGCGGCGTGCTGAAACGTCCGTTTCAGCTTGACTCGATGACCTTGCGCTCCATCTCGGCGTGGTAATCTTCCAGCGCGGCCGCAACGCTTTGGTCGCCGAGCGCGAGAATCCGCGCCGCGAGCAGCGCCGCGTTCTCGCCGCGGCCGAGGCCGACCGCGGCGACCGGGACGCCAGGCGGCATCTGCACCACCGAGAGCAGCGAATCGAGGTTGCCGGGCGAGCTGTCGGAGGTGCACGGGACACCGATGACCGGCTTGCGCGTGTGCGCTGCGACGACGCCCGGCAGCGCTGCGGAGAGGCCCGCAACGGCGATGAACACCGACGCATCGCTGCCTTCCACGAGCTCGACCACGCGACGAGGGGTGCGGTGCGCCGACGCGACGTGCGTCGCGTAGCTGATGCCGAGCTGCGCCAGCACCTGCTCCGCCTTCGCAGCCACTGGCCGGTCACTGGCTGAGCCGAGCAGCAGCACCACGCTTGCCATGCGGCGCCAAGGCACCGAGTCTTAATGGTTTGAGTATTGCGGAATCGTCGCCAGCGAGCCGCTGCGCCTTCGCCGCGGGCTTTAAAGAAGGCGAGCCATCGCGCCGCGCGCCCGGATGGTGTAGCTAGGAATCACTGGAGCTTGCGGAGCTTCGAACCCGGGTTCGAATCCCGGTCCGGGCGCCAGTTCTACACCATCGTTTGGACCCTGTACCTAACCGAGCCGCTTGCTGCCAACTACATCGCCGTTGCCGTCGAACTTGACTTCGAGGGACCAGTCGTCATCGCCGAAGCTGAGGCACCCGGAAAACACTAAGGAAAGGCTGAGCAGGAAACAGGCCAAGGCGCCCCAGTTCGCCATCAAAAGCACTGACTTGCCAGAGGGCAATAATGACAATGATGATGGCCTGAGCGATCTTTGGGAGAAACTTGCTGAACTGGATGACCCGTAACTACGCGACTTAATCGCCGGAATATGTTTTCCTGTTCGTTCACTGCAAACATTTATCACCGGCTTGACTACGCGCCATCCATGAAGCGGTTCATGACGTTGCTGCTGGTCGCCCTGCTGGCTCTGCCGGCTCTGGCAGGGATGCTGCCGGCCGTGGCGACGCCCGTATCACCTGATGGGATCGAGCTGCCGGTGGAAACGGCGTCGCTGGTCGACCCGCGGCTAGCGCTGATGGCTGCTCTGCCGGGGCGCATTGGTGAATTGGGAGGAACGCCAGCCCCCGAAGGGCAGATTTCGGTAATCATGCGTGTGGATAATTTACATGGTGAGCACCGCACCTACGTTGTGTCCTTAGGTGGTGAAGTTGTCTCCTGGTTCCCTAGATTCGAGACATTCGGGGCAATCGTGCCGCTCGATGCGCTACCCTCACTGACGCGGCTTCCCGAACTGGTTTGGCTCGAGCCGGACGTGATGTTCTACCCCGCACTCGACAACAGCGTCGCATCGCTGCGCACGACCGCCGTCTGGTCGCAGTTCGGCTTTCGGGGCGAGAACGTGACGATTGCGATTCTCGATACCGGCGTTGACTTCGCGCATGAGTCGCTCGACGACCTGGACGATATCGGCTCGACCGATGACCCGAAGATAGCGGTCGATGCGGATGGCAAGCTGGCGTTCTATAACGCCAACACCGACAAGGAATATCCCGACGAGCAGCCGCACGATTCCGGCAGCCACGGCACCCACGTGGCGGGCATCGCGGCCGGCACTGGCGGGCCTTCGGGAACCTACGCCGGGATGGCCCCGCAGGCGCGGCTCGCCGGGGTCATTGCGCTCGACGGCGGCGGGGGCGACACCAACGACCTGCTGCGCTCGGTCAACTGGACGATTGCCAACCGCGACCGCTTCAACATCCGCGTCATGTCGCTCTCGCTGGGCGGGCCGGTCGTGATACCGGGCGCGACCAATGACGGCCAGTCATCGATTTCGCGCGCGCTCGACAACGCGGTCGAGAACGGCATCGTGACGACGGTCGCCATCGGCAACGGCAACCTGGGCGTCGCGGCGCACCCCGGCTCGGTGACCTACCCGGGCGACAGCGAACGCGCGATCACGGTCGGTTCGGTCAACGACGACCACGACCGCGAAATCTATTCGTCGCGTGGCCCGACCGGCGACGGCCGCCTCAAGCCCGACGTGATGGCGCCCGGCGGTGGCGTGATGTCTGCCCAGAAAGGGAGCGGCGACGGCTACGTCTCCTATTCCGGGACGAGCATGGCGGCGCCACACGTCGCCGGCCTGGCGGCGCTGATGGTGCAGGCCAACCCGCAGATAAGGCCCGACGCAACCAGCAGTCCCTACAAGCAAATCATGCGCGAGACCAGCGACCATCGCGTCCCGTTCGACCTTGACTGCGGCGAGTTCTACTCGCCCAACAACTGCTACGGCTGGGGCACCGTCGATGCACTCGGTGCGGTGCGCCGAGCGCTCGACCTGCGGTCCGGCTCGCTCGCGGGACCGGCCGAAATCCCCGTTCTGGAGAACGCTTCCTTCATGCTCGCGATGAATTACACCCGCACCGAGCATACGACTCGCGGCGAAGATGGCGGCACCATTCAGGACTACCCGCAAGGCGAGCAGCCCGATTCAGTGCGTATCGAGGCACGCTGGTCGGCGTCATGGCCGGCGCCCAGCAATTTCGAACTGGACGCCGGCGCCGCCGACGGGCTGACCGCCGAGGCGGCCTTCGCCTTCGGCGTTGATGGCGGCGAGCGATTCGTGCGCGCCTGGTTCAACTACACCGGCGAGCCGGCGGCGGGCGCGGTGCTCATTTCGTACCCGACTCTGCGCTTCGACCTCGGGGCGCCGGCCGCTGTCACCGAGACGCAGCTGCGCGCCAGCTACGCGCTCAACAACAACCCCGGCGTTTCGCGAGCACTGGAAGTCAGCAGCTACAGCGACCCGCCCGACCTGCGCATCGAGGAGCTGCGGTTGCAGCCCGAGGTGCCGCTGCCCGAAGAGGAGGTGCAGCTGGTCGCGCGTATCGTCAACGAAGGGCTGGGCCGGGCGCGCAGCTTCAGCGTCGAGTTCAGCCTCGACGGCGAGCCGCTTGGCACCCTTGAAGGGTCGTTAGACCCTGAACAGGCGCTGAACCTCGCGCTGCCGTGGACCGCGACCCTTGGCGAGCACGAATTCGCCGCGACGCTGGTCGATATCTCGCCCAGCGACGCCGATGATTCTGACAACAGCGCCACGCTCTCTGCGACCGTCACCGACATAATCGACACGCAGCCGCCGCTGGCGTTCATCACCGCGCCGCACGAAAACGAAATCCTTTCCGGGACTGTGACAATCACCGGTACCGCCGAGGATAATTATGCGGTGCGACGGGTCGAAGTACGCGTCGCGCCTGACGCGTGGGAGACCGCCTCAGGAACGACGGACTGGAGCTGGGAATGGAACACGACGGGAGACCTCAACGGCCGCTACCGGATTGAGGCGCGGGCGTGGGACGGCTTTAATTACTCGTCGTCGGTGACGGTCGAGGTCGAAATCACCAACGACGACGCCAACCGGCGGCCCACTGCACGGCTCTCAGCGGAGCCGTTCGAGCTCGAATTCGGCGAGCCCGTGGTTTTCAGCGGAAACGGTTCCAGTGACGACTCGCAAGTCGCTGGCTACGCCTTCGATTTCGGCGATGGCGATGCCACCGCCTGGGTTTCGCAGTCGTGGGTGCGCCACACCTACCTCTCGCCGGGTAGCTACACGGCCACGCTCGAGGTGCAGGACGACGAGGGCGCGCATTCGTCGGCGCCCGCCAGTGTCATCATCACGGTCCTTGACAAGCAGTCCAACCGGCTGCCGCTGGCGCTGATTGCGCTGCCACAACCGGGCGCGCAACTCTCCGCCGGGACGGTCACGCTCTCGGCCGCCGGCAGCAGCGACCCGGACGGTGACCTGCTGCTCTTCAGCTGGAGCAGCGACCGCGATGGCCACCTGTTGACGACCGCCGCGTTCGAGGCGACGGTGACGCTCTCCGCGGGCACGCACATCCTGACGCTGGAGGTGCGCGATGGCGAAGGTGGCGAGGCAGTCGCAACGGTCGAAGTCGAGGTTCGCGCCATGGAGCGCGAGGATTCCTCATTCCTCCCGGCACCAGCAACGTGGATGGCGGCAGCCGTCCTCGTCTGTGTCAGTCTTCTTCTGGCTGCCAGACACGGCCGGTCTCGTCAAGGTTGAAGACCTCACGCAACAGCTCGTCGTCGAATTTCTTGCCGATTGAGGTCTCGCTGCGAACATATTGCTCCAGCTCGCTCAGGTCAAACTCGCCGTCGGGGCCGAAGGTTACGGGCGATTCGGCGAAGCGGAAGCGCACTTCCTGCGTGCTGCGGTCGAAGCTGAAGTCCTCGAGGTAACCTGCCTCGCGCATCAGCTCGCCAAGGTCTACCAGCCGCTTGCCGCGCGCAGTGGAATCGACCCGGAAGGCGATGGTGGTCATGCCGGTGCAGTGGCGGCCGGCTAAAAACGGTGCCGTAGCTTCCGGGAGCTGGCGTTCCCGTCAGCCGCTGAACTCAACACGTGAGGTCTCGTTCTCCCACAACACCAGCTTGCAGAGCCCCGGCAGTGTCGGCGCCAGCCGTTCCCAGACCCACTCGACCAGCACCTCGCTGGTCGGGTTCTCCAGCCCGGGCAGGTCGTTGAGGTAGTTGTGGTCCAGTTCCGCCTTCAGCGGTGCGAACGCCTCTTCGAGCATCGCGAAATCGACCACCATCCCGGTCGCAGGGTCGAGTTCGCCCTCGACCTGTATTTCAAGCCGGAACGCGAGGCCGTAGATTCGTCCGCAGGGATGCCCGGGGGGAACGCGTGTCAGCTTGCGCGCCGCCTCGAACCGGGTGATGTGGACCAGCCGCTGGACGCCCACTCAGCAGGTAACGACATCGCCCGATTCGGGGATGGTCCACTTGCGCTGGCGGTATTTCTTGAGGATGTCCTTCTTCTGCTTGCGCAGGTCGCGCCGCAGGTGGACCAGCGCCATCTGCTTTGGACGCGCCAGATCGTGCAGCCGTTCCAGCTGTACCAGACTGCAGTGGGTCTTGGTCTGTCCGTCCTCGAGGTATGCTTCGTGCACCAGCAAGTTGGCACCGGTGTAGAGCTTAGCGGCGGTGGGGGTGAACATCCCGTCGCCCGAGTAGCAGAATACCTTCTGCGGCGACCCCGCCTCAAGGCGCAGCCCGAGGTTCTGGACGCTGTGGCGCGTGTTCACGACACGCAGGTTCCAGTCGTCCCAGCGGTGCGACCGCTGCAGTTCGCGGAAGCGCAATGTGAAGGGGATGCGCTTGACCATGCCGAGATACGCCATCTCCATCAGCCGCTCGAGGTGGCGCTGGCTCCCGACCGGGCCGAAGAGGTAGAAGGGGCGCGTGCGGCCATCCTCCCACATACGCATCAGCAACGACGGTAGCCCGAAGACGTGGTCAGCGTGGAAATGCGAGATGAATACGCCATCGAGGAAGTCGGGCCGGACCGAAATCTTCCACACTTCGGCTGGTGTGTTGGCGCCGCACTCGACCAGCATGCGCCGGCCGGCGGCCTCTACCAGTATGCAGACATTGGTCTGTGTCTCGTCGAACGCCTCGCCGACACCCAGGAAACTGACTTTCATGCTTTCACTCCGAACGATTTGTTTTTCATGATTTGTTGCACCTCTTGCTACTGGACGCCCGTTTCCGGCACTCAATATCATAACCAGAATAACGAGCTTTCCGCCACATACTTGCGAATTATTTAATAATTGCGCAGGAAACCGCCCTTAACGCGAGCGGCGGTGCCCTTCGAGGTAGTGGTAGACCGAACCGTGCTCGGCGCCGCCGAGCAGCATCCCCAGCGCGATTTTGGCCGCGTCGACTGCCTCGAGCGAGCCAATCAGCGCCACCGTATGCCCCTGGACCGCCACGCGGGCGTTGCTCTGCTCCTCGATGATGCGGCGCGTCTTGCCGCTGCGGCCGATGACCCTGCCGCGCATCCGCTCCAGCCGCTTGCGCGAGTGGCCAGTGTGGTCGCGGATATCAACCACCTCGAGGTACGTTTCCGGGTCGAGCAGCTCGCGCGCCGTCTCGGGCGAAAAGCCGCGGCCGATGGCGCGCACGACCGCCAGCAGCTGCATCGCCAGCAGCGCGGCGCCCCGCTCGGGCTGGACGACGCGTACAATCCCGGTCTGTGAGTCAATTTCGAGGGTGCAGCCGGTCGCCACCTCGAACTCCTTGCGGGTCTTCCCGTCGTGGCCGATGAGCACACCGATGCGACGCTGCGGAATCCTCACGTACTCCACTGCTCGACCTCCTCGCGCGTGAGTCCCGGCAGCCGCTTGCGGAACCAGCGGTGGATATTGCCAAGGTCGCGCTCGTGCAGCTCCGCGAAGCGCGGATGCTGGCGCGGCACCGCCTGCCCCACGTCGATAATGCAAGGCTGCTCGCGCACGTTCAGTACGTTGTATTCCGACAGGTCGCCGTGCGCCAGCCCTGCGCTGTGGTACGCCTTCACCGAGTTCATCAGCTGCTGCAGGAACTCGCGGGGCTCCTCCGGCGGCAGCTCGCGCAGCGTCGGGTAGGGGTGGTAGCGCCAGCCGCGGTACTGCATCACCAGCAGGTTGCGGTGGACGTGGAACGGCTGCGGCACGCTGGCGCCAGCGGCGTGCATCAGGTGTAGGTTCTTGAACTCCTTCTGCGCCCAGGTGAAAATCCGGTCGCGGTGCGACTTGCCGCTGTGCGGGAAGCGCGGGTCGCCTTCGAGGTAGGGCGCCAGTTTGCGGAAGGTGGCGGTGCTGAGCCGGTAAATCTTGACCGCGCGGTTGCGCCCGTCGCGCGTCTTGCCGCGGAAGACGTTGGCCTCCTTGCCGGTGGCGATGATGTTTTCAAGCGTGTGCAGCACGCCGCGGCTGAAGAGCTGCTGGATGGCGCGCAACGTCGATTCGTCAAATACTGCGTCAAGCGTCTTGCGCCCGTCGCGGTCGCCCGCGCGCACCAGTTGCCCCAGCTGCCGGTCCAGCGCCAGCAGGCTCGTCTCCATCAGTAGATATCCAGGATTTCCGGTATCAGGTCCTGTCGCTTCAGGTTGGCGCTCTGCGTCGCCGTGTAGCGGAACTTGACATCAGCCTTCGAGTCCTGGAACGACCACGGCACGATAATCAGCAGGTCGTTCTCTCGCACCCACATCCGTCGCCGCATCTTGCCGGGGATGCGCCCCATGCGCCGCTTGCCATCCTCGCAGATGAGTTGCAGCCGACTGCCGCCCTGGAAGGTCTCGGCGACGGCGAACATCTCCCCCTTGGGGCGATACGGCAGCGGCAGCCGCAACGTATGCTTCTGCCCCTCCTTATCTTCGATAGTAACTTTTACGCTCTGCTTGAATCCGCGCTTTTTGTCGTCGCTGGGGACTGCCACGTCGTGCGGCACGTCCACTCGGTTATAAGCATTGAGTCGCGCCCCAACGGTTTTTTCCCGTCGGCGGGGTGCGGTTGCGATGCTCCGCACCCCGCTCCATGAAAGCCACAGGGCGCTTGGCGCACGACTGGTCGATTTCGCCGGCTGGGAGATGCCCATCCAGTTCGAGGGTATCCTTGCCGAGCACCGCGCAGTACGGTCGTCGGCAGGGGTTTTCGACGTCTCGCACATGGGGCAGCTGTTCGTCAGCGGCCCGAAGGCGGCGGCGTTCCTGGCGTGGGTCACGACGTGGGACATCCGTAACCTCGAGCCGGCGCGCTGCCGCTACTGCCACATCCTCGACGACGAGGGGCATATCATCGACGACACGATTGTCTACTGCCTCGCCCCCGACGAGTTCCTGCTGGTGCCCAACGCTGCCACCACCGACCGCATTGCGGACTGGCTCGCGTCGCAAATCAACGACTTCGACGCGAGCCTGGAAGACTGTAGCGCCGAGCTGGCGTGCATCGCGCTGCAAGGCCCCGACGCGCCGCAGCTGCTCGAGATGCACCTTGCGCTGGCGGTCGAGCCGTTCAGCCTGGCGCGGCAGGGCAACCTCATCGTCAGCGGCACGGGATATACGGGCGAGCCCGGCTGCGAAATCATCCTGCCGGTCGATGCGGCGCTGCCGGTCTGGGAGGCGCTGCTGGCGCTCGGCGCCACGCCGTGCGGGCTTGGCGCACGCGACACGCTGCGGCTCGAGCGCGGGATGCTGCTCTCGGGGACCGACTTCGACGGGAGCCAGACGCCGCTCGAGGCAAACTGCGGCTGGGTCATCGGCTGGGGCCACCAGTTCATCGGCCGCGAGCCGCTGCTGGCGCAGCGCGGCAGCGGCTACGCGGTGCTGCGCGGCATCCAGCTCGCCGAGCGCGGCGTCCCGCGCCCCGGCTGCGACATCTTCCATAACGGCGAACGCGTCGGCTGCCTTACGAGCGGGACGCTCTCCCCGTCATTGGGGACCGGCATCGGCCTCGCCTACCTCAACCTCGAGCCGGGGACGGCGGTGACGGTCG
>CAUZDT010000050.1:0-8881 GCA_963578705.1 Candidatus Thalassarchaeaceae archaeon
TGGCGAGCAGCACGACTGGGATTTCACCGGTCACCTGCATCAAGGTCTTAATCCAGTCAATCGTCGCAAGTAGCGTCTCGCGGCGGGTGATGTCGCAGACAATCATAGCCCCCTCCGCGCCACGGTAGTACGCTTGCTTGACATTGCCGAGCGTCTTTTGGCCGGCAATATCCCAGATCATCAGCGTCACGTCCATGTCAGGCTTCGCGCCGCCGGAGCGGAGCGGAACTTCCTTCTTGACAATCTTCGCACCAATCGTGGTCAGGTACTTGTCATCGAAGGCGTCAATCACGAACCGCCGGATGAGACTGGTCTTGCCTACGGCGGGGTCGCCGAGCACTACTATTTTTTTCGAGATTTTCTTGGCTGCCATCATGGTTCAGGATCCTCTTTCGGCGCTAGCCCCGAGATGTATTTAAGGATTCAGAGCGGTTGGCAGCGCGGGCAGGAGTGCGTCCCGCGCTGCGCGACGACGCTGCGCTCGACCGCCGTTCCGCAGCGGTAGCACGGCTCCCCCGTGCGACGGAAGACCTGCAGGCGGTCGCGGAACCGCCCCGGCGCGCCGTCCGGGCCGGCGAAATCCTGCACGGTCGTGCCGCCCGCGGCAATCGCGGCGCGCAGGATGCGGCGGATGTGCCGGTGCAGCAGCCGCACTTCGCCAACGGAGAGCGAGGCGGCGGTCCGCAGCGGGTGGATGCGCGCGGCGTGAAGCGACTCGTCGACGTAGATGTTCCCCAGCCCGGCGAGGAAGCGCTGGTCGAGCAGCAGCGGCTTCAGCCTCGCCTTGCGGGGGGCCAGCATCGCCTCGAAGCGGGCGGCGGTGAAGTTGCGCGAGAGCGGTTCGGGGCCGAGGTGGCCGACCACTTCGCTGGCGCGCGCGACGAGCCAGGCGCGGCCGAACTTGCGCATGTCGACGAGGCAGAACCAGTCGCCGCCGTCGAGCCCGAACGCGACCGTGGTCCGCGCCGGCGGCTCGCGCGCCACTACCAGCCGGCCGGTCATGCGCAGGTGGACGACGAGCCAGCCGTCGTCGAGCCGCAGCAGCAGGAACTTGCCGCGCCGCTCGAGCCGCATGATGCGGCGCCCAGCGACTGGCAGCGGGGTCGCCGCGGCATTCGGCCAGCGTGCTTTGGCGGCGGTGAGGCTGCGCCCCGCCAGCAGCGGCGCGAGCGCGCGGCGGCAGGTCTCGACTTCGGGCAGCTCCGGCACGCAGCCGCAGGCGGGAGCGGTTTTAATCCGGCCTACCCTCGCGTCGCGTGCTCAGGGTCTACAACAGCGCCAGCCGCGCGCTCGAGGAGTTCACGCCGCGCGAGCCCGGTAAGGTGCGAATGTACGTCTGCGGGCTGACGGTCTACAACGACATGCACCTCGGCCACGCGCGGAGCTACGTCGCGTTCGACGCCATACGGCGCTGGCTCGAGCACTCCGGTTACGCGGTCGAGCATGTTCAGAATCACACGGACATCGATGACAAGATAATCGCGCGCGCTGCCGAGGAAGGCGTCACGCCGGCGGAGCTGGCCGACCACTACATCGCGCGCACCACCGCCGACCTGGTGGCACTCTGCGTGCGCCCGCCGCACCAGATGCCGCGCGCGACCGATTACGTCGAGCAGATGGTTGCAGTCATCACCGACCTGCTGGCAAAGGGGCACGCCTACGTTGCCGAACCGGCAGAGGGGGCGCTGGCGCCCGACGTCTACTTCGACGTCCCGTCGGCGCGCGAGCAGTTCGGCACGCTGACTGGGCAGTCGCTCGAGGAGCTCGAGGCAGGCGCGCGGGTCGCGGTCGACCCGCGCAAGCACAACCCGGCCGACTTTGCGCTCTGGAAGGGCGCCCGCGAAGGCGAGCCGAGCTGGGATTCGCCGTGGGGCGCTGGCCGCCCGGGATGGCACATCGAGTGCTCGGCGATGTCACTCACATTGCTGGGGCCGCAGTTCGACATCCATGGAGGCGGCAGCGACCTGAAGTTCCCGCACCACGAGTCGGAGATCCTGCAGACCGAGTGCCACACCGGAAAGCATCCGATGGTGAAATACTGGATGCACACGGGATTCCTGACTATCGACAAGGAAAAGATGTCAAAGTCGCTCGACAATTTCTTCCTGGTGCGCGACGTGCTCCAGCACGCCAGCGCCGAGGTGGTGCGCTTTTACCTGCTCAACGCCCACTATCGCTCGCCAATCGACTTCAGCGATGCGGCGCTTGATGAAGCAGCATCTGCTCACGACCGGCTAGCGGCGACGCTCCACCGCTACCGCACCGCGTCAAGCGCCAGCGGTGACGCGCCCAAAGCGCTGCACGACGCCGTCGCAACCGCTCGGGCCGACTTCGGTGCGGCGATGGACGACGACTTCAACACCCGTGAGGCACTCGCGGCGCTCTATGGGCTGGCGCGCGAGGCGAACCGGCACGCGCCCGGAGCGCTCGCGTCGGAGCTGCGCGACGCGGTCGCCGCCGCCTTCGAGGAGCTGGGCGGCGAGGTGCTCGGGCTGTTCGCCCCCCGCGAGGCAGTGGGGCCGGGTGACGCTGAAATCAAGGCGCTGCTGGCGCAGCGCGAGGCGGCCCGCGCAGCGAAGGAGTGGGCGGAGGCGGACCGGATACGCGACGAACTCGCGGAGCAGGGGGTCGAGGTGCAGGACACGCCGGACGGCGTGCGGTGGCGGCGGGTCTGAACTACTTCTTCGCAGCCTTTTTCTTCTTCGGCGCCGCCTTCTTCTTGCTCGCAGCCTTCTTCGCCTTCTTTTTCACCGGCACTTTCTTCTTCTTCGCTTCCTTCTTTTCCGGCTTGGTGCCTTCGTAGCTCTCAACGAAGATTATCTCTTCCAAATCGGTGTGCTTGCGCAGCGCCGCGACGACGCGATACTTGGCCTGGAACCAGGCCGGGTCGAACTTGCAGCGGTCGGGAAGGGTGATTTCGGCGCGTTTGCCGGTGAGGGCGATTTCCGGTGTGTCGCCTGACGGGTATTCCATGTCGAACAGCGCCGCCACCTTGGCGTCCGCTTTCGAGACTTTCGACTTGATGGTGAACTTGAAGAGCAGCTCCTTCCCCGCCAGGTGCTGGTTGTAATCGACCCGCACGCGCGAGCCGTAGATTGCGACGAGGTGTGCATGTCGCCCATCAATTTCCAGCTCCTCGCCGGAGTAACCTTTGGCATCAGGGCAGGCACGGTCGAACCGTTTTCGCGCCATGGTCTCGATGAGCTTCGGGTCGCGCTGGCCGTACGCTTCCTCGGGCGACAGCGTCGCCTCGCTCGCTTCGCCCACCTTCGCTTTCTTCAGCGCCGCCTCGAGGCCCGGTACAAGCCGCCCTTCGCCGATGATGACTGTGATTGGCTCATAGGGGCGTCCCTCTTCGTGGGTGTCGGCGTCCTTCGCCGCCTTCTCGAGCGTCGTGTCGAACAGTTCGCCGTCGGTGTGCCCCTCGTAGTCGAGGGTGATGATATCGCCATCTCGCATGGCGGCGCGTAAATGCGGCCGTATTAAGTGGTTGTGTCAGCGCGTCCGCTTGCGCGAACCGGTTTTGCGAGCACGTCAGGGTTAAACACGCCGCTCGCTGCGCCCTTCATGAAACCGCGCCCGCCGCGCTCGATGGTCCTGCCGCGGATGGTAGTTACCGGCCCCGGCGTTATCGAGCAGCTGCCGGCGGTCATCGCCGAGCTGGACCTGCCCGAGCGAGGGCTGTTGGTCTGCGACGCGGTCACCCGCTCCGTGGCGGGCGACCGCGTGCTCGGCTACCTCGAGGAGACGGGCCACCCGGTCGCGGTCATCGAAATCGGCGGCGCCAACATGGAGGAACTGGCGCGGGTCGAGGCGGCCGCCGACGGCTGCGGCTTCCTTGCCGGCGTTGGTGGCGGCCGCCCGGTTGACCTTGCCAAGCAGGCGGGCTACCACCTCGACCTGCCGTTCATCTCGGTCCCAACGGCAGCGTCGCACGACGGCTTCGCGTCGGCGCGCGCGTCGATTCGCGCTGCAGGACAGAAGACCTCGATGGAGGCACGCCCGCCGATTGCGGTGGTCGCCGACACCAGCATCATCGCCTCGGCGCCGCACCGCCTGCTGGCGGCCGGCATCGGGGATATCGTCAGCAACCAGACCGCGGTACTCGACTGGCAGCTCGGCCGTGACCGCGGCGAGGAGTATTCGGCCTACGCGGCGGCGCTCTCGGAGATGACCGCCCGGCTGGTCGAGGAGGCCCCCGAACTGGTCGCCGGCAGCAGCGAAGAGGGGGTGCGGCTGGTGGTCAAGGCGCTGATTTCCTCAGGCGTCGCGATGTCGATAGCCGGCTCGTCGCGCCCCGCCTCGGGCGGCGAACACAAGTTCTCGCACTGGCTCGACGCCAACGCCGGCAGCCCTGCGCTGCACGGCGAGCAATGTGGTGTCGGCTCGATTGTGACGATGCAGCTCCACGGCGGCGACTGGCAGCGCATCCGCGACACCCTCGCCGCAGCCGGCGCGCCCGTCACCGCGGAGCAGTTGGGGCTGGATGACGCCATCGTCCTCGAGGCGCTGCGCGAGGCGCACACTATCCGGCCGCAACGCTACACCATCCTCGACCGCGAGCCGCCCGAAACGATTGAGCGGGCGGCTCGCGAGACCGGCGTTGTTTCCTAACGACCGATATTTAAATCGGAGACAGCCGCTTCCGGCTCCCGAAGGCGGCCGCGGCCGGCGTGACTGTACGGCAGTCGCGCCTCCTCAGGCGGAGCGCAATACTTTTGAGCCGGCCGGGACTACGCCCTCGCCGCCAAGGCGGCCCAAAGGTGAGATTGAGATGAACAAATCGACCAAGGTATTCCTGGACCGGATTGACGCAGCCGTGGCCAAGCACGCGCTGCTGGACCACCCCTTCTACCAGCTCTGGAACAAGGGCGAGCTGCCGCGCGAGGCGCTGGATGAATATTCGCGCCAGTATTACGCGCATGTAAGGGCGTTCCCCACCTATGTGAGTGCAGTGCATTCCCGCTGCGACGATATCAGCGTGCGGCAGATGCTGCTCGATAACCTGGTCGAAGAGGAGCAGGGTCCCGATAACCACCCCGAGCTCTGGCTGCGTTTTGTCGAGGGGCTTGGCGTCAGCCGCGAGAGCGCGCAGGATGTGGAGATGCTCGACGCGACGCGCGACTCGGTCGCCGCGCTGCGCGACCTCTGCGAAGGCGACGACTACCGCAACGGCGTCGCGGCGCTCTACGCCTACGAATCGCAGGTGCCCGACGTTTCGCGCACCAAGCGCGAAGGCCTCGCCAAGTTTTACGCGCTGGACGACCCGCGTGCGGTGGAGTTCTTCACCGTCCACGAAGAGGCTGACTTGCGACATCGCGCCGAGGAGCGCGCCATCCTGGCGCGCGAATGCCGCGACAAGGCGAGCCGTGACGCGACGGTAGCTGCGGCCGGCGCCGCATCGCAGGCCCTGTGGCATTTCCTCGACGGCGTTTATGACGCGTATATCGAGCCGTGTGCAAAGTGCGCGGCCTGAAAAGATAGCGGAAAAAGCTGCGAATCGCCTGTTGAAGCCGCGACTGCAGTATCGCCTGCGGCGCCCGCCGCAGCGCCTTGCGGGCTTACTCGGTTTCGTCGCTGCCGGCTGACGCCAGCCGGTCGATGAGGTCGGCCTTCTTGCCCGAAACGGGCAGTCCCTGCGCCTTCAGCAGTTCCTTGAGCTCCAGCACGGTGAGGGAATCGTAATCGGCATCCGCGTCTGCAGTCTCCTCTTTCGCTTCCTCGGCTT
Source organism: Candidatus Thalassarchaeaceae archaeon (assembly GCA_963578705.1). Lineage (GTDB taxonomy): Archaea > Thermoplasmatota > Poseidoniia > MGIII > CG-Epi1 > UBA8886. Next base: position 5,729 of record CAUZDT010000050.1, read on the forward strand.
CGTCTTCCTCCCCGGCCAGGATGCGCTCCAGCTTCTCTTCCGAGGGGGGGACTTCCATCAGCGCGTCGGGTGAGAGCACCTCAATCTTGGAGATTTCGACGCGGCGCGTGGGGTAGATGACGCGCAGCTCCTTGGCGAGGTCGCGCGCGAGGTCGCCTGAGTAGATGCGCTTCAGCACCTCGTTGAGCGCCAGCTCGCTGAAGCTCTCGATGATGAGCTGGGTCGACCGGGCGCGCAGCACTTTCTCCTGCGAGCGGCGGATGCGGTTGTCGACCACCAGTATCGGCTTGAGCCGCAGGCGGACATCGTCGGCGGTGGTGAGGATGAAGTTGCAGTCGACGCGGCTGTTGCGGCGCCGAATCAGCGCCCGTTTGTAGTCGGAAGTCAGCCGGTGACCATCATAGGTTGTGAAGGCGTTGGGGCCGCGCACTTCGCCGACGCGGAAGCGCACGATGTAGTTTTTCTGCCCGAAATTCCCGCTGAGCTGGTCAAGCGAAACCTCGGCCACACGACCCGTTACAGCCTCGGGGCTGTCGGCCGGTGTCCAGGCCATGACGGCGTAGTTGAACATGGAGGGTGCGTGGAGCGAATACCACGATTTTCCCTTCCAGCGGTCCTTTGCCTTGCGCTGCGCTTTAGCCATGCTTGCCTCCTTGGGCTGCGGCGGACTGGGGGGTAGTTCATATACGTTACCCCAGCTTGGACGAGGATGTTCAGCAAGTTGTTGCTGCCGCTCGACCCTTCCAAGCGACTCAAGGCGGCGACTGACTACTCGCTGACGCTGGCGCGCCGGCTGAAGCTGCCGTTGGTAGCAGCCTACATCGCCAACCCGGCCAAGACCGGTGCCGGCAGCGACCTACAGGACCCCGAGAAGTGCTTCTTCCCGCTGGGCGAGCGCGAGCTGAAGCGGTTCGCCGCGTCGGTTAGCGACGTTGAGGTGGAGCCGCTGCTGCGGTGCGGTGAGCGCAACCTCGTGCTGGCGCACATGGTCGCCGAGGAGCAGGCGGGCGACACGTTGGTGCTGGGGCCATTCCGGTCGCGATTGACGCGCTTCTTCACCGGCTCGGAGGTCGAGCGCATCCTCGAGGAGGTGCAGTGCCACGCATTTGTCGTGCGGCACGAGCAGCCGCTGCCGGGGCCGGGCGGGCCGGCGCTGGTGGTGTTCGACGGTCCGCAGCTGCCGGAACGGGCGATGGGGCTAGTCGAGCAGCTGGCGCGCACCTTCGGCTGCGACCTGGAGCTGCTGCACCTTGGCGAGGATATCCATGGCGCCGCCGCGGCGCTTGACGACGCGGTGCAGGAACTGCGCGGCAAGCTGGGCGGCGAGTTCCACGTCACCTCCACGATTGCACCGCTGCGCGGCCTCTGGTGGCGAAACCTCGCGGCGACCAACCGCACCATCGCTGCCGAAGGGGTACGGCTGGTGGTGCTGCCCGACATCGAGGACGCCGTCTCGGTGGCGCTGCTGCACGAGCTGGTGCTCGATGCCCACCGGCCGGTCTGCGTGCTACGATGAGCGGCGACCGGGATAACCGCCGGCGCCGCGCCGACCTGTTGCGGCTGCGGACGCAGCCGCGACGCCATACGCTGTCCTACCGGCTCTGGCTCAACCGGACCTTCCGCAAGCTGCTCGCGGGCGGCGTAATCCTGTTCGTAATCTGGCTGCTGCTGCTCACCACCGCGCTGCCGGCCGACGGGCGGCACGTCCTGCTCTTCTTCTTGCTCATCATCTACCTCTGGGTCTCCGAAGTCTTCCCGCTTCCCGTGACGGCGCTGATGGCCGGCACGGGGCTAGTACTGCTCGGGCTACGCAGCCGCGACGACGCCTTCGCGCCGTATGCGTCCGACGCGGTGTTCATGATTCTCGGCTCACTGATCATTGCGCAGGGGATTTCGGCCTCGGGAGCCGAGTCGCTGATTATCCGCAAACTGCTGGCGCCCTTCACCGCCTCGACCTACCGGTTGCTCGGGGGGTTAATCATCGTTTCGACGCTGATGGCGGCGGTGATTCCTGACCACTCGGTGGCGGCCATCATGCTCCCCATCGTGCTGACAGTTATCGACAAGACCGACATTCGCGACCACCCGCGCGAGATGGTCGCGTTCACCCTCGCGGTCGCCTTCGGCTGCTCGATTGCGGGGCTCGCGACGCCCTCCGGCGGGGCGCGCAACGTGATTGCCATAGGCTTCCTGCAGCAGTATGGCATGCGCATCGACTACCTTGACTGGGTTGTGCTGGCGGCGCCGATTACGCTGGCGCTGATGCCGTTGCTCTTCGTGACGCTAATCGTTGCCAACCAGCTGCGCAACCGCTCCCTCGATTACCACCTGCCGCCCGCCGAACCGCTGCGCGACCGGCAGCTGCTGGCGCTCGGCATCCTTGGCGGCACGTTCCTGCTATTTCTGACTTCGGGCCGCACCGGGCTGACGCTCGGGACGGTAGCGATGCTCGGCGCGATTGCGATGCACGTCAGCGGGGTGCTGGAGTGGGACGACAGCCGTCGCCGGCTGCGCTGGGGGGTGATGTTCATCTACGGCGCGGCGCTGACACTGGGCGCAGCGTTGGTCGACCACGGTGTCGCCGAATGGCTGGCGCTCGGCATTTTCGGGCTGGTGGAAGGCGGCGGCGAGTTGCTGCTGTTCTCGGTAATCATCCTGCTCGGCGTTGCGCTGACCAACATCATGTCCGACGGTGCCGCGGCGGCGGTGCTGGTGCCAATCACCCTTGCGGTGGGCGTCGCGGCAGACCTGGAGCTGGCGGTCGTCGCCATCCTGACCGCCATCTCGACTGCCTTCGCCTTCATGACCGCCTTCGGCACGCCACCCAACCTGATAGTCCACGCTTCCGGCATCCCCTCCTCAGCTGATTTCGTCCGCAACGGCGTGCCGATGGTGCTGCTGGCGGTGCTGGTGCTGCTCACCGCACAGCGCTACTACTGGCCCTTCGCGCTCGAGTGGACCGGCCTTTAGTCGCGCCCGCGCCGCGCTGCTTCCGAAAGGCCGCCGACGAAGGCGAAAACAACGACGGTGATGAATACCGCCGACCCGGAATCGGGCAGCTGCGAGAGCGGCCCCAGCGCCCCCCCGCCCGGTGAATAGTCGATCCACTCGCCCAGCGCCGCGCCGAGGTCCTGCGGCCCTGCCCCCGGCGGC
>CAUZDT010000051.1:0-8681 GCA_963578705.1 Candidatus Thalassarchaeaceae archaeon
GGGCTTCTCGCGCTCAGCCATGACGCGGTAGTAGCTGAGGGGGTGGGGGATTTCGCGGCAGAGCGCGTTTCCGCCGGGGCAGACACCCTGCGAAATCAGTGTCTCGCAGCCCGGAGTGTCGTACTCCGTCCCCGAGATTTTGCCGGTGATGTGCTCGACCTGGTAGCGCGTCACCGACTCCTTGAAATCGGGGGCGGTGGCGTAGAGCTGCATTATCTGCTCGGGCTCCTGCCCCAGCGCGGTCAGGAAGGTCGTCAGGAAGAAGCGCGCCGGGTGCGGCAGGTTGATGCCCGCCTGCAAGTCCGCAAGATGGCCATTAAAGCAGGGCGGCGCCTTGCCGAAATCGAGCTTGCCCATTTCGCGAATCACCTTCTCGCGCCGCTGCTTTATGACGCCGAGCAGCGCCTCGATTTCAGGCGCATACCGCTCGGCAATGCCATCGGGTGCTTCGGGCAATTGCCTGAGGTGGTTGACAATGACTTCGCGCAGCAGCCGTTCCAGCGCTTCACGCGGCAGCGAAACCATGCCGTGGCTGACGCCGCGGTTGACCAGCTTCCACTTGCCTTCGCGGAGGCTGGCGGCGGCAGTGAGGTAGTCGCTGAAGGGGACCACATAGCTCCCGTTCTCGCGCCGCGCGGAGAGCCCCAGCTCGGACGCGATGTGGGTCAGTCCAGCCTCCTCCTCGGTCGCCAGGAATCGCTGGGCGCGCATCGCCTCGGCGAGGGCGACCTGGCTGGCCAGATTGGGGTCGTCGGCAGCCGCGAGAATCAGGCGCGAAATCAGGAACCCAAGCAGCTGGTCCTGCTCCTCGCGTTCGTCGGAGGGCGTGCCGGTCGCAATTTTCCCTCCGGCGGCGGCCGCCTCAAGCCGCATCACCGCAATCGAATTGGCCTCGCCGTAGAGCGGGTCGTCGAGCAAATCTTCGAGCTGCAGTTCCTGCACCGCCTCGCGGGCGGCGGGTAGGAACGGGTAGCGCCAGAGGTCCCTCACGACGAGTGCAGGTGCTGCGGTTTTATAACCGCGAGGCAGCTTGCAACGGCGTGCTACTGGAGTTTGAGGGCGTGCAGAAGGGCTACCCCGTCCGCCGCTGGGGGCGCGAGGTTTCGCGTGTCGAGGCGCTGCGCGGGCTGGACCTGTCGGTCCCCGAAGGGGCAATGTTCGGCTTCCTCGGCCCGAATGGCGCCGGGAAGACGACCGCCATCAGCTGTATCGTCGGCATCCTGCGCGCGGATGCGGGCGCTATCCGGCTCGACGGCGAGCCACTCGACGCGACGCACGGGCGCGCCGAAATCGGCTACCTGCCCGAGCATGTCGGCCTGCACGGCCACCTGACGGCGGAGGAGACGCTACAATTCTACGGCACGTTCCACGGGCTGGCGCGCGACGACATTGATGCGCGCGGTGGCGAGCTGCTGGGGCAGCTGGGGCTGGTGGGCGAGACTACCCGCGCGGTGCGCGGCTTCTCGCTCGGCATGCGCAAGCGCCTCGCGCTGGCGGTGGCGCTGCTGCACCGGCCGCGGCTGCTGGTGCTTGACGAGCCGACCTCGGGGCTGGACCCGCGCGGGGTCGCCGCGTTGCGGAAGCTACTGCGGCAGTTCAATAGCGAGGGGCTGACCATCCTGCTCAGCTCGCATGTGCTGGCGGAGGTGCAGCAGCTCTGCAGCGAGGCGGCGATTATCCACCGCGGCCGGCTGGTGCGGCAGGCGCCGGTCGAGGAGCTGCGCAGCGCGGTCGCCGATGCGGGGCAGCTGGTGACGCTGAAGCTGGGCGACTTCGCGCCAGAGATGCTCGAGAAACTTGAGGCGCTCGATGGCGTGGCCGAAATCAGCGCGTCGCGTGACGGGAGGCACACGCGGCTGGAAGTGCAGCTGGCGGGCCTCACGACGGCGGAGCTGACCAGCGCGCTGGTGGATACCGGCGCGCTGGTCTTCTCGGTCGCGCCACACGAGCCGACGCTCGAGGAAGTGTTCCTCGCCTCGACCGAGGTGGAGGAATGAACCGCGCCGAACTCCGGGCGCGCTGGGACGCGCTGGGGCCGTGGCAGCCGCTCGCGGCGGCGTTCCTCGCGGTGCTGCTGCTGGCGGTCTCGCATTACGGCTACTGGCAACTGACCGCCGAGACCGACCCCGGCGGCTTCTGGGCGTCGCGCGACCTCGAGCGCGACGGCAACGTCTGGCGGCTCTACCTCGACGGCGAGCCGGGGGCGGGCGGCAACGAGGTGGTCTTCCGCGGGACGCTGGTGACCTCGCCGCGCTTCTCGGTCTACGAAAACGGGACCATCAAGACCGGCATCTTCTCGCCCTCGGACGGACTGGTCTACACCGAAGACCTGTATGGGAAGACTATGCTCAACCTTTCGGGCATGCCGCTGCTGGTGCACGGTAATGTTTCGGGGATGTTCTTCGTCAACGAGATTGTCGCCATCCGGGCCACCGAGGTCTACAACATCACCCTCTTCGAGCAGGATGGCGAGAATATCACCCTCATCCGGCAGGGCTGGGAGGCGCAGCCGGAGGACATCGTGCTCGCTTCGCAGGCTGACCGCTGGTTCTTCGGCGGCGAGTTGCTGACGCTGGTGGCGGGCGGCTGGCTCACGGCGCAGCGGCTGCCGTGGCTGCGGCAGGAATGGGGGGCGGCGCAGCATATCGCCCGCTTCGAGGCGCAGCGCGGGCTGCGGTCGCCGCGGACGATTGTGCTGGTGCTCTTCTTCACGCTCTTTATCGTCGGAATGGGGTGGCTGCTGGGCGACCTGCAGAAGGACGAAAACGCGCTCCTCGGCGGCGTCCAGAACCCCAACGACGCGCTCGGCCAACTGGCGTGGTTCACCTTTTTCGTGACGGCGCTCGCCTCTGTGGCGGTGTCGCTTGACAGCTTCGTCGCCGAGCGCGACAGCGGGACGCTGCCGCTGCTGCTGGCGCAACCGTTGCGGCGCGAAACCGTCGTGCTGGGCAAGGCGCTCGGCCTCTGGCTCTCAATCGGGCTGCCGGCGCTGGCGGCGCAACTGCTCGGCTTGGCGCTGATGCTGCGCGAAGGCGGCCAGCCGGCTGGCGCCGCGATTGCGGGCTACCTGCTGCTGGGGCAGCTGATGATTCTGACCTTCGTGCTGCTGCAGCTCTGCCTCGCCATCGTGGCGCGTACCGGCGCCGAAGCGGCGGTCTATGGCCTGCTGGTGTGGCTACTGGTGGCGCTGGTCTGGCCGCTGCTGTTCCTCGCTGCGGCGTACGCGCTGGGCATCGACGTCACCACGGCGGGCTACGAGCAGGACCCGCGCTACCAGTCGGTGGTCTCACACATGGGACTGCTCAATCCAGGCTACGTCTACCAGATGGGGGTGGGGCTGCTGGCGCACCGCACCTTCGCGGTTGACTTCGAGGGAGTTTCAGGATGGCAGGTGGCGTCGGCGCTGCTGTTATGGCCCCTCGCCTGCCTCGCCCTCGCAGCATGGCTGTTCCGGCGCGAGGAGCGCGGATGATTCCGCGGCGGGAAGAGGGCGTTACGCACGTCATCGAATTCACCTTCGCGCTGACGCTCTTCCTCATCATAATTCAGGCCTTCTCGACCACCATGGATTTCCGCATCGGCGTCGACCTTGACAGTAACGACAACCGCATCGCCGCCACGCGCTCCATCACGCACGAGCTGGCGGGGTCGAGCGGCAACGCCTCCGGCACCGTCGACTGGGAGACGCTCGAGTGGGGCAGTGGCAGCCCGCAGCTGTCAGCCGGCCTGACGGTGGGGCTGCTCACTGAGACAGGGGTGCTGTCACTCGCCAAATGTGAGGCGCTGGCGAAATTCACCTACAACGGGCTGCGCGACGAGCTCGGCACGAAGGATGGCATGTCGGTCGAGGTGCGCACGCTCTCGCCCGACGCGCGCGTCAGCTTCTGGGGTGGCGACGTCTCGAAGTCGACGGTCTCGGTGACTGAGGAACGCATCCTGCTGCTGCGCACCGCTGACGGCGACGTGCCGGCCAAGCTGCGCGTGACGCTTTTCAGCGGCGTGACGCCCGACACAACGCTGCGGCTGACCGAGGTAATGTACCAGCCGGCCGCCGGCACCGAATGGGTTGAAATCTACAACCCCGCCTGGGTCGCGGCCGAGGTCGCCGGCTGGAAACTGAGCGACCTCGCCGAGGATGACCTGATTCTCGGCGGTGACGGCGAGACGCTCACCATCCCGGCACGCAGCGCCGCGATCGTCGCCGCCAGCCCGAGCGATTTCGTCAACCGCTACCCGGGCGTCATCTACGTCTTCGGCATCGAGGATAGCGCCATCGGTGACGGGCTGGGTGACATCGCCGACACCATCGCCCTCGGCTACCACAGCTACAGCGACGCGCTCGCCTACGAGGACGACGACGGCGCAGCGGGCGACGGCAACTCGCTCACCCGTGACTGCCCCACCTGCGACGCTTGGGCTGCGGCTGCGGCGACGCCGGGCGCGGTGTAGGGCCGATGCGCCCACGGCCGTTCCTGCTGCTGCTTGCCGGCTTCGCGCTGGCCTACTCGAACGCCTGTATTCCCGTTATCCACTTACCGAGAATCAGGTTGTGGATGTCGTGCGTCCCCTCGTAGGTAGAAACGCTTTCGAGGTTGGCCATATGGCGCATTATAGGGTACTCGTTGAGGATGCCGTTGGCGCCGTGGATATCGCGCGCCATACGTGCGATGCTCAGCGCAACGTCGACGTTGTTCATCTTGCCCAGCGAGACCATCTCAGGTGAAGCCTCGTCCTTGTCCTTCGCGCGGCCTAGGTGGTAGGCGAGCAGCTGCCCTTTCGTAATCTCGCGCAGCATCCACGCCAGCTTCTGCTGCACCAGCTGGAAGCTGCCAATGGGCTTGCCAAACATGATGCGCGATTTTGCGTATTTGACCGAGGCGTGGTAGCAGCCCATCGCGGCGCCGAGGGCCCCCCAGACGATGCCGTAGCGCGCCTGCGTCAGGCACGACAGCGGGCCCTTGAGACCGCTGGCGTTGGGCAGGAGGCGGTCGCCGGGAATACGGCAATCCTGCAGGACCAGCTCGCTCGTGACCGAGGCGCGCAGCGAATGCTTGCCCTTCATCTCCGGCGCGCTGAAGCCCTCGTCGCCCTTCTCGACGATGAAGCCGCGAAACTTGCCGTCCAGCTTGGCCCATACAATAGCGAGGTCGGCGATGGTACCGTTGGTAATCCACATCTTCGCACCATTGAGTACATAGTCATCTCCATCGGCAATCGCCTTCGTCTCCATACGGCTGGGGTCGGAGCCATGGTCAGGTTCAGTTAGTCCAAAACAACCAATGAGTTCACCCGCAGCCATGCCGGGCAGATACTTTTTCTTCTGATCTTCGGAGCCAAAGGCGTGAATAGGATACATCGAGAGCGAACCCTGCACCGAAACAAAACTGCGCAGCGCCGAATCACCCCGCTCCAGCTCCTGGCAGACGAGCCCGTAGGCGACGTTAGACAGACCGGCGCAGCCGTAGCCCTCAAGGTTGCAGCCGAAGAGTCCCATCTTGCCAATCTGCGGCACGAGGTCCATCGGAAAAGTGCCGGCCATGTAATGCTCCTCGATTACCGGAAGTACGTTTTCCTCGGTCCAGTCACGCACCGTATCGCGCACCATGCGTTCCTCCTCGGCGAGGTGCTGCTCGAGGTTGTAGAAATCGACCCCGCTGTAAGGCGCCATACGAGGGTCGAATCCGGGGACTATAAATGAGGACGCCTGTGAAATATTTCTTTAATATTGGACTAATTTCATTTGCTTTTTTTGTAATCTCTGTTTAGCAGCCTCATAATAATTTTCTTCAATTTCGATTCCAATAAACTTCCTATCCAATTCCATCGCTGCGACACCCGTAGAGCCAACACCCATAAAAGGGTCCAGAATAACATCGCCTTCATTTGAACCTATTTCTATCAAATGTTTGAGAAGTTTTACTGGTTTTTGAGTTGGATGTTTGGGGTCGCTCAATCTTTCAGGCTTCATGCATATCGGGGATTCGAAATAATTGTGCATCTCATTCTGCTTTCCAAAATTCCAAGTATGGCCTTTATTCCACATGCAAACAATAAGTTCACAGCTGTTCAGGAAACCAGCCTTCCTGAACTTGGGCACTGGATTTGTTTTATGCCAGACAAAAAATTGGAAAGTATCGAAAATGGAATCATATACTGCATGCCAAAAGCCAATCATGTTGTATGTGCAAAATGCAAAAATATTGCCAGTAGGTTTCAGAACCCGAAGAAAATTGTCTTTAACAGACGACGGTGAAAAATCTTTGTCCCATTCAGCGAGGTCATTATTGATGTCGCTTCTCCAGTCGAATTTCATATTTCCAGTAGAATACTGGGAAATGTTATACGGAGGGTCCGTGAAAATCAAATCAACTGAATTATCTGGAATTTTCTTGAGATAATCCAGACAATCTGCATGAACTAATTTACAATCTTCAGTCATGGAAGTATGCCTCTTTGATACTTTGTAACGCGTCCTTAATAATATGTGAACAGGTAGTGTATTCATCAATTACAATATCGCCTGATTATTCTCTTCAATGGTCCATACACTACTTCCGCTATTTAATCTATTTGTCAAGGTTATTAGTAAAAAGAGGAGAGAATTTATTTTAGTAATATTGCAAAATGACGCAGCCGCCGTCTTTAATTCAGGCGGCTGCTGCCCCCATGATGGAGGAAATCTGGGTCGAGAAATATCGCCCCGCCACGCTCGCCGAGGTGGTCGGGCAATCGGCGGTGACGACCCGGCTCGCGAGCTACGTGCGCGAGAAGTCGATGCCGCACCTGCTCTTTGCGGGGCCGGCCGGGACGGGGAAGACCACCTGCTCGCTGGCGCTGGCGAAGGAAATGTTCGGCGAATACTGGCAGCACAACCTCCACGAACTGAACGCTTCCGACGAGCGTGGGATTGACGTCGTGCGCGGCAAAATCAAGGAGTTCGCGCGCACCGCGCCGATTGGCGAGGGCGGCTTCAAGATTATCTTTCTCGACGAGGCCGACGCGCTGACGAGTGCGGCGCAGGCGGCGCTGCGCCGCACGATGGAGAAGTATTCGCGCACCTGCCGCTTCGTCATGTCATGCAACTACTCCTCGAAAATCATCGAGCCAATCCAGTCGCGCTGCGCGGTATTCCGCTTCCGGCCGCTGCAGGGCGAGGATGTGCAGCGCTACCTGAAGTTCATCGCCGGCCGTGAGAAGCTGAAGGTAGACGACGAGGCGTACGAGGCGCTGGCGTATCTGGCTCAAGGGGATTTGCGCCGCGCCATCAACTCGCTCCAGATGGCAGCCGCCGCCGACAGCGAGACCATCACCGCCGAGGTGGTCTATCAGGCGGTCTCGGCGGCGCGGCCGGGCGAAGTGCGCGAAGTGCTGGAGCTGGCGTTGCAGGGCAACTTCGCCGGCGCACGCGAGCGGCTCGACGCGCTGATTATCACCTACGGCCTCGCGGGTGAGGATATCCTGCGGCAGATGCACCGCACAGTGCGCGAGCTGGAGATTCCCGACGAGGCGAAGGTGCAGCTCATCGAGAAGCTGGCGGAGGTCGACTTCCGGCTCTCTGAGGGCGCGACCGCGCGCATCCAGATTGAGGCAGCCATCGCGCACTTCATCGTCGTCGGGCGGCATATCGAGCGCGAGCAGCCCTGATTTACTGAGCGGATTTCAGGGTTGGATTGGACAAAGGGTTTAGAAACACCCCTTATCCCCCGCCGTGGGCGACAGCTTCCTGACGCTGGACGACCTGCCGCCCGGCGGGAAGACAGTACTGCTGCGGGTCGACATCAACTCCTCCCTCAACCCGGAGACCGGCGCGCTGCTGGATGACACGCGCATCCGGCGCCACGCCGTGACAGTGGAACTGCTGGCGGAAGCGGGCGCAAAGGTCGCCATCCTGGCGCACCAGTCGCGCCCCGGCCTGCTCGACTGCGCCCCGCTCACGCGGCATGCGCGGCGGCTGGCACACCTGCTCGACCGGCCGGTCGAGTTCGTGCCCGACATCCACGGCGAGCTGGCGCAGGACGCCATCCGCGGACTGCAGCCGGGCGAGATAGTGATGCTCGACAACGTCCGCTTCGACACGGAAGAGGTCGCCGTGAAATCGTGGGACGGCGAGAGCTTTTCGCCGCAGGCGGACACCGCGCTGGTGCGCAACCTCGCGCCGCTGGCCGACATTTTCGTCAACGACGCTTTCGCGTCCGCCCACCGCTGCCAGCCGTCGCTGGTCGGCTTCACCGAGGCGCTGCCGATGGCGACCGGCCTCGTGATGGAGCGCGAGCTGCGCAAGCTGGGCGGCGCGATTGCCGACGGCCCGGCGCCGCGGATTGCGCTGCTGGGTGGCAGCAAGGCAGCCGACTCGGTCTCCATCGCGCGCCACTTGCTTTTGCAGGGCGTCGACGAAGTGCTGACGGGGGGCGTCGTCGCCAACCTGTTCCTGATGGCCGGCGGCATCGACATCGGCGAGCCGAGCACCGCCTACATCCGCAACCACACCCCCGGCTGGGAAACGGTGGTCTCCGACGCCGGGACCCTCTGCATGGAGTTTGGCGACCGCCTGATGGTACCGGTCGATGTCGCGGTCAGCGACGGCGGCCTGCGCCACGGCCTCCCGGTGAGCGAGCTGCCGACGAAGCACCCGGTCCACGACATCGGCCTCGAAACGCTGGTCACCTACCTCACGCACCTCG
>CAUZDT010000052.1:0-8426 GCA_963578705.1 Candidatus Thalassarchaeaceae archaeon
TGACCGTATTTTCGTTGTGCTCCCCCATCAACTCCTCATTGATATAGACCGTGATGTCGGCTGACGCCGCCGGCATGCCGAGCGCCAGCAGCACCAGTAAAAGCACGCTATATCCGCCCGTCCGCGTGAGGTTGGAGATCAACAAGTGCACGAGTCGCGGATTTGCCCGCTGATATTAAGATATCGACCCTCCCGGGTGCGTGTGGTGTCTGTATCAACCAAGTAACAGCCGCTCGCCCTTGGTCGCCGCGTCCCCGCGCGCCCGCTGCGGGACAATCAGCGCCACCGCCCACGGCGGGACCGCGCGCCGCTGCAACGCCTCCGCCAGCGGCGAGTAGCGCTTGAGCGACCGCAGCCGCCCGCCATCGAGCACGCGGATGCCGGTCGAGGCGATGCGCGGCTCGGAGAGCAGTAGTTCGGCCAGCGGCAGGTCGATGATGACCTCGCCCGGCTCCAGCCCGAGTCGCTTGGAGATGCGCGCTTCCGCGCGACGGCGATTGGCGGCGTCGGCCAGCGGCTTGAGCGGTTCGCGGTGCTCGTCGCCGATTTCCTGTGGCGAGAGCGCCCAAGCGACCTTGTAGAGCCTCCGGTAGCGCAGCCGTTGGAGCGTCTCGCGCTGGAAGCTGCCCAGCGCATCGAGCCGCGCATCGAGCTCGGCGTCGACCAGCGACTGCACTTCCAGCGCGCCAAGGTCCTCGATTTGCTCGACCGCGCGCGCCATCATAAGCTCGGCGATGCGAACGGTCTTGTGGAAGTAGACTGCCGAATACATCAGCGTCCGCGCCACCAGCATCCCCTCGACCGCCGGCACGCCCGAGCGGGAGATGACCAGCTGGTTGTTGTGCAGCACCAGTGAGTGGACCAGCCGCTCGCCGTCAATCGTGCCGTGCGCCACGCCGGTATAGTGCGAGTCGCGCAGCAGGTAATCTATCTGGTCGGCGTCGACCGTCGAGTGGACCACTTGTCCGCGGTACGCCGGCCCAGAGTAGTGCGCCTGCCCGTCGTGGACCGCCAGCCGCGACTGCTCGCCTTCGCCGACGGAGCCGGTCACCAGCGCCGCCACTTCCTCCGGGTCGAGGTCGTGCGCCGCCAAGACTTCGGGAATGGTCGGCCCTCCCAGCACCGTGTCGGGCGGCGGCTGCCGGCCAGTGATGATGTCCTTGGTAATCGCCATGTGGTCGACCCCCAGCCGCTCATGGAGGATGGCTTCGAGTGTGTGCGAATACGGTCCATGTCCAACGTCGTGCAGCAGCGCCGCGGACGCAATCAGCGCGGTCTCCGCGTCGTCGAGCCCGAGGTTGCGGCAGATGCGGCGTGCGGTGTGGCCGACGCCGAGCGAGTGCTCGAGGCGGGTGTGGTTCGCGCCGGGGAAGACGAGGTGCGCCAAGCCTAGTTGCCGGATGGAGGAGAGTTTCTGGAACTCGCGCGTCTCGAGCAGCGGCTCAAAGGCGCCTTCGAGCGGAATTGCGCCATGCACGGTGTCGTGCACCACCTGGGCCATGGACCGCGAGAGTCGGGACAAGTTATAACCGCGCGGCCGCCGGCAATCTTAAGCCGCTCGATGCCTTCGCGGGGCATGGGCGAAGAGGAGCTTGCGCTGAGCGGCGAGCAGGTTGACCTGGCGCAATTCGTGAATGACGAGGGCGGCATCTGGAGCCTGCGGCAGATCGAGAAGGTGCGTGGCTGGAACAGCATCGAGTATGGCGCCGGCCTGTCGGGGAAGAACACGCCGTCGACGGCGCTCTCGATGAACCGCGCCTACATCCCGCCGGGCGGGGTCGCGAAGGCGCACATCCACGTCGATTTTGACGTCATGATTTACCTGCTTCAGGGAAGCGTGCGGCACGAGTTCGGGCCGGGCTGCCGCGAGTCGGTAATCCATTCGGCGGGCGACATGTTCTACATCGAGCCGGGGCTGCCGCACGAAGTCTTCAACTGCTCCGACGAGGAATGGGTCCACGCCGTCGTTGCGCGCTCGGATGCGTCGGAGTGGCAGAATATTATTCCCTACGACCGCGACTCAGATTAGCATTATAACCGGCGCCACATCCCGGGGCGCGATGGTCAGCACGAATGGGCAGGGCGGGAAGAACGGCGCGCTGCCGGCCGACAGCGCGCCGTCCCGACCGCTGGTCCACGACAGCATCCTGAGTGCTATCGGGGAGACCCCGCTGGTGCGGCTGCCGGCCGGTTTCGAGCCGGGGGTCGAGTGCGAAATCCTGCTCAAGGTCGAGTTCACGAATCCCGGCGGCAGCATCAAGGACCGCATTGGCCTCTTCATGGTCCGGGAAGCCGAGCGGAAGGGGCTCCTCAAGCCCGGTGGGTGCATCGTGGAGAGCTCATCCGGGAATACCGGCACCAGCCTCAGCCTGGTGGCAGCCGCGCTGGGCTACCCCATTACGATAGTCATTCCGGACAAGATGAGCCAGGAGAAAATCGACGTCCTGCGCGCCTATGGAGCCGAGGTGGTGGTCACTCCCGCCAACGTCGCGGTGGACCACCCCGACCACTACACCCGCAAGGCGCAGCAGATTGCCGAGGATACTCCCGGTGCGTGGTGGCCCAACCAGTATCACAACACCGACAACACCGACGCGCACTACCACAGCACCGGCGCCGAAATCTGGCGGCAGTGTGAGGGGCGGCTCGACGCCTTCGTCGCCGGCGCCGGGACCGGCGGCTCGCTTGCCGGGGTCGCTCGCTACCTGAAGGAGCAGGACCCTGCGGTGCAGGTGGTGGGGGTCGACCCTCCCGGCTCAATTCTGGCCGACTACTGGCGGACCGGTGAGCTGGTCGAGCCCGGATTCTATTTCGTGGAGGGGGTCGGCGAGGAGGAAGTCCCGGGCGCCTGGGACCCTGAGGTTGTCGATGACTACCGCGTGGTCACCGACGCCGATTCGTTCGCGATGGCACGTCGGCTGACGCTGGCAACCGGCATTTTCGGCGGCGGCTCGACCGGCATGAACCTTGTCGCGACCCTCGATATCGCCCGCAAGCTCCCCGCCGAGGCGCGCGTCGTAACGCTGGTTCCTGATTCAGGGCGCGCCTACCTGAGCAAGGTCTACAGCGAGGACTGGCTGCGCGACTGGCGCCTCTTACCACCGACCCCCGCGGCCGACGCGACGGTTGCCGACCTGATACGCGACGGCGCCCGCGCCTGGGTCAAGCCGGGCGAGACGCTCTACTGGGCGGCGCGGCACATTGGCGAACGCGGCGTCCGCCCCCTCCCCGTCCTTGAAAAGGAGGGCGGTCCGTTGCTGGGTGTGGTGGACGAGGAGCGGGTCCTGGAGCTGCTCGCCGCCGGTGAGGACCTAGAACCCCTGCTCGTGCAGGATTACCTTGTGGAAGCCGGACCTGTCCTGGACGCCAGTGCCCCCTGGAGCGAAGCGCTGGCTGCCCTTTCCGAACATGAACGGGTTCTGGTCCGGGAGGAGGATGGCTGGGTACCTCTGGAGCGACGCGATGTGTTAAGAGCACTTCCACGTCTGGACCACGGGAGCGAAACCGATGTCTGACCCCAACAAGCACGTCCCCCCCGAACGGGACCCTAATGCCCGCTTCGGGACCCGCGCCGTCCACGCCGGGTGGGAGCCCGACGCCCAGACCGGCGCAATCATGCCCCCGGTCTACCTGACCAGCACCTTCGTCCAGGACGGACCTGGCCAGCCACGAGGCGGCTACGAGTACACACGCACCCAGAACCCTACCCGTTTTGCCCTGCAGGACGCGCTGGCCGACCTCGAGGGCGGGGCCGCCGCCTTCACCTTCGCTTCCGGGATGGCCGCCATCCACACCCTTTTACTTACGCTCAAGCCCGGCGACCTGGTCGTTTCCGGCAATGACCTCTATGGTGGCACCCACCGACTCTTCAACCGAATCGAGGAGCGCTTCGGAATCCGGGTCCAGTACGTGGACACGAGCGACCCCGCGGTTCTGGCTGACCTACCCGCCGACACGCGTTTGCTCTACGTGGAGACTCCCTCCAATCCGCTGCTCACGATCACCTCGCTGGAGCAGGCCGTCGCGGGCGCCCGCAAGGTCGGGGCCGAGATGGCGGTGGACAACACCTTCGCCTCTCCCGCCCTCCAGCGCCCCATCGAGTTCGGAGCCGACTATGTAATTCACTCCACCACCAAGTACATCGGCGGCCACAGCGACGTAGTCGGCGGGGCCATCGTGGTGCGGGACGAGGCTCGCATTGATGAGCTCTGGTTCCACCAGAACTCTGCCGGCACCGCAAACTCTCCCTTCGACGCCTTCCTGACCCTTCGCGGCTTGCGCACCCTCGAGGTCCGCATGGAGCGACACTGCGCCAACGCCAGCGCACTAGCCGAGTTCCTGGTCGAACATCCGGGGGTGGAGCGCGTCCTCTATCCCGGCCTCCCTGACCATCCGGGACACGAAATCGCCCGGCGCCAGATGGATGGTTTCGGTGGCATGTTGTCCTTTGAGGTTCCTGGCGGAATCCCACGGGCGACAGCCCTGGTCAAGGATGTCCGGATTTTCCAGCTGGCCGAATCGCTGGGTGGCGTGGAGTCGCTGATCGAGCTCCCGGCACCGATGACCCACGCCTCTGTCCCGAAAGAGGAGCGTCTGGCCAAGGGCATCGCTGATGGCCTGGTGCGTCTCTCGGTCGGTATCGAGAATTTCGAGGACCTGCGCGCCGACTTGGAGAGGGTGCTCGGCCAGTAGACATGGGTGACGAAAGCTCGCATGGACAGGCGACTCGCGCGGTGCATTCCGGCAATGCGCCGGCAAAGAAGGCGATTAACACTCCTATCTACCAGTCAAGCACATTCCTGCTCGATGACGAGGGTTACGCCCGGTGGAAGGCGGGCGACCCTGAAGCGTCAATCTACACGCGCTACAACAACCCCACGCTAACAGCCGCTGCGCAGAAAATCGCGGCGCTTGAGGGAGCCGAGAAGGGACTCGTGTTCTCGTCGGGGATGGCAGCTATCCACGCGACACTGCTGGCGTTCCTCGGTCAGGGCGACCGTATAGTGACTACGCGTGACCTCTATGGTGGCACCTACATGTTGCTGACGCAGGACTTCCCGCGCTTCGGCATCGAGGTCGAGTTCATCGACCTGCAGGACCTGGAGGCAACGGAGGCGGCGCTCGCCTCAGCACCGACGGCGGTGCTGCACTGTGAAACCATTTCCAATCCGGCGCTCAAGGTGCTCGACCTTCCGGCGCTGGCGAAGCTGGCGCACGCGCACGGTGCCAAGGCAATTGTCGATAATACGTTCGCGACACCCCTCCACTGCCGCCCGCTCGAGCAGGGTTTTGATTTGGTGCTGCACTCGGTCACGAAATACCTGAACGGCCACTCCGACATCATTGGCGGGGCCGTTGTCGGCCCGAAGCTGCTCGTGGACCAGGTCTGGCCCCGGCTACGCAGTTTTGGTGGCTGCATGGACCCGCATCAGGCGTCGTTGCTCGAGCGCGGCATGCGCACCTTTACTGTGCGTATGGAACAGCAGACCACGAACGCGCTGGAAATAGCGAACTGGCTCGAGTCACATCCACGGGTGAAGCGGGTAATCTATCCCGGCCTGCCCGGGCATCCGGACTATGCGCTCGCACAGCGGGTCCTCGACGGACCGGCCGCGATGGTCTGCTTCGAGGTCGCGGGTGGTGACAGAGCGGGAAAGAAGTTCATGGACGCGCTGGAGCTGGCGACGCAAGCGGTTTCGCTGGGCGGTGTCGAGTCACTGGTCTCAATGCCTTGCTTGACAACGCACATGCACTGGACCGCGGAGGAGCGCGAGGCAGTTGGTATCGGCTCTGGCTTCATCCGCTTTTCGACCGGTATCGAGGACACCGGGGATTTAATCGCTGACTTCGAGCAGGCGCTTGACAAGATTTAGATTTTATAGCAAGCCAAGTTTGGACCGACATGGATCTTTCGGAGTTCATCCTGACAATCGGGTTCATGTTCCTGATGTGCTGGACGCCCGGCCCCAACACCATGCTCTGCGCCGCGCACGGCAACCGCCACGGGTGGCAGGGGACGCTGCCGCTGGAAGCGGGGATGGGCGTCGGATTCTTCACGCTGGGGGTCATCGTCGGTGTGGGCATCGAGATCGTTGAGGAATACCGCACGGCGCTCGAGGTTGTCAAGTATGTCGGCACCGCCTACATGCTCTACCTCGCATACCACATCGCCAGCGCGTTGCCTGCGGGGGACGAAGCGGCGCCTCCTGTCGCGGAGGTGCCGCTCGGCCCGAGCACCGGCTTCATGTTACAGTTCGTCAACCCCAAGGGCATCGCCTTCTTCGTGCTGTTGATGGGCGTCTACGCCCCCCGGCTCGGTGACGCCTTCGCTGTCAAGCTGCTGCTCGCCGCGACGACGACCGCCATCGGGGTCGGTTCGGTGCTCTTCTGGTCCGCCACGGGGGTGTTGCTGAAGCGCGTCTTCAGCGACCCCGCCAGCGCGCGGCGCGTCAACCTCGCATTGGGCGCGCTGCTCGGACTGGTCGCGCTCGATATAGCGTTCCACGAGCAACTGCGCGCGCTGGTCCCCCTCGGTTAGCGTGACGCGCGGCGCGGGCGGCTATAAAGCCGGTCCACATCCGGAGCGCGTGCGCGCGACTCTGCGGCTGCTGAACGCTGTTTCACATACCGAAGTCATCGACGGCCGCAACATCACCGTCGTCTACCTCTACGGCCGCACCGCCGACGGGCAGAGCCTGGCGGTGCGGACGGAGCCGCAATCACCGTGGTTCCAGGTCGTCGAGCCACCAGATGCAATGGTCGAGCAGCTGGAGGCACACGCCGAGGTGCGCGCAACGCGGCCCGAGCGGCTGTGGGTCGACGGCACGGAGCGCGACTGCCTGCGGGTCGAGGTGTGGCACCCCGGCAAGGTGCCGCAGCTGCGCGACTGGCTGCGCGCCAGCGAGCTGGTAGTGCTGGCGGCCGACATCCCATTCCACTTCCGCTACATCTACGACCATGACCTCGGCGGCTGCGTCGCCGTCGAGGGCGAGCCGCTCGAGAAGCGCGGCTGGAGCTGCCCCGTCATCGACGCCGCGACGCTCGCGCCGGCCGAAACCTTCACCGCGCCGCTGCGCGTCCTCAGTTTCGACGTCGAGAATTCGCTGCTGGACCGCCGCATTTTCTGCACCTGCCTCACAGTCCACGACGGTGGCGAGCTGGTCGCGGAGCAGATGTTGGACGGCAGTGAAGCCGGCATCATCGCCGGCTTCACCGCAGCCATCGCAAAGCACGACCCCGACGTGATTACTGGCTACAACATCGACGGTTACGACCTGCCGCTTCTCGAGGAGCGGGCGAAGCTGCACGGGATGAAACTGATGCTGGGGCGCGACGGTAGCGAAGCCGACCAGCGGTCGAACCGGACCTGGGCGGTGCGCGGCCGCGTAGTGGCCGATGCGTGGTGGAACGTCAAGCGCGAAATCCGGCCGCGGCAGGAATCGCTCAACGCAGTCGCGAAGCAGCTGCTCGGGCGGGAGAAGCACGACGTCAACCCACAGCAGATGGACGCCGAGTGGGAGCGCGACCCGCAGCGCGTCATGGATTACTGCCTCGAGGACGCGCGGCTCGCGTTCGAGATTATGCAGCACATCCGCGTCCTCGAGAAATTCCAGCACCTCGGCTCGGTCGCGCGGCTGCCGCTAGAGGAGGTGCTGAACGGCCGCACCTCATCGCTGATTGACTCACTGATGATTCGCGCCGCCGACCGCAAGGCAATCGGCGTTCCGCTGACGCGCCACCAGCGGCGCACCGGCCACATTGAGGGGGGCTACGTCCACGCGCTCGAGCCCGGTTTGTATGACTGGGTCTGCGTGCTCGACTTCAAGTCGATGTATCCCAGCATCATCATCGACCGCAACCTCTGCTTCACGACGCTTTCCGACGATGGAGCTATAAAGACGCCGCACGGCGTTCGCTTCCAGACGCCCGAAATCCGGCGTGGTCTGCTCCCCGAATTGCTGGAGGGGCTTATGGCGGAGCGCGACTCCGCCAAGCGCGCGGAGGCGGCCGCAACTGGCCTCGAGGCGGAGCACTACCAACGGGTGCAGGAAGCCATCAAGATATTGATGAACTCGGTTTACGGCGTCTTTGCGTCCTACTTCTACCGCTTCACCAACCTCGACATCGGCGCCTCGATTACCGCCTACGCCCGCGAGGCAGTGCGCGACATCATCGCCGAGCTGAAGCGCGAAGGGCTGGCAGTGATTTACGGCGACACCGACTCAGTCTTCTTCGGCTCGCCGCACGACAACCTGGACGAGACGGTCGCCTTCGGGGAAGCCATCGCGGCGCGCTACTCCGGGGGGGCGCGGCAGCTGGAATTCGAGAAAATCCTGCACCCCTTCTTTTCGCACGGCGTCAAGAAGCGCTACGTCGGCCAGCAGGTCTGGCCGCGCGAAACACTGGTGGTGCGTGGCTACGAGACG
>CAUZDT010000053.1:0-8189 GCA_963578705.1 Candidatus Thalassarchaeaceae archaeon
CGGGCGAGCCCGACTACCGCGGTCGGCTGAAGATTGAGCTGGAGGGGCGCGAGCTGGAGCTGGAGGCGGCGCTCCCGGCCGAGTCGAACGCTTCGCGGCTCTTCGACGCTGCGAAGCGGCTCGAGCGTAAGGCGGTACGCGCGCGCGAACTCGCGGCGACGCCGCGCCCACGCAAGCGCAAGCCCGCCGCGCCGGCGGCCCCGCAGGAGTGGTTCGAGCGCTTCCGCTGGTTCATCGCTTCCAGCGGCGAAATCGCGGTCGCCGGCCGCGACGCTACATCCAACGACCGCATCGTCAAGCGCTACCTCAAGGCGGGCGACCGCTACGCGCACGCCGATATCCACGGCGCGCCCAGCGTCGTTGTGAAGCACGGCACCGAGCCGCCGTCAGCGGCGGCGATGGAGGAGGCGTGCTGCTTCAGCCTCGCCTGCTCACGTGCTTGGTCTGCCGGTGTCGCCTCCGGGCACGCTTACTGGGTCGAGGGCGAGCAGGTTTCGAAGACACCGCCGACTGGCGAGTACCTCCCCAAGGGCGCGTTCATGGTCCGCGGCCGCCGCAAGTGGCACCGCAATCTGCCGGTCGAGCTGGCGCTAGGCGAAATCGAGCGCGACGGCGCGCTGAAGCTGATGGCCGGCCCGCCCGCCGCGGTGCAGGCGCACGCCAGCCGCTGGGTCACGCTGAAGCCCGGCTTCACCGAGCGCCAGCCGCTGGTGGCGCAGCTCGCCAGCGCTTTTGGACAGCCCCGCGAGGCGGTCGAGAAGCTGCTACCGGGTGGTAAGTACGAGATAACTTCTCTGCACAATGTTGATATAAAGTAAATTATTGTATCTGCTCTAGCGCATGAGTGGTGCGGGGGGCCGGATTTGAACCGGCGTATCTCTAAAGAACCAGGCCCTCAACCTGGCGCAATTGGCCATGCTATGCGACCCCCGCTCAGGCTGCCGCTTCTAGGCCGACAACGAACTCGGTGCAATGCGAATCTAGAGCTTTAAGGGCTTGTTCCAGCGCCAGCTGGGCGCTCACGGCACCGTTGGTCTCGAACTCGAAGAGGTAGTGGTCGGGCAGGGTCTCAATCTCGATAGCCGCTTCGGCCTTCAGGTCATCGTGATACTGCCGCAGGTTGCGGATAGCCTGGTATGCCTTGGCCGGGTCGCTGAGAAGGTGCGCCTTACTGCTCTTTTTGAAGCCGCCGGTACCGGCTGCCTTGACCAGTTCCGCGGCGCGGCTGCCGCTGATTTTCACGGTCTGCGCTTCGTAGAATCGCGGCGCGACGACCGCCTGCCACTTGGCGTGCTTGGCGCCGGTGCCGATGATGGCGCGGGCGTAGACCAGGATGGCCTGCCCTTCGCCCAGTTTGACGATGGGAACGTTCGGGTCGGGAATCGCGAGCGACTTGTCGCCGTTGACCGGTTCAAGGTCACTCGAGTAGACCGTGCAGGGCCCCTGCTTGTGGAGTGAATACATGATTTCCGGCTGCTTCTCCGGGTCATCGACTGCGTCGCCGTAGGCGGCGATGGTGTCTGCGTCGGTCGGGACCGGCAGCATTCCCAGTCGGTGCGCCAAGATTTCGTTGAACATGGCGCTGATGGACTCATACTCGCGCTCTTCACCTTCTTCGTCGGTCCAGGAGCCGAGTGCCCCCATGTGGAAATCGACTTCGTGGATTCCAAGGCAGGGCACCATCGTGATCATTGAACGGCGCAGCGAGTTGAGGAACGAGTAGTTAACCTCCTCGAATTCGAGCAGTCCGTAGTCGTCGCGCATTTCGCGGATGCTTAGCTTCATCAGACCCTCCGTCCGCGGCGCCCGCCCTTGGGTTTGCCGCCGTCATGCGGGACCGGTGTAACGTCATCGATGCGTGTAATCATGATGCCGGCGCGCGTCAGCGCCCGGATGGCCGCCTGTGCGCCCGGCCCGGGATTGCCGCCCCGCTTGCCGCCGGCGCCGCGCAGCCGCACCTGCACCTGCTGGATGCCGCGCTCCTTGAGGGTGCCGGCGACCTGGTTGGCCGCCAGCATCGCCGCGTGGGGGCGCGATTCCTCGCGCTGTGCCCGCACGACCATGCCGCCAGAGCACTTGGCGATGGTCTCCGCGCCCGTGGCGTCGGTGACTGTGATAATGACGTTATTGTGAGACGCAAAGATGTGCGCCACCGCCCAGCGTTCGCGGCTCATTTCTTCTCCTCGCTGGCGGCTTCTGGGGCCGCCTCGACCGCTTCCTCAGCCGCTGCTTCTTTAGCCTTTGCAGCGGACTTTTCCTTCTTTTCAGCAGCAGGCTTCTTTGCCTTCGGCTGCGCCTCGTCTGGCGAGGATTTTTCCGGCTTCTCGTCGGAGGCTTTCGCCTTTTCTTTCACTGTTGGTGCCTCTTCCTCAGCCGGCTCCGTGTCGAAGTCTGCGTCGGTGCGCGGCTTGGGCCGCACCGGGTGGAGGTCACTCATGAGTGGTGAACCGCTGAAGTAGGCAATCTGCTTCTCCTGCATCCGGGTGACCAGCATGCCGGGAACTCGCGCGACGGTACCGTCGATAGTGATGTGGCCGTGCGTAATCAGCTGCCGCGACTGCTTCGGTGTAGAGGCAAGTCCCTGCAGGTAAACCTGTGTTTGCAGCCGCCGGTCGAGCAGCTTCTCAACATCCATGCGCAGTACATCCTCCAGGTCGGAACCGCGGTCAAGCAGCCCGAGCCGGTCGAGCCGGCCCAGCAGCAGCCTGCGTTCCTTCTGCGCCTGCTCCGAGGCGGTGGCGGTGAGCTTTCGTGCCTGCTGTCGCATCTGCCGCACGCTCGTGCTGGCTTTCCAGATTTCACGCTTGTTCTTGAGCCCATACTGGTGGACCAGCGCGCTCTCCTTCTCGATGCGCTCCTTCTGCCAAGGGTGTGATGGAGTATCGTAATGTTTGCGGGGAAATCGTGGGTCGCCCATAATTCTACTTCTTAATCTTCTTGCGGCTGACGCCCAGCGCCAGGCCATGCCGTCCGTTGGAGTATGTGCGCTGGCCGCGGACCTTGTGCCCCGACGCATGTCGCACGCCGCGATAGCACTTGATTTTCTTCAGCCGGTTAATATCCTCTTCCTGCGTCATCTTCAACTCGATGCTCACCTGGTGCATGTCCTCGCCTGAGTCGTAATCCCGCTGCCGGTTCGTGAGCCATCCCGGGACGCTTCCGGCGGCGGTACGGATAGCCTCTTCCAGCCGCGCGATGTCCTCGTCATCCAGCTCGCCGGCGGGGCGCGCGGGCTTAAGCTTCAACCTGGTAATCAGTGCGCTGCCAATACGCGGTCCGATGCCCTTGATGGAGGGCAGGGCGTACGCCAGCTTCTGCTCTCCGGGGATGTCCGTTCCTGCAATGCGGACTATGTATTTGAATTCGCTATCTTCAGCCAAATATGCCTCCCTGAGGACTCAGGAGTTGGCGGCAGTCTAGACCCCTATTTATATGCTTTCCTTCAGGACGAGCATCTCTCAGTCGGGGGTAACAATTCTTTATAGTAGGGGTCTGGTCGCGCAGTCGCATGAAGAAGCTGAGCCTGATAATCCTGCTGCTGCTGCTCATCGCCGGCGCTGGCGCTGGCGCAGGATACTGGTTCCTGGTCCTCGAGGCTGATGACGATGATGGAGAGGAACAGGTCAACCACACCCCCACCGCCAGGATTGCGATGGAGCCGGCCGACGGCAAGGTCGGGATTGGCGAGGAGCTTTCGTTATCAGGCCATCTATCAAGCGATTCCGACGGCGACCCGCTAGTTTACAACTGGGATTTTGGTGACGGAAACACCTCCTCGGGGCTGATGGTATCCTATGCCTGGGATATGGAGGGCAGTTACTCGGTGACCCTTACCGTCAGCGACCCTGCCAACGCGACTGATTCGGACATCGTGCAGGTGACGGTTTCCAGTGGCTCGAACGTCTACACCGACGACCGCTCGGGCGACGTCCAGTGCCAGCTTACGGGTGGCAGCTGCAACTCCGAAGAGCAGGATTTCCCGGTCGAGGCTGACGCCGCGCGAGTAAAGCTGGGGTGGAACCTTACCGATGAGCGGACCCTTACAACTTCTGAGGTGAGCATTTTCGTCTTCAACGGTACCGGCGACGAGATTTTCAATAACACCTACAACGAGGGCAGCTTCTCCGTAGAGTTCTCTGGCGGGCAGGTTGATAGCGTCGGCGACTGGACTTGGCTCATCGAAGCCGAGGCGGGCGCGATGTCCTATGAGCTCTCGATTCGCGTCGAATACTAGTCGCGTTCGAGCACCAGCAGGTGCCGCGTCAGCGACCCGTGCACATACCACTCGCAGCGGTACAGCTCGCTGAAGCCCGCCTGCGGCAGCAGCGCCGGGTCCGGCAGCGCCAGCACCAGTAGCCCCCCGGCCGGCAGCGCCTCTGCACAGGCGGTGCTGAAGCGCGCGAGCAGCTCCCCGAGCGGCTCGCGCGCGGTCGACGCGGAGCGGCCGTAGGGTGGGTCGGTCGCAATTGCGTCAGGCCGCGTGCGCTGCACCACGGCGGCGGCATCGCCCTGCTCCAGTTCCAGTTCATGGCTGAAGTGCCGTAAATTTTCGCGCGACGCGTCGACCATCTCGCCGTCGACGTCGCTGCCGCTCGCCGCCAGCCCGCAGTCGGCCGCCTCGATGAGCAGCCCGCCGGTGCCGCAGAACGGGTCGAGCAGCTGCCCGTCGCCTGACGGGAGCGCCAGGTTGACCATCGCGCGCGCCAGCCGTGGCGGCAGCGAGACCGGCGCAAAGCGCGGCCGCCGGTTCAGGTGATGCTCGAGACAGCGGCGGTAGCCGGTCGGCTCGCGCTCGAGCATGAGTTCGAGCGCCTCGCCCTGGAAGACGCGCAGCGTGATTTCAGGCTGCTCCAGGTCGACGCGGCCGGTCGCCGCCAGCGCACCGCCGAGCCGCTGGTTGACCGCCTGCGGCTCGAGCGGCCCGGGCGCACAGCGTACCGCGAAACGCGCGCCGCTGAGGTTGATGGCGGCTGCCGCCGCTTCCAGCTCCGTCAGCGAGCCAGCGGCGGCGAGCTCGCCGCCGCTGCGCACCATCCCCAGCCGCGCCAGTAAGCCGGCCGGCGGCGGCCGTGCCAGCGCGCAGCACAGCCGCAGCCCTGTCGCCTCCGCGAAGGCGGGTGCGCAGTCGGCCGCCGACAGCAACTCTTCGAGTTCGGCGCGCGCCAGTTGCGGTTGCTCGCCGCCCAGCTCGAAGACCCACACGTCTGCCATGTGGCGGGAGCGGCCGGCTTCATATATGGGTCGCGAAGGTGCCGCGCCGTGTTCTTCAGGCTGGGGCGACTGCTGGGGCCGGTCTATTCGCTCTACCAGAAATGGCTGGTGCGCAACCTGCGCAAGGGACCGCTGCCGCACCACCTCGCGGTCATCATGGACGGCAACCGCCGCTTCGCCGAACAGCTCGGCCTCGCGCCGTTCGAAGGCCACCTGCGTGGGCGGGGCAAGCTGGAGGAGATGATGGTGTGGTGCCAGGAGATGGACATCCGTGTGCTGACAGTCTACGCCTTTTCGACCGAGAACCTCGACCGCCCGAAAGAAGAACTTGAGACGCTGATGGACCTCTTCGCCGACGCGTTCCGACAGGTGGGCGACGACCCCCGCATCCACGGCAGCCGCGTGCGTGTCTGCGCCATCGGCCACCGCGAGCTGCTGCCGGAGCGGGTGCGCGACGCCATCTTGTACGCCGAGGAAAAGACGGCGCGCTACGACGATTATCGCTACAATATCGCCGTCGCCTACGGCGGTCGCCAGGAAATCATCCAGGCCGTGCGACAGCTGGCGCGGAAGGTGCAGGCCGGGGACCTCGAGCCTGACAAGATTGATACGAAAATGATTTCGCGCCACCTCTACACCGGCGATTTGCCCGACCCCGACCTGATTCTGCGCACCTCGGGCGAGGAGCGGGTCAGCAATTTCCTGCTGTGGCAGCTCGCCTATTCCGAGTTCTACTTTGCCGACGTCTACTGGCCGGCGCTGCGCAAGGTGGATTTCCTGCGCGCCATCCGCGCCTACCAGCAGAGGCAGCGGCGACGCGGCCGCTGAACACGTTTATTAGCCACGCCGGCCTGCCGGCGGCGATGCTCGACCGTATCGCACGGTTGCCGCTGGAACGCCCACGCGAGATTGTCGCGGCAACCATCGTGATTACCCTGCTGCTGGCGCCGTTCCTGCAGGATGTTTCCTTCAGCACCGATGTCGAGGCTTTCCTGCCAGATTCGCCAACGGTCGCCAACCATGAGCGGACCGAAACGCTGTTCGGGCAGGAATCCAAGGTGGCGCAGCTCTACCTCGTTCCATCCAGTGGCCGGAACAACGTCCTGACGATGCCGGCGCTGCTCGAGATGCTCGACCTGCACGAACGGGTGGAACAAATTCCGGGCGTCACCAACGTTGTTTCGGTGGCTGGCTTCTTTGACCAAGTGCTCGCCGACGGTGGCCGCTCGTTCGATGCGGTGAGCCAGGATGCCTGCCCCTGGGAGCAGGTACGTAATTCGATGGGGCCGTTCGAAGGGGGCAACTATTCGATATACTACGTCGATTTCGTGACCGACGTGCTGGTGCACCGTGACCTGGACTGGACTAATTTCTGGTACCCTGAAGAGGGCGCCTGCCGCCCCGGTCCAAACGCAACTGCGGCGCTTGTCCAGGCCTATATGGAGCCGGGCCTCGACAACGACCAGAAGAAACAGGTGGGTATCGAGCTGCGCAAGCTATCCGTGGAGTGGAACGACTACGCGACCGAGCTGGAGGCGGAGCCGTTCTCGGTGGACCTGCTAGCGCACGACGTCGACGAGTCGACACGGCTCACGAACCTGATGATGGGGGTCGGTATGCTGGTGATGACGGTGCTGTTGCTCTGGTTCAGCTTCCGCCACTGGTCCTACGTCCTGCTGCCGTTGCTGACGCTGGCGCTAGCGGTCGCCTGGACCTTCGCCTTTACCGGGCTGGTTGGAATCCAGTTGACTGCTATCGACGTGGCAGTGATGCCGCTGGTCGTTGGCCTCGGTATCGACTTCGCGGTCCACCTCAGCCGGCGCTATCAGGAGGAATTGCACTTGGGTCGCTCGGTCTCCGGCGCGATGGAAATGTCGCTGCAGCACACCGGGCGCGCGCTGACGCTGGCGATGCTGACGACCGTGATTGCGTTCCTCTCCGGGGTTACGGCGGGAGTGGGGCCGGTGCGAGACTTCAGCCTCATCTGCGCCTTTGGTATCGCCGCTGCATTCCTGCTGACGGTCTTTTTCTATTCTTCGCTGCGGTTCTGGCTCGACTCGCGCAGCGCAACACCCGCTGCGCTGCACGATACTCCCAAAATGGTCGAAACGACCATCGCCCGGGCGGCGATGGCGGTCGAGCAGCGGCCGCTCACAATCCTGGCTGTGGTCGCCGTAATTACGCTGGTGGCGCTGGCGGGGGCGACCCGGCTTGACACCTCCTTCTCAATCGAGGATTTCCTCTCGGACGACCTGCCCATCATGGACACGGCCAGCTCCATCCGAACTGATTTCCGCGGCGCCAGTTATGCCCAGTCGCAAATCCTGTTTGAGGGCAACCTGACCTACCGCGAATTCCTCGATGATCTGAGTCGCTTACAATCTGGCCTCGGCGACGACACCTATATAATACAGGTGGGCGCCGAACCGCGTGCAGATTCAATTCAGACGCTGGTGCAGACAAGCCTTAACGCTGAATGCCTACAGCAGATGACAAGAGAACAACGGGAAGTGTGCGAGCCTTATTCAGTATCTACTGGAGAAGACGAGACTTACGAATGGCAGGTCACAGTTCCGTTTTCGGTACAGGACCGCGAAGTGATGCAGATTTCGTGGACAACTGAGCGACCTGGCTCGCCAGCACTCTCGACGCTAGAGGTAAACGTCACTTGGCTTAATGACTCCGGCCTTCAGAGTGACTCGAACAGTTACCAGGCTGACACTTGGGACGGTTTACTAGCTAGCGATACCTTCACCTTTACCGTGGACGTACCGGAAACTGCTGCGCAGGCCTACCTTCGATTCGCACACGTTAACGATGCTGATGATGATCTCTTGATCGAGAGTATCGCGGTCCGCAGTGACAACTACCTTTTTGTCCAATCTCCGCTCTATAGCTTCAACCTGACGCATGAGGCGGTCAGCTTCAGCCAGACCAGCGACGGCGATATTCGCGAACTGTTTGACTACCTGTGGCAA
>CAUZDT010000054.1:0-7755 GCA_963578705.1 Candidatus Thalassarchaeaceae archaeon
ATGAGTACGTGATTATCCAGAATCAGATTGTCGACCCCGGCGCGGCCGACCCCAACGTCGGCGAGTGGGGGGACCCGGCACAGGTCTCGGTCACGCTGGTTGATGTCACTGACAAGACCGACCCGGTCTGGGTCGATTCCTGGTACGATGCCGACCACCCCTCGGGGCCGCACAACCTGTATACTTACATGATCGACAACGAGTGGTACATCTTCGTCGCCAACCCCGATTACGACGAGTGCGACATCGGCACCGGCGAGGCCTGTGGTGGTGTCACCATTGCGCACCTGAACCTGCCCGGGTCGGCGGCGCACCTGATTCTCAACGGCCCCACCACCACCATCAACAAGGTGGGCGAGTACGAGGTCAACTGGGCCACGACGCGCGGTGGCTGGATTTACATCCACGACCTGACCGTCCAGCGCTGGCCGGGCAAGGACCCGCTTGACCCCCGCTTTGAGCGCACCTACATCTACGGCGCCTACTGGGAAGCAGGCCTGCGGATTGGCGACGTCAGCGACGTACCGCACCCGGTCAACTCGCCGGAGCTCTACGTCGCCGCCACCGCGGCGTGCAAAGGGAGTATTGGGGTTCCGGGCGTCTGCAACTGGCGCGCGCCTGAAGTGGGGCAGTGGATGGATTTCGCCGACTTTGATGGCGACGGGCAGCCCGACTCGAGCACCACCGGCAACGTCAACGGCGGCCGTGCCTCCTACATCCACTATGTCGAGCCGTTCCCGGTGCTGGTCGACGCCAGCCACCTCGGGCTCGGCGATACGCCACGGCACGTTACTTTCCTCGCCACCGAAGTGCTCTCCACGATGCATGGTACCGGGCTGGTCTACGTGCTCGACACCACCGACTACGAGATGGTGAACGGCAACCTGCGGTTCCGGCCCAAGCTACTCAGCGCGTGGGAGAACCCCTACGGGCCGGAGCACTTCATCCCGGGTGGTGAGCAATGGCTCATCTTCAGCCCCCACAATCACGACAGCGCATGGTTCCCCACCACGCCCGGGACCGACACCTCGATGGGCGGCGGCTGGGACGGCCGAATCTACATGGGCAACTATCACTCGGGACTCTGGGTAATCGACTTGGAGACGATGATGGCACCGCCGTTCGAGAACATGACCGACCTCGCCTTCGCGGCCACCGTCGGCTACTACCTGCCGCACGGCGCCGACGGCCAGCCGCTTAATTCAGACTTCTATGATTTCGGCTGGATTCCGAACCTCTGGACCGCCGAGTACTACAAGGGGTATGTCTATCTCAGTTGCATCACCAGTGGGCTCTACGTCGTCCAGCTGGATCTTGATGTACCGTATACCGGCCAGGATTATGGTTAGTCTCGCTTCACCGAGATAATCTGCTTTGGATTCGCCGGTCGGTCTCCCCCGCCGGTCTTGCACGCCTCGATCTTGCTCACGACGTCCATCCCTGAGGTAACCTCGCCGAAGATGGCGTGCTTGCCGTTGAGCCAGGGGGTCGCGACGGTCGTCAGGAAGAACTGGCTGCCGCCGGTATTCGGCCCCGCGTTGGCCATGCTCAGCAATCCCGGTCGGTCATGCTTCAGCTGTGTGTGGATTTCGTCCTTGATTTGCCAGCCGGGGCCGCCGGTCCCGGCGCGCGGGCTGCGCGGGTCTTTCGAGTGGGGGCAGCCCGCCTGCAGCATGAAGTCGCGGATGACGCGGTGGAAATGGAGCCCGTTGTAGAAGCCCTTGTCGACCAGCTTCAGGAAGTTCTTCGTAGTCTCCGGGGCGCGGTTCATGTAGAGTCGCAGGCTGATGTCGCCGGCGCTGGTGCGCATCGTGAGGGTGGTCATGCCGCCGCCACCCGCCCGGGCGATAAAGCGTTGCGGGAAGCTTTTTGAAACAGACCCTTGCCCGAGCGTGGAGGACCCCGTCAGCACCCCTGATTTTTGGGAGGCGTGCTACCACGCCGGCGAAGACCAGTGGGACCTGGGCCAGCCGACGCCGCTGTTCGAGCGCGTCGCGGCGGAGCTTGAGCCGGGCCGCATCTGCCTCATCGGCTGCGGCCGCGGCTGGGACGCGCTTACCTTTGCGAAGGCCGGCTTCACCGTCACCGCCATCGACTTCGCCGAGCCGGCGGTACTCGCGGCGCGCCGCAACGCGCTCGCGGCGGGAGTCGAAGTGACAGTTCTCAAGGAGGATATCTTTGACCTGCCGGATGAGTTGCACGGGCAGTTCGACTACCTGCTGGAATACACCTGCTTCTGCGCCGTCTCGCCGTCTCGCCGCTTCGAGTACGACCGCATCGCGTGGCAGCTGCTGAAGCCGGGCGGGATGCTCGTCGGCGCCTTCTTCCCGCTCGACAAGCCGCTCGCCGAGGGCGGCCCGCCGTGGGGCGTCACCATCGGCGAGCTGCACCAGCTATTTTCGCTTCACTGGCAGCTTGACCGCGAGGAAGCGCCGGAAGATTCAATCGAGCCGCGTCGCGGCCGCGAAGTGCTGCAATACTGGCGGAAGGTCTAGAGCTCGGCTTCGACCGTATCGGCCGATTCCTCGTCCTCTTCTTCGGGCTCATCGGCCGGCGTGAACTTGGTGCCGTAGTAGATGATGCCGGACTCGCTGTCCTCGCCCAGCTTGCGGAACACCGCCTTGACGCGCATGCCGCGCTTCACCATCTCGGGCGCGACATCGACAATCTGCGCCGTTATGCGCGCGCCCTCGTCCATCTCAATCATCGCCATGGGGTAGGGGCCGTGCATTTCGTAGCCCTGCTGCGGCTGGTAGACCACGGTGTTCGCGACTATCTGGCCGGTGCCAGCGAACTGGTGTTTCTCCATCTTGCCGAGCGACTCGCGGTGGCAGCCGGAGCACATCGCGCGCGGCGGGTAGTGATACATGTCGCAACTGGTGCAGTGCGAACCGATCAGGTTGTAGCGCACCGGCATCTCGCGCCAGAAGCGGGGGACTGCCATCAGTTCACCTCCAGCAGGTGGACCACCGCCGTCGCGCCGGTCCCGCCGTGGTTCTCGAGCAGCCCCAGTGTCGCGCCCTTGACCTGCCGCTCGCCAGCGGTGCCGCGCAGCTGCTGCACGATTTCGACCGCCTGCGCGACGCCAGTTGCGCCGGGCGGGTGACCGCGCGCCTTCAGCCCGCCGCCGGTGTTGACCGGGATGGCGCCACCGAGGGCGGTGGCGCCATCGAGTGTCAGCTGGCCTGCGGAGCCGCGGTCGACAAGGCCGATTTCCTCGAGCGCTATCAGCTCGGAGATGGTGAAGTTATCGTGGATTTCGGCGACGCTGACGTCGGCCGGCTTGCGGCCGGCGTGCGCGAACGCCCGCTCGGCGGCGACGCCGATGGCCGGCATGCGGCACAGGCTGGCGCGGTGGTGCAGACTCAGCGTGTCAGACGCCTGCCCCGAGCCGATAATCGAGATTGGCTTCTTCGAAAATTCCTTCGCGCGGTCGCTGGCGCAGAGCACGACCGCTGCGCCGCCGTCGCTCTGCGGTGCGCAGTCGAGCATCCGCAGTGGGTCGGAGACCAGCCCCGAGTCGGAGACCGCTTCGGGCTTGATGGGGAAGGGGAACTGCGCCTGCGGGTTCAGCGCCGCGTGGCCGTGGTTTTTCGAAGCGACGGCTGAGAGCATCTCGCGTGTAGTGCCGAATTCGGTCATGTGCGCCTGCGCCATCATCGCGTGCAGCGACGCGAATGTCGCTCCTTGCTGTGACTCCCACTCTTCGTCGGCGCCCATTGAGAGCGTGTGCGCGCTTTCCGAGTCAGAGACGTCGGTCATCTTCTCGGCGCCGCCAACAACCGCGACGTCGATGAAGCCGCCTGCGACCGCCATGTACGCCTGCCGCAGCGCCAGCCCGCCCGAGGCGGAGGCGCCCTCGATGCGCGTCGACGGGACGTGCGCGCCAGCCATGGCGCAGTAGTCGGCAATCAGCGCCGAGACGTGCTCCTGCTGCACCAGCGACCCGGCGTCCTGAATTGCCTCCAGCCCCGCCATCAAGCCGAGCTCGCGCAGCGACTTGCTCCACAGTTCGCCGAACTTGGTGACGCCGGCGCCGATGATGGAGACGTCCCTCACCCGCCCGCCCCCATGCTGATTTTACCGCGATACTTGGCGTAGGTGGGGTAGTTGATTATTTTCATCCTGCCTATCATCTGCTCGACGGTGGCACTGCGGTCCAGCTGCTCGATGTGGTCGGTGATAGTGATGTCGAAACCGTCGCTGCCGGCGCCCGAGCCGTAGGCGATGGAGAGGATGCGGTCGCCCGGCTTCGCGACGTCAAAGACCGCCGCGAGACCCAGGAAGACCGCGCCGGAGTAGGTGTTGCCGACGCGCGGCGTTATCAGCCCCGTCTCGACCTGCTCGGGGGTGAAGCCGAGCGCCTTGGCGACCCGTAGGGGGAACTTGCCGTTGGG
The DNA here is from genome assembly GCA_963578705.1 of Candidatus Thalassarchaeaceae archaeon. Classification (GTDB taxonomy): domain Archaea; phylum Thermoplasmatota; class Poseidoniia; order MGIII; family CG-Epi1; genus UBA8886. Next base: position 4,398 of record CAUZDT010000054.1, read on the forward strand.
CTGGTGCGTCACGATATACTGGTAATCCGATGCCTCGGTGCCGGCCATCTCCATCGTCAGCTGCGCGCAGCTGGCGACGTGCCGGAAGTAGGCCGGCTTGCCGGTGAAGCGGCCGCCGTGGCGCGGATACTGCTGCCCCTCGCGCCGCCAGAAGTCGGGGGTGTCGGTCGTGTAGGAAGTGGTGTGGTTGATTTCGGCAATCACCTTGTCGCGCCCAATCAGGAACGCGCCGCCGCCCGCCGAGGCGGAATATTCCAGCGTGTCGCCCGGCGCCGCCTGCGAGGTGTCGACGCCAATCGCGAGGCCATAGTCAATCTGTTTGTCGCCCACCATTCCGAGGCAGGTCTGGATGGCGGCGGTCCCCGCCTTGCAGGCGAACTCGTAGTCGGCCGCCGTCAGGTATGGCGTCGCGCAGACCGCTTCCGCCACGACGGTCGAGCTGGGCTTGACTGCGTAGGGATGCGACTCGGAACCGGTGTAGATGGCGCCGATTTGCTGTCCGGTCACGCCGCAGCGCTTCATCGCCGTGCGGGCGGACTCGACCGCGATGGTAATCACGTCCTCGTCCGGCCCGGGGACCGACTTGGAAAAGACGTTCAGGTTGCGCGCCATGGCGCTGCCGTCTTGGCCCCACACCGAGGCAATCTCAGTGGTCTCAATCTTGTAGCGCGGAAGATACGCGCCGTAGCTTACGATGCCGTTCATAATTCCCCCAGGCCCGCCTGGACCTGTCCGAGGGAGAGGTCCGTTTTGACGAGCACGATTCGCTCCATTTCTGCCAGTTTTGACGCCAGCTTGTCAACGCTACCGGGCTGGATGTAGCAGACCAGCCGCGGTTTGACCGGATGCGCCCGCACCGCAATCATCGGTGAGCGGCCGAACTTGACTCCCGTAAAGAAGAGCGCACGCTCGTTGGACCAGCCATACATCTGGCCGAAGTTGGCGCCCGAGAAAGTGGTAATCGCGCGCAGCGCGTCAACAATCGTGTAGCCGTAGATGGTGCGCTCCAGCTCCTCCTCCCCGGCGAGCACTTCGCCTCCAACCACCTCGACGAGGCTCGCAATCGGCAGCCCGATGGCGAACTCCTGGATACTAGTGATGGCCGAGTTGCCCTGCGGTCCCTCCATATTGCTGACGATGCGGCCGCCGTGCGCGCGGTCGTAGCTTACCATGGTTTCGACCAGCCGCCGCACGGTCCCGATGCCGGGCGAGCGGCGGCGGCCCTTCTCGAAATCGCATACCACGCTGGGGTTCACCCCCAGCAGGCTTGCCAGCTGTTTCTGCGAGAGCTGGAAGATTTCGCGCCACTTGCGGAGTGTCCCACCGGGGCTGTCCGAGACCACGATTTCGCCCGCCATACGGCGGGTCAGCTGGGCGTCCACGCGGCGGCAGCCAGAGGGTCTATATAATGATAAGCGTATCCTACTTCGTCAATCGCCAAACATACGGGGCGGCAGGGGTTGCTGGCTGTTGGCCGGCTTGCAGACGACCTATATAAATACCGTTGGTAGTGCAATCGAGTGCCCCGTTCAGTCTTCACACCGCATTCGCTCTTCCTGACTTGCGGCACCGGCACACATCGCGAGAAGCTCGCCTCGTTCGAGCTGGCGCTGCGCGAGGCGGGCATCGAGCGCTACAACCTCGTGTCGGTTTCCTCCATCCTGCCACCGCACTGCGAGTTTGTTGAGCTGGCGGATGGAACAGGATTGCTCCAGCCGGGACAGGTGATCCCGGTCGTCATGGCTCGCAGCGACAGCAACGTGCCGGGGACGCTGGTCAGCTCCGGCGTCGGCGTCGCGGTGCCGCGTAACCGCGACCACTACGGTTACCTCTCCGAGCACCACGCCGCCGGCATGAGCGGGCAGGAGATGGAGGACTACGTCGAGGACCTCGCCGCTGAGATGCTCGCGACTACCTACGGTATCGAGTTCGACCCCGACGCGTCGTGGGACGAAAAGCGTGAAATCTGGAGCATCGACAACCGCATCGTGCGCACCCGTTCGGTGAACCAGGTCGCGACCGTTGGCGAGAGTGGTTTCTGGACCACGACCGTCGCTGCGGCGGTGCTGGTACTCTGACGGGAACCGCTTAATACCGGGAGCACATCGACGAGACAGCATGGCCGAGGCGCGCACTCTCTGGACATACCGTGACAAGTCGCCAATTACCGCCATGGCGGTCGGCAGCGAGGGGGAGTTCTGCGCCATCGGCAGCCGGCAGAGCGGAGTCACGTTCCTCGGGCCGGACGGCCGGCAGCTCTGGCGGCAGCAGGAAATATCCGACATCCGCGACATCTCGCTCGCCGGCAACGCGCGCGCGGTGCTGGTCGCCAGCGGCGACAACTCCATCCACTACCTCGACCGGCGCGGACGCGAAATCTGGTATCGCAGTACCAGCCACTCCGCGACTGCGGTTGACGTCTCCAACCGGGCCGACCTCATCGTTGTCGGCACCCGCCGGGGCAACCTCTCGGCCTACGACCGCACCGGCAAGCTGCTCTGGGAGCACCAGCCGGGCGGGGCCGACTTCCGCATCAACGACGTCGCCATCTCGGCCAACGGCCACTACGTCGTTGTCGGGACCGACTACATGCACATCTACCTCTACGACGCGAAGGGGAACGTGCTGTGGAGCGCCGAGACCACCGGCAAGGTGCTCGAGGCGTGCGTCAGCAACAATGGCGACTACATCGGCTACATGACCGATGACAACCGCATCTACTTTGCGGTCAAGAATTCGCGCGTCATCTGGGAATACTACTTCAACCGCCAGCCGCTCTGGATTGACATGGCCTCGACCGCCGACTTCCTCGTCGTCGGCGAGAGCCCACGCAAGGTCTCGGTCTTTACCAAGTCCGGCCGCCGCGCCTGGAGCTTCGAGCTCCCTGACGGCAGCCCTGTCGGCTGCATGGCGCGCAGCGGCGGCCACGTGTTGGTCGGCAGCCGCAAGGGGGGCGCCACCATGCTCGGCATCGAGGCGTTCCTCGCGAAACTGCAGCGGCAGTCGCAGCGGCAGGTCGAGCGCGCGCGCGGCGAGGGGCTCGACACACAGGAGGCGGAGCAGCTGCTCTACGCTGCCAAGCGCGCGCTGGCCGACGGGTCGCATCAGGAATTCCTCGAAACTATCGGCAAGGTTAATGCCGCCGCGCAGGAGGCGCCGCTGGCGCGCAAGCAGGAGAAAACATCCGTCACCGGAGCAGGAGGCGATAGCAGCGCCTGCGGCAGTTGCGGGACGGGCAACCCCTCCGGCTTCCAGTTCTGCGGTGGCTGCGGCCAGAAACTCTCGTTCAGCTGTACCGGCTGCGGGACGCCGGCGCAGCCCGGTTTCAAGTTCTGTGGCAATTGCGGCCACCCTCTCT
>CAUZDT010000055.1:0-7526 GCA_963578705.1 Candidatus Thalassarchaeaceae archaeon
GCCGTTCGTCAGACCGTTGCGTTCCCTGAAGGCGTTCTTGCTATCCAAGTCGTCTTTACTCATGACTACTGCAAATGGCTGAACCGGAACTGCTGATTGAAAGGGGGATAAAAAACCTTATAGCAATTAAAGCGTTTTTTCCTTGGGCACGCGAACAGGCGCCATCTGGATTAATCGTTACCGGAAGTGAGAGCGATTTCCATCGGTTCTACAGGTCGAGGATAACGCGCAGCCGTGCTGGTGGCCCCAGCTCGACCTGCAATTCATGGTACGAAATCGCCTTCACCTCGACGCCATAGCCGTCGCGCGCCGCGTCCCAGGCGGCGCCGCGCAGCGTCGCCGCCAGCCGCCCGTCCGCGAGCGTGACCTCGGCTGCGCCTGGCAGGAATCCGTCACCGTCAAACTCGACCAGCAGTCGCGACAGAAAGCGCACCAGCAGCTGCTCGAGCGATGGCGCCTCGACCGTGAAGGCGCGCTGCTGCTCCGCAGGCGGTAGCGCGCCGCCAGTAACTACCTCGACCAGCGCCAGCGCCGCCTCGCCGAAGGCCGCGTCGAGCGACTCCGCCTCGATGGCAAGGCCGATGTCAGCAGTGTGTTCGAAGGTGCGGCGCATACTCTCCCGGCTCGAGTGCTGGAAAAACATGGTAGCGGGGGATGGATTTGAACCATCGATCTCCGGGTTATGAGCCCGACGGGATTTCCTAGCTACCCCACCCCGCTACGCTGCTTCCCCGATGGGGAGCCGGTCCACTCCTGCGGGATTAAAAGGGTTGGCGGCCGCGCTCCCGTCGGTGGGCGACACGTCGCTGGCGGTGCGGAGCGGCGGCTGCAAGGTTAATATCTGGCGCGCCAGCATCGCGGGGTGATGCGGACGCGCATGGCATGGCTGGCACTGCTGCTCCTGCTCCCGGCTACGCCGGTTGCCGCCGAGGGGCTGATGCCTGAGGTGTGGCTCGAAGCCAATTTCGAAACGGACCGCAAGCTGGTGGTCGAGCTGCGGGTGGCGACTGGCGGTGGTCTGGCGGGCGACCGCCTGCCGGGCGGCGCCGACGAGCTGGCGCGACCCGCCTTCGCCGAGCCGGCGCTGAACCGCGTGGCGCGCGCGCTAGCGAACGACACGGGCGGCTTCTCGGCGCAATTGCTGGCGGGGCAGCTGCTCTTCGGCCACCTCGCCTGGGAGGCGCTCGAGGGGAGCGAACTCTACTCGAACGAGGTGGCGCTCAACACGGTCGAGCTCTATCCCAACGGCTTCCGCGTCGTGCTGGCAGTGATGCTCGACCCGACACTGCCGCTCGAGCTGCGGCCGCTCTACTGCCTCTACGACAACCCGCGGCTGGTGGGCGGCGAGGAGGCGGCGTTCAGCGGCTACGAGGTGACGCTCACCGCGCGCGGCAGCACCACCTTCAGCGCCAACGGCCTCCACTTCAACCACCTGCGCTGGCTGCAACCGGGCGCGACGCTGGCGATGCCGAGCTTCGGCGTCACCTTCAGCAGCCGCGAGCTCTACCTAGACCCGACCGAGCTGCTGGGAATCGGCGAGCGCTACGACGCGCAGACGGCGGTCATCGTCATCGTCCCGGCCGGGCAGCACAGCAACCCCTACCTGATGCTGGGCACCTACGCGCTGCTCATCGGCTTCAGCTGGCTGCTGCTGCGGCGCAACCGCGAATACCGCCTCCACTTCGGCATCTACCGCTGGCTGGCGGTCGCGGCGCTCTTCCCGCTCGCGTTCCTCCCGCTCTCGGGACCGATCTTCATGGTCGGCGCGCTGCTGAGCGCGCTGGGGGACACAGCGCGCGTGGCGCAAATGAGCCAGGGGCGCAAGGAAAAACGGGCGCAAGTCCCGGTGTTGGAAAAAATCGAGGAGCCGGAGGAAAACATCGACGGCTCCGACCGGCAGCTGACCGACGAAGTGCTCCCCGGCGAGCGCGAGCTCCTTGACGATCTGCTGGAGGAAACGACCCCGGACGCGCTGGGCGAGCTCGCCCCCGGCGAGGGCAGGCTGCTCGAGGGCGAGTTCGAAGAGGCTCCGGTGCTCGCCAACCGCCAGTCCGAAGCGAGCGAGCTGCAGCCGCTCCCGACCGCCAGCTGTCCCAACTGCGACACGTCAGTCGAGGATGACTGGAAGGCGTGCCCGAAGTGTGGCGAGCAGCTGGACGGCGAGGCGCTGGCGACAGCGGTACGGGAAGCGAGCAGCGGCGCGGGCAGCGCCGGTGCAGGCGGCAGCGAGGCCCTCGAGGCGCAGCCAGTCTCGATGGACGACCTGCTCACAAGCCTGGAAACCGAAGGCGAACTCCCCGAAGGCGACGAGGAAGAGCCGGAGCCGGGCGAAGATGGTGCTGCGGCAGGCGATTCGAGCGGTGACGTGATGGACGAGCTGAAGAAGAAGCTGGAAGAGATGGACGAGTAGGTTAATCGACCTTCAATCGACACCCTCCCTCCTCGCCGCCGCCTTCCGGGGCCAGCTGACGTAGGTTGGCCCCCCGGTAGGATAAGGTGATGCCATATGCCGCCGGGTAACCGGGGTCTCTGCTTTCAGGAGATTAGTGGCCGAATATCGCTTCAATCTGGTCGCGCGGAACGTGGGTTAACTTGTACTCACCCAATTCTTGCAGGTCCAGCTGTCCCGGTTGAAGACGTGCAGCTGATCGGCTTTAGAAATTGATTCTCTATTCATACTCACATGCCAAAATACGCTACAAGCCAATCGGGCGCTTAACCCTTTCCCGTCCTCTCAATCAGCTCGATCCAGATACCGTTGGGATCCTTGAGGAACGCCAGCGTCGTGGTCGAGCCGGGGAGCGAGTAGGGCTCCTTCGCGATTTCGACGCCCGCCTCGCGGGCCTCCGTGACGAGCGCAGCTATGTCAGGGACGTGGAACGCGAGGTGGTCCAGCTCGTCGCCCTCGGTCCAGTCCTGCTTGTCCCACCACCAGGTCAGCTCCAGGAGGGCGTCGGTATCGGTGTCCTTGAGAAAGGCGATATCGGCGCGGTTGCTCTCGATGGGGTGCCGTCTTTCGAGCCGCATCCCGAGCCAGCGCTCGTAGAAGGCGATGCTCACCTCCATGTCGCGGACGGTGATGGAGGTGTGCGCGAAGCTCATTGCTGTCAGAGGGTTTTCCGGCCGGGGCGCCAGCTGGCGGGGCAGGATTTTCCGGTTTGCAATGCCTGTAGTAGTCGCACGATTTCGTCAATATTGCGGCCGGTGCCGGCGGGGTAGACTGAGTAGGCGCGCACAATGCCCTCGTCGTCGATGATGAAGGTGCCACGGAGCGCCATCCCGGCGCGCTCGTCGAGGACGCCGTAGGCGCGGCTGACTCGCAGCGAGGGGTCTTCCAGCAGCGGGTAGCCCAGCTTGTCGATGCCGCCGCGCGTGCGCGGGCGCTCCATCCACGCCTGGTGGCTGTACTTCGAGTCGGTCGAGCAACCGATAACCTGCGCGCCTGCCTGCTCGAAGTCGCGCAGACGCCGGTTGAGGGCGTGCAGCTCGGTCGGGCAGAGCCCCGAGAAGTTGCGCGGATAGAAGAACAATACCGTCCAGTGGCCGCGCTTGCAGTTCTCCGCCAGGCTAACCAGCAGCTCCTCGAACCGCTTCTTGCGCGGGTTCCAGCGGATTGCGGCGCCGTCGAACTCGGGCGCCGGCTGTCCCATCTCTGCCTGTTCACCTGCCATTGTTGCCTCGCGGGAACGGGGGAAACCGGCGCCGCTTTAAGCCGTTGGCGCGAAGTCCCGCACGGCGTCAATCACGGTCCCGACGTCCTCCTCCGAGAGGCCGGGGTGCACCGGCAGCGAGAGCACGCGGGCGGGCAGCGCCGCCGCCCGTGGCGTCGGCGCTGCAAACTCCGCCAGCGGCCGCGCCTCGTAAAGCAGCGAGGGATAGTAGATGCCGCTGCCGATGCCCCGCGCGGTAAGGTGCTCGCGCAGCGCGTCGCGCGCGTCGGACTGGATGGTGTACTGGTGGAAGACGTGCCCGCGCCGCTCGGTGGGCACTTGCACGCAGTCGGCCAGCGCCTCGCTGTAGCGGCGGGCGTTGGTGCGACGGGCAGCGTTGTAGCCGTCAAGCTTGCGCAGCTGCACACGGCCAATCGCGGCGGCGATGTCGGTCATGCGGTAGTTGAACCCCAGCTGCAGGTGCTCGTAGCGTTCGCCCTGCCCGTGCGCGCGCAATTGCGCCACCGCGGCGGCGACGTCATCGTCGTTGGTGGTCACCATCCCTCCCTCGCCGGTGGTCATGTTCTTGGTGGGGTAGAAGCTGAAGCAACCCGCGAGTCCGTGCGACCCCGCACGGCCATTACCGGCGTCGGCGCCGTGCGCCTGACAGGCGTCCTCGATTATCGGTACCGCGTTGCACGCCTCGCGCAGCGCGTCCATGTCGCACATCTCGCCGTAGAGATGGATTGGCATCACCGCCTTCGTGCGTGGGGTGATGGCGGCCGCGACCGCCGCGGGGTCGAGGCAGTAGCCGTCGGGCTCGATGTCGACGAAGACCGGCTTCGCGCCCGCCATGCGGATGCTCGACGCGGAGGAGAAGAATGAGAAGGGGGTCGTGATGACCTCGTCGCCCGGGCCGACTCCCGCCGCGAGCAGCGCCAGGTGCAGCGCGGTGGTGCCGTTGGTCGTCGCGAGCGCGTGCTTCGTCCCGCAATAAGCGGCGAACTCGGCCTCGAACGCCGCCACTTCAGGGCCTTGCGCCAGCGAGCCCGAGCCAAGGACGCGCGCGACCTCGCGCTGCTCCTCGTCGCCGATTAGCGGCTTCGCAATCGGAATCATCGCTGACGCACGCCCGGCGAGCCATTTAATGGCGTTGGCGGAGGGGTGTGGTAACCACCTCGCAAAGCCACAGAAAGGTGGTACCTAACGCCAAGTTTAACTATAAAATACTACCGAAATTGTTAAATAGTCCACTCTACCCCCCATCTTCGGTGTAAACCATGTTTGAAGACACGAACAGAAAAGCCGTCAGTGCTGAAGTCATGGGAACCTTTTTCCTGGTTTTCATAGGCATCACTGCTTATGGCACGCTTGGTGGAGGTTTCGGCGGAGCATTTGCCTTCGGTGCAACCCTCATGGTCCTGATGCACGTCATGGGACCCATATCCGGATGTCACCTCAACCCTGCGGTGTCCATCGGGAATTTCATGTCGAACAAGATGTCGCAGGACGACACGATCGCGTACATCCTGGGGCAGGTTGCCGGCGCGTTCATCGCTTTCGCGGCGATGGCAGGGACCTTCAGCGTCCTGGAGGGCGACATGTTCACCCTCGGCGCTGCGGCGATCGGCACGGCCTTCTTCGTGCTGGTGCTGCTCTCGACTCAGGAACCCTGGGCCGTAGGCGGAGCGCTGTTCGTCGTGACCGCAATGGCGAGCGGCTTCGGTGACGTCAACCCCGGCGTCCTGGCGGGCGGCGGCATCAACGAGATGCTGGTGGAAGGCAACGAAATGGCCAGCGGCGCGCTCTACGCCATGGTCGGCGGCGTCATAGGCGCCATAGCTGGCTGGGCCGTCAAGGACAACGTCCTCGACTAGAACACACACCTTCGGGGCTTGCGTCCCCAAACCCGTGTCCCGCCTTCGGGCGGGGCACACCCCTTTTTTCCAGTTCGGCTGCTGGCGCTACACAGATATATCGAAGTAGCAACCGCTGGTCGTCGCCAGACGACCAGAAAGCTACTGAGACTGCACTAGGTTGCCACAGTGATGTCGAAGTAGCCGCTCAGCACGATTGCCACTCCGTAGGAGAGCAGCGCCACACCGCCCGAGATGGCACACATCTCGATGAAGCGCCGGCGGAAGGGCTGGTTCTGCGCCACGGAGACGTAGAAGTTGAACGCGCCGACAATGCCGACGCCAATCAACAGCGTCGCGCCGAGCGCCTGGTGCAGCACCGACAGTCCCAGCAGCTCGGGGCCGTCGGGCTGCAGCGCGAGGTAGGGCATTACCAGCAGGAATACCGTCACGAGGTACGCCACGCCGGTGTAGAACGCGGCGCGAAGCGGGTTGCGGGCGTCGCCCTCGGTGCGCGTTGCAAGGAATTCCGAGGCGGCCATCGACATCGCCGCTGCGATTCCCGTGACGAGCCCTGCCAGCGCAACCACCCGCAGGCTCTGGAACGCGAAAGTGAGGCCGGCCAGCGCGCCGGTAAGCTCGACGAGCGCGTCGTTGAGGCCGAGCACTATCGAGCCAGTGTACTGTAGCCGCTCCTCTTCGAGCATCGCCAGCAGATGCTGCTCATGCGCTTCCTCCTCCTCCATGATTGGCCGTGCGGCGGGGATTACGTCGAGAATGTTGCGGTATTCGGCGGCGATGTTCACCTCGTCGCGCTCGAGCAGGTTGACACAGAAAGTGATGCCCAGCAGCCGCGCCAGCAGCGAGAACCACGCCACGCGCAACCGTGACGGCGCCACCTCCTGCCCGGAATATTCCTTCCAGAACTCGTAGTGCCGCACCTCGTCGTTGGCAATCTGCTGCAGCACCTTGCGGTTGGCAGGATTGCGCTCGCGCCGCGCCAGCCGCTCGTAGATGCGCGCCTCGGTCAGTTCCAGGTACTGGAACCGCAGCACCTGCTTCAGGGTCGCCGCGTCAAGCTCCATCATCTTCCCAGCGCGGGGCAGTTTTCACCCCTTGCCCCGCACTGGCAGCAAAGCGCAGCGCGTCAACACCAGCTCCGGCCAGCGCTCGCGCGGGTTGGCGTCGAGTGCCGCCTGCGGCAGCCCGAAGGCGCGGTAGTCGAAATCCTCCCCGCCCAGCACGCGCTCGTCTTCCGCGACCAGCGCAGCCAGCGCGGCGGGCGGCTTCCCGAAGGCAACCCACGCCATCGCCTCGGTCGCGGGCGTCAGCCCGGCACGGGCGATCGCGCGCGAAACCTGCCGCTGGCCGGTCAGGTAGAGCAGCACTTCGCTGGCGCGGGTGTGCGAGAGCGCGTAGTCGCCAGCGTACGCGCGCTGCGCCAGCTCGGCCGCCTGCTGCAGGTGCAGCGCGCCGCAAACTGCGCGTGCGTCGGCGAGCGCCAGCTGCGGCCCCAGCAGCTCCTTGAGCGCCTCGTCGCTGCCTGCTGCACAGCGACCGCCCCCGACGGTGAAATCCACGCTGGCGCAAGCAGGGGATATTATATATCCGGCAGCACCATCACGACGTCCCATGGCCGACGGCGACGAACAGACATCCCAGCTTGAGAGCGCGCTGGCGCAGGAGCAAGAGCGACTCGAGAAGCTGTGGGATGCATACGAGCAGCAGGAGCAGGACCTGAACGCGTCACTCGACCGCATCAACCGGCTGGAATCCGACCTGGAGACCAAGCAGGCGATGGTCCAGTCACTCGAGGAACTGCTCAGCGAACGCGACAGCCACATCCGCGAGCTCGAAATCGAGCGGCAGCGGCAGGCGAAGGTCGAAGCGGAATACGCGCCGCGCGTGGATTCACTCGAGGAGAAGGTCGCCGACCAGACCGAGAAGTACAACCGGTTACTATCGATTACGCAGGAAATGGAGGAAGAACTCGAGTTCGCCAAGCAAGCGGTCCGGGCGC
>CAUZDT010000056.1:0-7480 GCA_963578705.1 Candidatus Thalassarchaeaceae archaeon
ACGGCTCGACCGGCCTCGGTATCTGCCTGCCGCAGGGCGCCTACGCTGCGCTCGAGCGGCAGCCGGCGAAGCGCACCAGTATCGCCTTCTACGAAGGCAAGCGCAAAGTGAAGGACCCGGTCACGCGCCGCGCGGTCGAGCTGGCTCTCGAGCGCCCCGAGAAACTCACTTTCTGGCTGCGCCGCGAAATGCCGCTCGGCGCCGGGATGGGGATGTCGGGCGCGACAGCGCTCGCCGCCTGCCTCGAGCTGGGCGTCGGCCTCGAGCGGGCGACGCGCGCCGCGCACCAGTCGGAAATCGAGCACTCGACAGGGCTGGGCGACGTGATGGCGCAGGCGGCGGCGTTGCGCGACGGCCCCGGCGCGCGGCTGGTGCAGCGCCGCACCCCCGGCGTGGGCGGCGACGTCGTGACGTCGGCGCTCGACGGCGCGCTGGCGCTCTGCCTCTGCGGCGAAGGGCGCAACACCAACGACGTGCTCAAGGACGACGGCTGGCGCGAAATCATCAACGGCGCCGCGACCGCCCACCCACTGCCACCACTGACGCTGCGCGCCTTCCTCAAAGCGGGGCGGCTCTTCAGCGAGTTATCGGGGCTGATGCCGCCAGAAACGGCCGCGGCGCTGGCGGAGCTGCCGATGGGCGCGGTCGGAACGGTCGCGCACCTCGGGACCGCAGTAGTCGTGACCGACGAAGAGATTGAGCCTATCGCGGCCGAGCTGGAGCAGTTCGGCGAAGTGCGGCGCTTCTAGGCTGCACTCGGCGAGCCGGGGAACTTGCCCGGCAGGAAGCGCGCCAGCGCCAGCTTCTCGAGCAGCCCTTCCTTGCCAGGGCCCGCTACGAGAATGTTGTCGAGCACGTCCTGGAGTGTTGCGACCGGGACGATCTCGATTTTATCGCGGTAGCGCGACTCGAGCAGCACGTCCTGCATGTTGGCCTCGGGAATCAGTACCTTGCGGATGCCCACCTCGGCAGCGGCTTCAATCTTGGCGGTGACGCCGCCGACCGGCAGCACCTGCCCGCGCACCGAGAGCGACCCCGTGAGCGCGATTGACTGGTCCACCTCCGCCTCCTCCAGCGCGGAGATGACTGCGGCGGCGATGCTCACCGACGCGCTGTCGCCCTCGACGCCCTCGTAGGCGCCAACGAACTGGACGTGGATATCGTATTTCGAAATGTCTTCTCCCGTATATTTCTTGACCAGCGCCGAGACGTTCTGCACCGCCTCCTTGGCGATTTCGCCCAGCTTGCCAGTCGCGACGGTGCGCCCCTCGGAGCGCGACGCGGCCGGGGTCACCTCGGCGACAATCGGCATCAGGATGCCCGACATCTCCGAGAGCCCCGAGTCGGCGCCCATCACCGCCAGCCCGTTTACCATACCCACATGCGCCCCTTCGGTGATATAGGTCTTGTAATCGCGGCGGCGCTCGACGTAGCGGTCGACGACCTGCTGCTCCAGTGGGCGCGCAATCTGCTTGGCGCGCACGACGTGCTCCGCCGTGACCGGCTCGGCGTCCAGCTCGCGCGCGATGTCGCCCGAGACTCTCACCAGCCCGCCCAACTCGCGCAGCCGCAGCGAGAGATGCTTCTGCCGGCCGGCGCGTCGCTGCGCCTCGACCAGCACTTCGCCAATCGCTTCGCGGGAGAAGTGGGGAATCTTCTTGTCCTTGGCGACTTCCTGCGCGATGAAGCGAACATACTTTTCGCGATTCTCCTGCGTGTCGGGAATCGTCGAGTGCATGAACACCTCGTAGCCGTAGCCGCGAATGCGGCTGCGCAGCGCCGGGTGCATGCCCTTGATTGCGTCGAGATTGCCGGCGGCGACCAGCACGAAGTCGCACGGCACCGGCTCCGTTTTTGTCATCGCACCGGCGGAGCGCTCCGACTGGCCGGTGATGGAGAACTGCTTCTCCTGGATAGCGGTCAGCAGCGACTGCTGTGACTCCATCCGCAGCAAATTGATTTCATCGCAGAAGAGCACGCCGCGGTGCGCGCGGTGAATCCCGCCCGCTTCGACGCGGTCGTGCGCCGGCGTCTCCAGCCCGCCCGACTGGAACGGGTCGTGCCGCACGTCGCCCAGCAGCGCACCGGCGTGTGAGGCGGTCGCGTCGATGAAGGGCGCACCGTCGCCGTGGTCGTGGAGCACCAGGCCCTTGGGAACGAGCGCGTTCTCCTGCCGCTGGTTAGTGTAGCGCAGCGCCATGAAGATGAAAGCGGCGGCGATGAGCGAGTAGAAGATGACCATCGGCTCGCGGAAGCCGGTCGTCGCGAACCACAATATTCCGAAGGCGACTATCGTGAAGACAATCAGCATCTGCGACTTCGACTTGCGTTCGCGCTCGAGCATCGCCTGCGCCTTCTGGACGTCAACTATTTCCTTGCCCTTGCCCGACGGGACGACCCGCACGCGTGGCTCGTTGTTATCCTCGGGGTTGTTGTAGACCAGCACATCCTGCAATTCCTCGGGCGGCAGCAGTTCGGCCATCGCGTTGCCGAGCATTGACTTACCAGTGCCGGGGTCGCCGATGAGCATCACGTGGCGCCGCTGTTCGGCCGCCTTGCGGATGATGTCGACCGCCGGCTCCTGCCCGATGACCTGGTCGACCATCCGCTTCGGCACCGCGATGTCGCTCGTATCCTCTAGGTCGAGCGTCTCGACCCACTTGCGCGGGTCTTCCAGCGGCTTCGCCTTCTTCGCCATCTGCCCCGGTGCACTGTCGAGTGATATATAGGTTTCGAGTCGCAGCGGAATCGAGGCGGCACGTTTTTATCCGGGGCAGCAAGCGGGCGGCCATGATGGCACGCCTGCGGCTGCTGCTGCTCTTCACGCTGCTGACGCTGCTGATGATGGGAGTCGGCCTCGTTGCGGGAGCATATTACGGCACCTCGCCAACGGGAGCGATGGCACTGTTCTTCATAATTGCGGTGCTGATCAATATCGGCAGTTACTTCTGGTCCGACAAACTGGTGCTGCGCGCCTACCGCGCGCGCATCATCGACGAGCGCGAGGCGCCACAGCTCTTCGGCGTCGTGAAGAAGGTGGCGCAGATGAACGGCCTGCCGATGCCGCGCGTCGCCATCGTACCGTCGCAGACACCGAACGCCTTCGCGACCGGCCGCTCGCCGCAGCACGCCGTGGTGGCTGCTACCGAGGGGCTGCTGCGGGTGCTCGACCGCGACGAGCTGGAAGGCGTGATGGCGCACGAGATGGGCCACGTCAAGAACCGCGACACGCTGCTGATGGCGGTCGCGGCGACGATTGCCGGCGCGATTGCCTTCGCGGCGCGGATGCTCTGGTGGAACTCGCTCTTCGGCCGCGGCCGCAACGTCCACCCGGCACTGCTGATCCTGGTCATCATCACTGCGCCGCTGGCGGCGTTCCTGCTACAGGCGGCCGTCTCACGTCAGCGCGAGTTCAAGGCGGACGCGACCGCAGCTGCACTGACCGGGAAGCCGTGGGCGCTGGTCAACGCCCTGCGCAAGCTGGAGCACGGCAACGCCCGCCAGCCGATGGAAGTCGGCTCGCCGACCCACGCGGCGCTCTGCATCGCCAACCCGCTGCGCGGCGGCGACCTGCTCTCGAGCATGTTCTCGACGCACCCCCCGATGGAAGCGCGCATCGCCGCGCTCGAGGCGCTGTAGATGGAGCGACTCACCGCCACTGATTTCGACGGCACAACGCTATCCCGCAACGGCACGCTGGCGGTTACTTTCTCTGCCAAATGGTGCCCCTACTGCCGCGATTTCATGGCAGAGTTCAAGACAGCAGAGCTTTCAGTGGAGAAGGCGATGGGTGACGTAACCGACGAGGAGAGCGCGCTCTGGGACGATTTCGAGCTCAATGTCGTGCCGACGATGGTACTGTTCCGTGATGGAAAGGCCGTATGGCGGCGCGACGGCGTGCGGCACGCCGGCCTCAGCGCGAGCGACATCGACGCGCTGCGCGCCGCGCTGTAGTTTCGCGCGGCGCGCGGCGCGCGACGGCCCGCTTTAACACCCCTCTGTCTGCCCGCGCATGCTGCTGACACGGGGGCGGCTGCTGGTCGCAGCTGCGGCAATAAGCTGGAGCCTCTCCGGCTTCTTCCTCAAGGCACCAGTCATCCAGGCCATCGACCCGGAAGCGCGCGGACTGCTGGTGGCGTGCTGGCGGTCATTCTTTGCCGCGGGCGGGATGGCGCTCTTCGTCGACTGGAAGCAAGTGCGCTGGCGACCGGGGCTGTTGCCGCTGGTCGGATTCTTCGCTGCCATGAATTTACTCTACGTGCAGGCGATGACCTCGTCGACTGATGCGGGCAACGTCATCTTCCTGCAGTATCTGGCGCCCTTCTGGGTGCTGCTCGGCTCTGCGTTCTGGCTGCATGAGCGACTTGAACGTGACAACGTCGCAGGCATAGCGTGCGGGTTGGCGGGCGTCGCCGTGATTGGCTCCGCCGTTATCGGTAACTCTCAAGCTACCGGGGCGCTGCTGGCGGTCGGGGCGGGCGTGACCTATGCCGGCGTGATTATCTGCCTGCGCTACCTGCGCGACGAGGACCCTGGCTGGCTTGTGTTCCTCTGCTTCGTCTGCAGCGGACTGGTACTGCTGCCGTTTGTACTGACACAGGAACGGCAGCTGGCGGGCGAGGAGTGGGTCTGGGTCGGGGCGCTCGGAACGGTACAGATGGCGCTCGCCTACGGGCTGTTCGCCAACGGCGTGCGCCACATCAAGGCGCAGGAGGCATCGTTGATTTCGCTCATCGAGCCGGTGCTGAATCCCGTCTGGGTACTACTGGCGTGGGGCGCTGTCATCGACCAGCGCACCATCGTCGGTGGCGGACTCATCCTGCTGGGGCTGGTGGTTCGCTACGCACGCGCCGAAGGGACTCCGTGCTCCAACATCGATGACAATGGCGCGCGGAGACGCGAGCGACTCGGATGGGGACTGGTGGCGCTCTCCGCCGTCGGGGCGGTATTGATGGTCCAATCCGGTGCGCCAGAAGCATGGAGCTGGGGGCTGTTCCTGCCACTGGCGGGCGGGTGGCTCTGCATTTTCGAGGCGAGGGACCGCACCTGCGTCTTCCACGCCGCCTTTTCAACGAGCGAGGTTGCCGGTGCCGTCTGTCCTATCGACGAACCGCAGACGGCGGCGCAGGCGAAGCTGCAGGCGTGGTTGCTGACGCTGCGTGCAGTCGCGGTCGCGGCGGCGCTGGTGGCGGTCTTTGGGCTGCTCTAGCCCGCAAGCGCGCGGCTGACGCGCACCAGTTCGTGCGCCAGCTCTCCAATGCGCCCGGAGATTTCCGCGTCTGCCAACTCGCCGTCGCTGAACGAATCCTTGCTGGCATAGACGTAGCGTGGCAGGATGTGGCAGCGGAAATCGAGCATCAACGAGTTGGCGAGGCTCATCACCGACATGTAGCTGTTGCGTCCGCCTGCGGCGCAGAGGAAGCCGACCACCTTGCCCTCGAAGGTCGAGCCGGCCAGCTCGACAATATTCTTGGCGCTCGCGCTGGCCTGGAAATTGTATACCGGTGTCGCGAATATGATCCCCTCAGCTGCCGCAACCGACACGCGCAGCGACTTCGTTGCCGGCTCGTCATAGCACTCATCGCCATCGCAGAGCGGCAGCCCCGCTTCACGCAGGTCCAGGTATTCCACTTCATGACCTGCGCCCTCAAGCTCGGTCCGTAGTGCCTCTGCCATCACTCGCGAGCGGGAACCGTCCCGCAAGCTGCAGCTGAAGAGCAGAAACGCCATCGGCTGGGGAGCTGCGTGCGCTAAAAGGGGTTGGCGCCGCCGTCAGGCGGCGGGATAGAGCGGCGGGAAGAGGTAGCCTTCCTGACGGTCACCGTCGTATTGCACGACGTAGACCCCGGTCTTGATGTCGGAGACGTAGATGTAGCCGCGGGGGTCGTAGTGCAGCCCCCAGTTGAACGGAATCTTGAGGCCGGTCCAGCCGTCAGAATTGTTGTAGTCCAGCACGGTGCTGGCGTTCGCAATCCAGTCGGGACCGTGCGGCAGGTAATAGGCCAGCGTCTCGATGGTTCCCAGTTCGTCAATTTCGAAGAAACCGTTGAAATCCGGGTCGTCGGGGGCGCGTGCGCCCTCCTTCCAAGTTATCGAATCCCAGACCGTCCCGGCGTCGGTGACCCACGCGCCGGCGTGGTAGTGCGTCCAGTAGATGTGCTCGTCGCCGGTATCACCGTTGTGCGGCGAATACATGTAGTTGCCCGGGATGGTGTGGTTGCCCGGCAGCTTCCAGTCGGAGACCAGGAACGGCTTCGTCGGGTCGGTAGTGTCAATCAGCCGCATCGTGCCGGTGTGCGCGTCGTTGGAGCCGAACTCGGGCGCGATGACTGTGTAGTGGCGACCGTCAATCAGTTCGTCGAACGGCACCGCGTAATGGATGTTACCGTTGCCCTCGGTGCTGCCGGTCCACTCCTCGGCAGTCATGTTGGCGTGGCCGCCGCCTTCCGGGCCATACCAGCCGCTGCTGGCGCTGGGGCAGCCGAGCCAGCGACCGATTTCCTGCGGCCAGCTGGTCGAGGGGAGCGAGGGGGGGTTGGTGACATCGACGATGCGCAGCCCCGCGTCCCAGTAGGAAATGTACATCAGCACCTGTCCCGTGACCGGGTGCAGGCGCACGACCTGGTCGTGGTTGAAGACCGAACCACCGCAGGTGGTCCCGGAGTCGGGCTGGTAGACCGCCCACTCCTGAATCCACTGCCCCTCGTCTAGGAAGTTCTGCTCGATGAGCTTGGCAATCTGGGTGCCCTTGTTCATCGATTCGCCGATGGGGTCAACCAGGAACAGGAACACGTCACTGTTGTCGTAGAGCCAGAGCTCCTGGTTGTGGTAGCCGGCGGGCGGGTTGGACCAGCGGCTTACCAGCTTGGGAGCGAGCTTGTCGGAAATGTCGAGCAGGTGGATTTCGTTGGCGCCCCAGTTGACGTCCGACGGTGCCGGGTCGAGGGGGTTGCCGTCGTCGTCGACGTTGGTCGCCTCGTGGTTCACCAGCGCCCAGTTGTTGTCATCGGTCACCTTGACGTCGATGATGCGCGCCGTCTCGGCGTAATACGTCGAGAGCATCTGGATGTTGTTCGGCTCGGAAATATCAAGGATGTGCATGTTGTGGTAAGCCGCAACGTAGGCGTAGCACCCCACGACGCAGTCGGGGAAGTCGCCGCTGGTGACGATTTCGCCGAACTCACCGGTGGTGGGGGCGGTGTTCTTGAACTCGGGGAAGCATTGACGACCGACGCGCTCGTCGCCGGTAATCATGCCGTCGCAATTCAGGTTGTGGTAATCAATGAGCGTCATGTTCTCCGTCCAGAGCCAGTGGTCGAGCAGCTCGTTGTGCGAGTGGTTGCCGTCGCCATCCCCGCCGAGCGTCGAGCCGTCGGCCGCGCGCTGTATCGGGTCGACCCAACTGTCGCGCCAGGTACTGCTGCTGCCGTTGTCGCCGGTGCCATCTTCGTCATTGAGCCACCAGAGCGCCATTGCTGCA
>CAUZDT010000057.1:0-6647 GCA_963578705.1 Candidatus Thalassarchaeaceae archaeon
GGGCGCGTGCGCTGGAAATTGCTCCGCGTCAACCTCCCCCGCTGAGCCAGCGGAACCGGCGCGGCGGGCGGTATTTAGTCGCGCTCTGCCTGCGCTCTGGCCAGCCGGCTACGGCGGCGAGAGGGGGGTTAAAAATCAGCCCCCCCCCGCCGCGTCGGTCCGCAGCATTTATACGCGGACTGCTATACCTGCGGCCCCGCGGTTGAGCGGGTTCCCACTAATGCAGTCAGCACAAGCTTCCCGTAACGTTTTTGACGCCCTCACGGGCGAAGGACGCATATTCCGCAATCGCGGCGTGCTCTCCTCGGACTACGTCCCGGAGGACTTCCCGCACCGCAACGACGAGATAGACCAGGTGGCACATATCCTGCGCCCGGCGCTCGAGGGGTCTCGCCCCAGCAACATCCTGATTTACGGGCAGACCGGCACCGGCAAGACCGCGGTCGCCAGATATATCTGCGACCAGTTGAAGGACAAGGTCACCGCCGACGGTGGCGCCATCCACACCGCCCACATCAACTGCAAGCGGGTCAACACGCCCTACGGCATCCTCGCCAACATCGGGCAGACCTACACCACCAACTGGGAGGACTCGATTCCGCACACCGGCTGGCGGCTGGAGCAGGTCTACGCGGCGCTCTGCCGCAAGGCGGAGGAGGCGGGCGGCATCGCGCTGGTGGTGCTCGACGAAGTCGACGCGCTGGTAAAGAAATCGGGCGACGAGGTGCTCTACCACCTCACCGGCATCAACGCCGACCTCGGCAACGCGCGCATGTCGCTCATCGGCATCTCGAACGACACCAAGTTCACCACCTTCCTCGACCCGCGCGTCAAGTCGCGGCTCGGCGAGGAGTCGCTGACCTTTCCCCCTTACAACGCGCTGCAATTGCGCGACATCCTCGACCAGCGCGCCGGGCAGGCATTCCACGAAGGGGCGCTCGACCCGCAAGTCCTCTCGCTCTGCGCCGGCCGTGCCGCGCAGGAGCACGGCGACGCCCGCAAGGCGCTCGACCTGCTGCGCATCGCGGCCGAGATGGCCGAGCGCGACGGCTCGCGGCAGGTGACGGTCAACTATGTCGACCGCGCCGAGAGCATGATGGAGCAGGACCAGGTGCGCAAGATGGTGCTCCAGCTGCCACTGCAGCACAAGGCGGTGTTCGCGTCGATACTCGCCAACGAATCACAGTCGCGGCTCGACCGGCAGACCACCGGCGACGTCTACGACACCTACTACCGCATATGCAACCGCTTCGAACTCGACGCACTGACGCAGCGCCGCATCGGCGGCATCATTTCCGAGCTGGACATGCAGGGCGTCATCTCGGCGCGCGTCGTCAGCCTCGGCCGCCACGGCCGCACCCGCTTCATCTCGACCGCGGTGCCGTTCAGCGAACTCCAGCCGATTATCAGCGACGACTCTTTCATGTCGAGCGCGCTCGACCTCGCCGCCGACGGCCACTTCGTGCGGCCGCAGCTACGGCTGATGTAGCGCTTCAGTCGCGCTCTTTCCAGCCCGCGGCCCAGCCCTGCTCCCAGCCGGCAACCCACGCTGCCTTCAGCCCCGCCTCACGCGCGGCCGCCTGCGCCTGCTGCAATATGTCGTCGCGCTGCTCGCGTGAAACTTGCGGCAGCCGCATCGGCTGCCGCAAGCCATGGATGGCGACCAGCAACGCGCCAACACCACCGAGCGCTGCCACTCCCACGACCGCTGCCGAGGCGGCGAGCCATGCCACCAGCGCCAGTAGCAGCGCGGACGCCAGCGCCAGCCACGGCAGCATGCGTGACTGCGGCTGCGGCGTGACCAGCGCCGCCAGCCGCTCCGCCTCCCCGCGTGCGGCGTCGGTCGCCGCCTCCGCCTCGCGCCATGCGGTGCCGGTCGCCGCCTGCTGTAATGCATCGCGGTCCGCCCCCGCTTCCGCCGCGAGCGCCGACGCATGGCCGTCCGCCTCGCCGGCGGTGAAGCGCGCCTGCTTCTGCGCCATGCCGCGCGCCTTGTTCATCCCGTAGCGCGCCCACGCCTGCTTGCCCACGGTGGCGCAGCGGACGGCGGCTAAATCAGTCGCGGTTGTCGAGACGCTAGTCTCGATAAGTACCCGGAAAGAAGAGCAGCAGGCCGGTGATAATCTCCAGCCTGCCGAGCCACATCAGCAGCGAGAGCACGCTCAACGTGCCGCTCGAGAGGCCAGCGTAGCTGGCGCCGGGACCGACCGCGCCGAGGCCGGGGCCGACGTTGCTAAGGCACGCAATCGAGGCGGCCATCGCGTCGACCAGCCCCCAGCCCGGCTCGAGGTAGAGCAGCACCAGCGCGCCGGTCAGAAACAGGATAATGTAGATGAAGAAGAAGACGGCAACGTTGCGCACCAGCGTTTCGTCGAGCACCTTGGCGCCCAGCCGCAGCTTGCGCACCGCGCGCGGGTGGACCACGAGGAATAGCTCGCGCCAGAGCGCCTTGAGCATGATTTCGATGCGAATCACCTTGAGGCCGCCGGTGGTCGAGCCGGCGCAGCCGCCGATGAACATCAGCAGCAGCAGTACAAACTGCGCCGCCACCGCCCAGCTGCCGTAGTCCTGCGAGGTGAAGCCGGTGCCGGTCAGGATGGAGACCACCTGGAAGAGCGCCGGCCGCAGCGTCTCGCCGAAAGCCCAGCTGCTGCCCCGCAGCGGCGCCCAGAGGCCGACGACCACCAGCAAAATCGCGATGCCCACGAAGCTGAGGTAGTAGCGGAACTCGCCGCTGGTCCAGAGATGCTGCCAGCCCCGTAAAAGCCGCTGTTCGTCGTTGTGGCGCAAGCTTATGAAAAAGCCGTAAAGCAGAACGAAATTGATGCCCGCGAGCAGCATGAAGGCGATGACGATGCCTTCGACAAGACCACTGTCGTAAGCGCCAATCGAATCCGCCTGCGGCGAGAAGCCACCGGTCGAGAGATTGGAGAAGGCGGTGCAAACCGCGTCGTAGAGCGGCAGCTCGCCGACGAAGCGCAGCAACAGCATCTCGACGACGGTGAGGCCGGCGTAGAGCCCCCACAGCAGCCGCGCCGTCTGCGCCATCTGCGGCTTGATGCGCGTGACGCCGGTGCCAGGCATTTCGGCGCGCAGCACCTGGATGCCACCCCCGAGTAGCCGCGACAGCACCACCGTCGCGAGCACGATAATCCCCATCCCGCCCAACCATTGCGACTGCGACCGCCACAGCAGCAGCGACTTGGGCGCCGCGAAATAGCCGTCATCGGTGGTGCCGTTGGCGACCGAGGCGTCGAAGACGGTCGCGCCAGTCGTGGTCAGCCCCGAGATGGACTCGAAATACGCTTCGGCCAGCGTCAGGTCGTAGACCAGCAGCGGCTCGTCGTCACTGCCCGCCATGTCGCCCGCCATCACGTAGGGAATCGCGCCAAACACGGCGAAGAGCAGCCATGCCACGCTCACCAGCGCGAACGCCTCGCGGTCGCGCAGCTCCTCGTCGCTGCGGAACTGGTAGTAGAGCAGCAGCCCGCCGCCGACCGAAAGCAGCAGCGGCAGCCCGTAGAGCCACGCCACCTGCTCGCGCGATTCGCCCAGCAACAGCCCCGCCGCCAGCGGGAGCAGGAATGAGATACCGAACAGCGCCAGCAGAACACCCAGCAGGCTCAGCAGCAGGCGTCCGCGCATCAGCGGAAGAGCTTCTCCAGCGCCGGCAGCTGCGCCTTGAGGGTGAAGACCAGCAGGTGGTCGCCCCCCTGCAGGACTTCGTCCTCATCGGGGAAGAGCGGCTCGCCGCCGCGGTTGATGAGTGCCACCATGCACCCCTCGGGGAGCCCGAGCTTCGCGATGACCTTCCCCGTCAGGCCATTGTCTGCCTTGACCAGGAATTCCCGAATCGACGCTTCGCCGCCCTGTAGTTCCTCCAGCGCCTCGATTTCCTCGGTCGCCGTGGCGCGGTTCAGGATGGCGGTCACCGCCACTCGCTTGGGGTTGATGAGCGTGTCAATGCCAGTATTCTGCACGACATGCTCCAGCTCGGTATGGTAGACCAGCGCCACCGTGCGGCGCGCCCCCTCACGCTTGGCGAGCAGGCAACTGAGCATGTTCAAATCCTCGCGTTCGGTCGCCGCGACGAACAGGTCCTCGTGGCGGATACCCTCCTCGCGCAGGAAATGGCGGTCAGTCGGTGACCCCACCAGCACCGTAACGTCGTCGGGCAGTCGTTCGCTGACCTCCTCGGCGCGAGCGCGGTCGGGCTCAACGAGGTAGACCTGCACCCCGTCGTAGCGGCGCGCCACCTGTTCGGCTAGCCGCAAGGCGACCTGCGTGCTGCCGGCAATCATCAGCCGCCTGATATTCCCTTCGCCCGTAACTTCCTTCGGCGCGCCGAGCGACTCCGAGAGCTCCTCGAGTTCGTGGACGTCGCTCAGCAGCACCAGTAGCCGGTCGCGTGGCAGCAAGACTTCCTCGCTGTGCGGAATGATGACGCCCTCGTCGCGCGAAACCAGCACAACGCGGCAGTGCGGCGGCAGCTCGACGCTGTCGAGCGTGCGGCCCACCGCAGGCGAGCTGTCGTCCAGCCTGACTTCGAGAATGCGCAGCTTGCCAACCGAGAAGTGCTCAAGCCGCGTCAGTGCCGGCCGCGAGAGAATTTGCCAGATGCGATGCATCGCAAGCTCGTCGGGGCTGATGCAGGCATCCAGCCCGAAAACGACCTGCGGGTCAGGCTCGAGCGGCCAGTCGAGCAACTGTGGCTCGTTGACGCGCGCAATCGTGCGGCAGCCCATCGCCTTGGCGAAGGTGCAACCGAGGATGTTGACCATGTCATTGCCGGTCACGCCGATGAACAGGTCGGCTTCCGCCAGCCCCGACTGCTCGACGAGCAGCTTCGGCACCGCAGCGTGGCCCTGGATGATCTGCGCGTCGAGCCCTTGCGCCCGCTTGATGGCGGCCGGGTCGGAGTCGATAATGCTGACGCCGTGGCCGCGATTCACCAGGTCCCGAGCCACCCGGTAACCTACGTCGCCGGCGCCGGCTATGACCACGCGCATTTTGCGCCTTCACCGAAGGCGCGATTTAAGCGCTGCGGTTCGTCTATCGACGAGAAAGCTTTTCCAGCGCCAGCACTAGCGCTCCCCCCAGCAGCGCCGCCAGAGCCACTTCGGGCCAGTTTTCGCCGACGCCCAGCGGCGAAAGGTCGCCCGCGCGCACGTCGTAGCTCACCTTCCACGGCCAGAGCGCACGCAGCGAACCGGCCATGACGCCCGTGAGCACCGCCAGCGTGCGCCCCGGCCGCTCGATGAGCAGCCGCTGCAGCCGCGGCACCACCACCAGCGCCGCGACGAGGCCGCCGCTGCCGAACCAGAGCAGCGGCGCCAGCCGCAAGTCGTGCACCGCGCCGGCGATGGTCGCATACTGCCCCAGCATCACCAACACCAGCGAGCCGCTCACTCCCGGCAGCAGCATTGCCGTCAGCGCCAGCGCGCCGCCGACAGGCAGCATCCAGCCGGCCGGCGCGCTCGTCGCGAACGGTAGCCCCAGCACGATGAAGGTCGCGACCGCACCGGCCCCGGCGAACGCCAGGTGCTCGCGCTGCACCGCCTCGATACGGTGCCACGGTCCGTGTAGCGAGACCGCCACGAGGCCGCTGAAGAGGCCGTAGCAGAGCGGCGCTGTATCGTCCCGCAGCAGGATTCCCGGACTGCCTTCAGGGCCGATGAGCAGCCACGACACCAGCCAGTAGGCGGCCGCCATACCGAGGCCGAGCGGCAGCAGGAACGTTAGCGGCGCGCGCAACGCCTCGAAATCGCGCTGGCGCGGGAACTCCAGCACCGTCGCTATCGCGTCAATCAACCGGCGATAGATGCCGAGCACCAGCGCGACCGTGCCGCCGCTGATGCCCGGCACCGCGTCGGCCGAGCCCATCAGCAGCCCGGCGGCGAAAGGGGGAATTCGCACGCGCGCCGAGCACCGCCGTTATTTAATCGGGTCGTCGGGACCCAGAGCCGCCAGCAATTCGGCCCCGCACGGCTCCCCGCCGTAGCAGTCGACACGCGCCGCAATCGCCGCCTTGGCCGCCAGCCGACGCGCCATGCGGCCGCGCTCCCGGCGCGGGGCGTCGCGGACCAGCGGATGCGCCAGCAGCAGCCCGTGCTTCGGCGGCGGCGCGCCACCTCCGCGATGCGCGAAGAGCGCCCGCTCGGCACCGAGCGTCTGGATGGTCGAGCCGGGCAGCCGCGCCAGCCGCGGCAGCGAGCCGGCAGTGGCAATCACGCGCGCCGCGAGCAGCGGACCGAGCAGCGCCGCCAGCGACGGCACCACGTCGGGCGCTTGCGCCTCGAGCCAGTCGCGCAGCCGCGCGGAGCGCGCCTCGGACTCCCGCCAGGCGACCTGCAGCTCGCGTAGTGGCTCCGGCGCGTCGGACGGCAGCTCCGCCGCGGGCGGCTGCCGCGCCGCGCCAGTCGCTTCCGCCGCCCAGCGCGCCAGCCGTTCGGCGAGCCGGTTCGCGACCTCGAGCGCCTCGTCGAGCGCCCTGACGCCCTGCAGCAGCCCGCGGTCGGGTGTCACCGCTTCCACCAGCGCAGCGCGAGCCTGCTCGAGCGTCGCTTCGCGCAGCGCTGCCAGTTCGCTGGGCGGGGGACTCACCGACGGCGGCGCAGCAGCGCGACCGCGCCAGCCGCGCCGAAGGC
>CAUZDT010000058.1:0-6273 GCA_963578705.1 Candidatus Thalassarchaeaceae archaeon
CCCGGCGATGCTTGACAAGCCGAAGACTGAGCGGCTGCAGCAGTTCTTGGGACAGATACTCGATGCCTGATTCGCAGACATTTATAAATAGCTTTAACAAATAATTAATCTATTAAAGTAAAATAAAGAATATAATGATAATATAGTTATAATAAATCAAAAACAATAACTGGGATTGTCAAAGAATCATCCAGAAGTTATTAATACGTGAGTGGCTTGAATACTCGGTGAGTGCAAGGGCAACTTACAGATATGCCTTGGTTGGGTTCCTCTTTCTTGGTGCCCTTGTGCTCCTCCCAGGTTCGGAAGCTAATTCTATTGAATTACTAAAATATAATCATTTAAACGCAAATGAAGAAAATCAATTAGAATACATTATACAGAATCCCACTCCCGGGGAACTGGATTACGAACTTGATTTCAGTGTCTACAGTCTCAATCGTCAAGAGGCACTCGCCGGTGTCAGCGTCTCCAGGAACGTTGCCCTCGATAGCTATTTAAGTGATACGGTTGAATTCCCATTCACTATTCCCACTTCGGGCGAGTACGAATTCCGCCTGCAAGCAACTATTTCCAACAGCAGTAGCAGCTGGCAAGAGGAGGTCGCCACCCTGCTTACGTTCCGGGAATTCATCGCAGACCTACCGTTGGAGGAGTATACGCGGCTGGATTACGACGCCAGTATTGATAATGGATTCTGGGATTACGATGACACACTACAGCTTGTTGGTGGGGATGGCAGCCAGTTTGCTACCGGCGCAGTTCTGGGGCCGTTTGACACTTCATTCCTACGGGGGCCACTACTGCACCTTGAACACACGGCCACGCCATTAGAAGGGGACCTGCGCATCAGCTATGCTCTGGATTATAACCCACAGAACCGCTACTCTACTGAGTGGCATGACCTGCTGCTGCTCCCCGATGAACTGGCTACCATCTCGCTACTAGAGCTGCCGGAAGCAGGTCACTTCTACCTGCGATTTTACGCTGCCTGTGCCAGTGGCGACTGCGGCTGGGAAATTACCGCAGGTAATCTGTCGGGCGTCAAGCGCTGGCACGACCTAGCGGTAACGGCAGGAGAATACACCTTTCTGGGCATTGAGTCGAGTACTACGGTTGAGGTCACGGTCGAGAATCGTGGCATCTATGCGCAGGAATTGGGCAATATCTCCGCTCGCCTCGCGGTGTACGAAGGCGATACTGTCGCGGAGGAAACGTTCCAGTCCATTGCTATCGAACCGGGCAAAACGCGCGTCTTCTCCTTCACCCCAACACTCCCGGCGCCGGGCATCTACCGAAGCTTACTGCTAGTGGAACTGCACGACGGTCGACTCTACAGCAATCAGCAAGAGCTGTTCTTGGGCCACTCAGCAACCACGCTGACGCCGGGAGTGGATACTGCATTTTCCCGGGCAGCAGTGCTCCTGGATGCTCCGCAGTTGCCGACCACCGTTCCATATATCTGGCACTACTCGTTCGGGGACCGCCACGTCCTCGAAATCGAGAGCGATTACCTCGACGAGCTGGCCAGCAGCAGCAATGTGCTGGCGGCGGTGAGCCTAGACGCCTACGGGGTGGCCCTCTCCACTCTCCTGCCACCGGTCACGGTCGAGAACAACTGGCCGGTTTTCTCAGCCGAAATGACTGACCGGCAGCCGCTTGAACTAGGAGTCAGCCTCATCAATACCGGTTTCTACACCGAAAATTTCGTGCTTGAATACCACTATTCGCCCCTGTTCCTCGCCTCGGTTTCCGGTCCATCCACGGCGCTCATTGCTCCCGGGACCGTCGCTACCATCCCAGTCACCATCACGCCCCACACCAGCATTCCGCAGCCCGGCAGTAGCCCGGTTACCGTCACGGTGAGGCTTCCCGGCGTCGGAATCAGCGAATATGTGACCCTCTTGCTTAACTACCGCGAACCCGGTTTCGAAGCTTCGGAAATCAGGCTGGACCGCCATTCATTGCTCGTGGGACAGGAAATCAGGGGCAAGCTGGCGCTGTTCAACGACGGCTTCCCGGCCGATGGGCTGCGCGCGGAAGTCGTCCTGCTGGCACCCTCCGGTGCCGAGACCCGCCTCTGGAACAGCAATATCGAGGAGCTTGGCCACGGAGATGAATTCAGCGCCAGCTTCAGCCATGCCCCGCAGCAAGGCGGCCTCTACCAGCTGCGCCTCGAGGTTTACCAGCAGGATGTGCTGCTCTACTCAGCCCTTACCGGGCAGGACTTCCGCGTCGTCACCGGCGACGGAGAGGAGCTTGCAGAACCGCCCGCGCTCGAGATTCCGCGCCCCGCGCTGAACATGCTGGCGCTGCTCTCTTTCCTGGGGCTGGCATTCTACACCGCGTCCTCGGAGAACGGCCGCTACCTCGGCTTCAAGCTCTTCCTGCCGCTCTACACCCGGCTGCGCCGCGACACGCTGGCGGACGAACCGACGCGGCAGAACCTGATGCGCTACATCTACGTCCATCCCGGCGCCAACTTCACCCAGCTGCGCGACCACTTCGACCTGCACAACGGAACCCTGTCGCACCACCTCAACGTCCTCGAGAACCATTCGGTTATCGAATCGTTCCGCGCTGGGCGCCAGCGACTCTTCTACCCCTGCCGCGCCGAGCGGGCGGGCGTTGTCGCCCGCCCGCCGGTGACTGGCGAAGTGCAGCAGCAGATTGTGATGCTCATCAAGGACGAGCCGGGAATCACCCAGTCAATGATTGCGACGCGGCTCGATATGAGCCGGCAGAAGGTCAACTATCACGTCAACGCACTCACCCGGCAGGCGCTAATCCGCGTCGAGCGCAGCGGCCGTATCACGCGACTCTTCCCGCTGCACTTTACGTGAAATATTGGCGGGCCTGAAGGGATTCGAACCCATGGCCGTCCGGTTAAGAGCCGGACGCTCTACCTAGCTAAGCTACAGGCCCGCGGAGCTGCGCAGGCTGCCGCCGATAAAAGATTATCTTACAGCCAGCCCGCGTCGCGCCGGATGAACCAACCCGGGAGTGCCGCCAGCAGCAGCCCACCGAGACTCACCGCCAGCTGCGCGGTCAGCAGGAACTCCGGCGACGCCGGATAGAGCACACCCGAACTGAGCAGCCCGAGCCCGCTGGCGGTCCGCACCACCAAGCCAGCGACCGCGACGCCAAGCGCGATGCGCGGCGAGGTGCGCAGGCCGAGCAGCAGCAGCCCGCCGAGATAGAGTAGGTTGGCTAGCAGCCAGCGGCTGGTGCTGTCTAGGATATTCTGGTCGGCGGCCGACGCGAAGCCGAGCGCGAGCACGGCTGCGCCGGCTGCCACCGCCCAGCCAGTTGCAACAGGGTAAATCTCGCGGTAGGCGGCCGCCAGCTCGTCGGGCGGGGTCGCCTGCGCCACCGCTTCGGCCAGAGGCTGCCCGGTGGCTTCGGCCTGCGCCCGCAGGTGGTCCTCCTGCTCCGCCAGCAAATCCGCGACGAGTGCCGCGTCGCGGAAGCGCAAACCATTGCGCAGCGTAGCGAGATATGCCGCAAGCGGGGCGTCGTCACCCATCCAGGATATCCCCCATGGCGGAAGTCATCAAGTTCCACTCTGCTTCGGCTTCCGCCAGCGCCGTCTCACCAGCGGGCGTCAGCTGGTAATACTTGCGCGGCGGGCGCCCTTCCTGCACCACAATCTCCGCCTCGAGCAGCCCGCGCTTTTCGAGCCGGTGCAGCGCCGGGTAGAGCGTCCCCTCCTTCAGGTCGAAGAAGCCGTTCGAGCGCTCACGCAGGACGCGAATAATCTCGAAACCGTACATGCGCCGCTGCCGCAGCTGCGCCAGCAGGCAGAGCTGGATGGCGCCCTTGCGGATTTCCCGGCTCCAGCCACTCATCGTTCCTGCTGGTAGGTCGCCCAGCCATCCCCTTCCCGGTCCGGCTCACGGCGAGGCGGGGGTGTACCCGCACGGCGCTGCTCCTGCTGCCGTTCCGCCTGCGCCTGCCGCGGGGTATGCTCCCGCTCTCGCACCAGTTGCTCCTGCTGGCGCGCCGCCTTGCGGTCGCCCCACGCGACGCCGCGCCCCTCCCATTTAGCATCATTTTGCGACCACCAATCGCCCGCTCCGGGCTGCTGGTCAAGTTTCTGCTGGTGGGTGAGTTCAACCCGCTTTTCGTCGAGCTCCATAATCTTGCTGCGGCTGAACTGGAGCGCCCCGATCGCCACGACCAGTGCGAAGATGAAGCCAATTCCCGGCAGGAATTCATAGTAGGTTAACGTCATCATCCCGTTCCAGAAAGCGTGGAGCCCAACCGCCATCAGGTAATATTTCGCCACCACCTTCCACGAGGCGCCATGCACCAGGTACTGGCTGATGCCGTGGCCGGTAAACGAGGTGGCGCTGGCGTGTATCAACGTCGCCGAGAAGGTGCGCATCACGATTACCGCCGCCGTCACCGCCACGCCTTCGCCGACGACGCTCCAGCCATACATCAGGTTCTCGGTGGCGGCGAACCCAAGGCCGCAGGCGGCGCCATAAATCAATCCGTCCTCGACCTCGTCCACCTCCTCCTTGACACCGGCGCGCATCAGCCCCATCGCCTTCAGGAATTCCTCGACGAAGGGGGCAATAATCACGGCGCCCACGACCATAGCAACGTCCGGGCCAGCTGCCAGAGTGACCGTCCCAATCAGTATGGAATTGACTATCCCCGCCAGAATGATGCCG
This sequence comes from Candidatus Thalassarchaeaceae archaeon, assembly GCA_963578705.1. Taxonomy (GTDB): domain Archaea; phylum Thermoplasmatota; class Poseidoniia; order MGIII; family CG-Epi1; genus UBA8886. The sequence goes on from CAUZDT010000058.1 coordinate 4,680, forward strand.
GTAATAGCGCCCCAGAAGAACGCTTGGTAGAGCGCCCCCCACGGCTCGGGGTCGTGTTTCTCGAAGTTGCGGAACCAGTTCAGGTAGAGCAACGCCGGGATGAACGCCATGCCGAGGAAGAGCGCCGCCAGCATGTAGCCGAAGCTGGCCGACAGCGCTATCAGCATGATGAGGAAGAACCAGAGGTAACGGGTTGGAGGTGCCTGCATCTAAGTCGCCGCGCGACACAGTCCATCGTGGATATATAGAATACCACGCCGCACCAGCTTCTGCATTTCGCGCTGCGGGTCGGGTATCTCGAGCCGGGTCGCCTCGGCCAGCAGCTCGTCAGGGTCGACGCCGTCACTCTTGTTCAGCGAACGAAACAGCGTCAGGATGCGGAACTTGGGCGTATCTTCGGGTCGCATCGCGCCCAAGTCCAATTCCGGCTTGAATGGGACCACCGGCGCCCGCTTGCGCACCTTACGCACCTTGCGCACCTGTGGCTCTTCGGATTCAATCTGCGCCAGCAGGTCTGACTCCTCACCGTGAGCCTCGTCATCGAGGTGCTCCATCACCAGCCCCTGCAACAGCTGCGCCGTGGTTTTACCAGCGTCCTTGGCCTTCTGGCGGAAAACATCCCAGTCGACCTGGAACTGTGAATCAATCGGGAAGCGGAAAGTTACGCGGTCGGGAGCCACTCCTCAGAGGAAGCCTGATTTTATTTAAGTGTGTCGGAGCGCTACTGCAGCTCCGCGTAATGCGCCTCAATCCGGCCCACGATGCTCCTCCAGGTGAAGTCGCGCGCAACTCGCTCACGTCCCGCTGCGCCCAGCACGGCTGCCGCGGCCGCGTCCGAAAGCAGCGACGCAATCGCCGCGCCCAATGCCTCGGGGTCGCCATAATCCACCAGCAGCCCCGTTTCCCCTTCGGCGACCGCCTCGGGCACGCCCCCGACGCGCGTCGCGACCACCGGCAGGCCAGCGGCCGCCGCCTCAAGCAGCACGATGCCGAACGCCTCGTAGTCCGACGGCAGCGCCAGCAGCTCGGCGGCGCCGAAGGCGGAGCGGTAGAGGTCGTCGTCGAGGTGCCCCAGCCGGTGCAGCGTGATGCCTGCGGCGGCGGCCTGCGCGTCCAGTGCTTTGCCGGGGCCCATGTCCTGACCGACCAGCAGCAGCTCTGCCTCGGGGAAGCTGGCAGCGGCGGTGACGAGGTCGGGCAGCCCCTTGTTGGTCGCGAGCCGCCCGGCGTAGAGCACCAGCCGCTCGCCCAGCTGCGGGAACGCCTTGCGAAACCGCGCGCCGGTCGGCGGGTCGGCCCAAGTTTCCCAGTGGATGCCGTTGGGAATCACGCGGATTTTGGCGAGGTCGCAGCCGACCTCGGCCAGCAGCAGTTCGCTCTCGTGGCGGCTGACGCAGAAAACTGCGTCAGCCGCTGCCAGCGTTTCACGGCCGACAGTCGCGTCGTAGACCCGCCGCAGCCCGAGCCGGCGTGCGCCGCCCCACATTGACCACGTGGGGTGGAAGTGGGGTGTGATGACCCACGGCGTCTCGCGCAGCCGGCGGCGCAGTAGTGCGGTGCTGTTCTGGAAATAGCCGTAGGAATGGGTGTGGAC
>CAUZDT010000059.1:0-6256 GCA_963578705.1 Candidatus Thalassarchaeaceae archaeon
ACCGCCATGGACGCGGCAGCCGTCATGGAAATTCAGGCTAAGCTGGCTGCTTGAGGCAGCCTTCACACACGCTGGACAGGCCCCTATGGCTGTAGAGAACGTCATCAAGGAGGTTCGCAAAGCCGCGCAGAGTGTCATATCTGACACCGTCGAGTTCACCGACGTGCGCGTAGAGGGCTCCAGCGTGGTGCTCTACACCCGGGACATGGAAGCCTTCGCCGGCAGCACTGATATCGTGCGCAAGCTGGCACAGAAAGTGCGCAAGCGCATCATCATCCGGGCCGACCCGGCGGTGCGGTTGCCGACGAAAGAAGCGGAGGAAAAACTGGCTGAAATAATCCCCGCCGAGGCGGAGGTGAGCAGCATCCGATTCGACGAAATTAACGGCGACGTCTACATCGAGGCGGTCAATCCCGGTCGCGCCATCGGCAAGTTCGGCGCGGTGCTCAACGACGTGCGGCGAGGCATCGGCTGGAACCCGATAGTCATCCGCGACGCGCCCATGGAATCGACGACGCTGCGCGAAATCCGCAAATACATCCTCGAGCCGAAGATAGCGCAGAAGCGCAAGGACTTCATGAAGCGCGTCGGCCGCAAGATTTTCCGCGACACCATCGAGGGCGAGCAGTTCGTACGCATTACTGCTCTCGGCGGCTACCGCGAAGTGGGTCGCTCCTGCCACCTGCTGATGACTAAGGACAGCAAGGTACTGATTGACTGCGGCTTCAACCCCGGCAACGACAAGGAGCCGAGCCCGTTCCTGAACGCGCCCGAGGTGACGCCGCTCGAGGGTCTCGACGCAGTCGTGTTGACGCACGCGCACCTCGACCACTCGGCGCTGCTGCCGATGCTCTTCGTCTACGGCTACGACGGACCGGTCTACTGCACTCCGCCCACACGCGACCTGGCGGCGCTGTTGCAGACCGACTACATCAAGATCCAGAATGCCGAAGCCAAGAAGGTGCCCTACAACAGTGAGCAGATCCGGCAGCAGGTGCGCAACTGCATCCCGCTCAATTTCGGCGACACGACCGATATCGCCCCTGACCTGAAACTCACACTCCACAACTCGGGCCACATACTTGGCTCGGCCAGCGCCCATTTCCACGTCGGTGACGGCCAGCATAACATCGTCTTTTCGGGCGACATCAAGTTCGAGAACACCTGGCTTTTCGACCGTGCCGTCAACCGTTTCCCACGCATGGATGCGCTGATTATGGAGGCGACCTACGGCGGTTTCAAGGACTTCCAGCCGTCGCGAGAAGAGGGGATGCGCAAGCTTACGGATATTATCAATCGCACTGTTGAACGACGCGGGAAAATCCTGATTCCGGTCTTTGCCGTCGGCCGCTCGCAGGAGGTGATGCTGGTCCTCGAGAAGGCGCACCGCGAGGGCATGCTGCAGGACATGGATGTCTTCCTGGACGGGATGATATGGGAGGCGACTGCGCTCCACGCCGCATACCCGGAATACCTGAACAACAACCTGCGCAACAAGATTTACCAGAACCGTGGCAACCCCTTCCGTGACGACATGTTCCAGAAGGTGGACTCGGTCGACATGCGACAGGAAATCTGCTCGCGCGACGAGCCCGCTATCGTGCTCGCCACTTCTGGCATGGTCAATGGCGGGCCGGTGATGGAATACCTGCGCCACTGGGCGCCCGACAAGCACAACAGCATGGTATTCGTCGGCTACCAGGCCTCGGGCACGCTGGGCCAGCGTATCCAGAAGGGAGCCCGCGAAATCAGCCTGCATGATCGCGACAACGGTGGAATGATATCGGTCCCGGTCAACATGAATATTGAGACTTGCGAAGGCTTTTCGGGGCACAGCGACAAGCGGCAGCTGATGCGCTACGTGCGCACCATCCGCCCGCGACCCAAACTGGTGCTGCTCAACCACGGCGACCCGCAGAAGTGCGACCAGCTGGCGACCGACATCCGGCGCAAGACGCGGCTGAAGGTCGAGTCACCGCACAACCTGGAGACTGTTCGGCTTAAATAAAGATGGACGAGGAACGAATTCTGCAGGCAGTCGAGGAACTCGAGAAATGGGAGGCGCGTCGCGAGCGCGTCCGCGCCCGCATCGAGCAGGGCGACGGCGATGCTTCGGAGCTGGACCGCATCGAGGAGCAGGTCGCACACTACGAGCGGCTGCTAGCTGATATGAAGCGCGAAAGCCTCGGCAGCAGCGATGTCTCGCGTACTATCGCCCGAACCGGAAATCCTTAAACGCGCCGGCAAGTGGCACAACCGTGGTGAGGTGGCAGAGCGGCTATGCGTACGCCTGCAGAGCGTATCTACGTCGGTTCAAATCCGGCCCTCACCACCACATTCTACCCTGAAGGCTTCAGGTCTTCCAGCACCAGCTGCAGTTTTTCGCGTCCCTTGTAGCGATTGCGTTCGAGCCGGAACGCGACATCGACCCTGTCGCCCGGCATGAGCGTCTCGGCGCGCTCCCCCATCCCCCAGCCAATGGCGTCGGGGCAGTGCGCCAGCGAGAGCCGCAGGTGGCCGTTGTCGCGCCCCATTGTGCGCACCGACTGCACTTCGCAGTCGAGCAGCGCAAAGGTCGGTGCCGGGTTCCCCTGTCCGAAGGGCGCCAGCCGTTCGAGTTGCGCCATGAAATGCAGGTCGAGCCGCCCCGCTTTGAGCGGGGCGGCAATCTCGAGCAGCGGCTGCCGCATCTCGTCGGTCAGTCGCTCGCTCGCGTCGGCCACCAGCGCTGCGCGCAACGGTTCGAGATTGGCGGCCGGCAGGTGGCAGCCGGCCGCCATGGCGTGACCGCCGCCGCCGTCGAGCAGCGCCTTGTGGCGGTCGAACGCGGCGCTCAGGTCGTAGCCCTGAATCGACCGCGCCGAGCCGCCCGCCGCGTCACCGTCGATGCGCAGCACCAGCGTCGGGCGGTGAAAGCGGCGCATGATGTGCGACGCGACCAGCCCCCTCACGCCGGCGTGCATCTCGGGATGCCAGACGACGATGAAATCATACCCCGCTTGCGCCTCGGCCAGGTCGAGTGCCAGCTCTTCGCAACGCGCGGTCTCTGCCTGCCGTTTGGCATTGAGCCCGGTGAGCTTCTCCGCCAGCGGCCGCGCCGCAGCCAGGTCGGGTGCCAGCAGCAGCTCGAGTGCGATGTCGGCGCCCTCCATGCGTCCGGCGGCGTTGATGCGCGGCGCCAGCTTGAAGCCGATGTCGGCCGGATCAAGTTCGCGCTTGGCGCGCGCCTGCTCGATGAGCGCCTGGATTCCGGCGCGCTTGGTAGCCGCGACATGCGAAAGCCCGTGCGCCACCAGCGCACGGTTCTCATCGACGAGCGGCACCATGTCGGCTACGGTTCCGAGCGTCACCAGATCGAGCGCCTCGGCCAAGAATGCGTCCACATCGCCTGCGGGCAGGATACGCGGCGCGAGCGCACAGCAGAGCTTGTAGGCGACGCCGACGCCCGCGATGGCGCGGAACGGGTATTCGTTATCCTTGCGGTTGGGGTTGACGACCGCGGCTGCCGGGGGCAGCTCGCCCTCCTGCTTGTGGTGGTCGGTAATCACGATCTCCATTCCCAGTGCATTGGCTTTCGCGACCGCCGCATTGGCGCTGATGCCGTTGTCGACCGTCACGATGAGCCGGCTGCCGCGCGCATGCACTTTCTCGACGCCCGCCTCGGTCAGCCCGTAGCCGTCGTCGATGCGATGCGGCACATGGTAGTCGACCTGCATCCCTGCCTGTTTCAGCAGGCTGTAGAGCAGCACGGTCGACGTCACGCCGTCGCAGTCGTAGTCGCCGAAGACGGTAACGGACTGCTGCCAGGTCCGCGCCCACTCCAGCTTGGCGACCGCCGTCTCCATGTCTGGAAGCTTGAACGGGTCATGCAGCTGGTCGAGCGACGGATGCAGGAACGCGTCGCGTTCCGCCCCCGCTAGGCCACGTTGTGCCAGCAGCAGCTCGACAACATCAACCGGTGGCTCATCACTCAGGAAGTGCCACTGCGGTCGCAGCACTCTACATAGCCTCCGGCGCGACCACGCCCAGCAGCCCCAGCACATCCGCCAGCACCCGCCGTGTCGCATCCACCAGCGCCAGCCGGAACCCCTCGGCGTCGGAGCCAATCACCGGGCAGTCACGGTAGAAGCCGTTCAGCGCCCCCGCTAGGCCATGCGCGCAGGGCGGCAGCAGGTGCAGCTTGCGCTCCTCGGCGGCGCGCGCGACCGTCGCCGGCCAGTGCGCGAGCTGCCGCAGCAGCGCCTCCTCGGTCGGGTGCAGTTCACTGGGCGGGTCGCCGCCCGGCGTTCCGTCGGCGCGCCGCAGGATGGCGCAGCAACGCGCGTGCGAATACATCGCGAACGGCGCCGAGTCGCCTTCGAAGCTCAGCGCGTCCTGCCAGCGGAAGGTGAAGCCCTTCTCGGCCTGCACACGCAGGATGTTGTAGCGCAATGCCCCCGTTCCAATAGCGGTCGCCAGCGCCTGTCGCTGCGCGGAAGCCATGTCGGGGCGGCGCTGCTCAAGCTCCGCGAGAGCGCGCTGTTGCGCTTCGTCGAGCATGTCGTCGAGATATACGACGCGTCCGGCGCGGGTCGACATCTTGCCGCCCGGCAGGCTGACAAAGGCGTAGAACTGCGCCTCGGGCGTCGGTGCCTGGAGCTCGCCAAGCGCGATTCCGAGTAGCTGTGACTGCAACTTGTGGTCCTCACCGAGGACGTTCAGCGCCATGTCGCAGCGGCTGAACTTGTCGAGGTGGTAGGCGACGTCACGTGTCGTGTAGAGACTCAAACCGCCCTTGCGCGTGAAGAAGAATTTCTGGTTGCGGCCGGCAATTCCATGGCTGGCGAGGTCGAGGAACTTCGCGCCCTCCTCGTCGCCGCAGAGTGGCGATTGCGCGAGCCGCTCGATAACGTCATTGACCGCACCGCCGGCGACTAGCGCCGACTCGTGGAAATACGCGTCCGCCTCAGCGCCCAACCGCGCCAGCGATTCGCGCATGCCTGCCAGCATCTTTTCGGCGGAGCCGGCAACTTCCTCCACGGCTTCCACGTCGCCCTCTTCGCAGCGCTCCATCAGTGCATAAATCTCTTCCTTCGCGGTGGGATCGTTCTCGAGCGCGCGGTTTGCCTGCTGGTAGCATTCAACCAGCGCGTGGTCCACTTTCGGTGCGTCGCCCGGCGCGAAGTGGCGCAGGCCATACGCGAGCGTCGCCGCTTGCCGGCCCATGTCGTTGACGTAGTATTCGGTCGCGACCTCGTCGCCCGCGTAGCGCAGCAGTCGCGCCAGCGTATCGCCGATAATGGGGTTGCGTGCGCGGCCCATGTGGAACGGCCCGGTGGCGTTGGCCGAAGTGTGCTCAATCAGCACGCGCCGGCCAGTCTTTGCGCCAGTGCCGAAATCGCCAGCGGCGATTTCGGCCAGCAACGGTGAAGCCAGCGGACGCCAGTCGAGCGTGATGTTACAGTAGCCCCCAGCGGCAGATGCGCGCAGCCCGTGCCCAGCGAGCGCAGCCGCCAGCCCGGTTGCCAGCGCCTCGGGCGGCTGCCGTAGCTGTTTCACGGCGGGGAAGCAGATGACCGCCAGGTCGCCCTGCTGCGGCCGGCGGTCGAGCGGCAGCGCCGGCCAGCCCAGTTTCTGCAGCGCGGCGGCGACCGCCTCTTCGATTACAGCGAGCGCCTTTGCGTGGGTCACGCGCCCCCTACTCAGGCGGCGGTAAAACGCTTAACCGATGTAGCGCGGTGTTTCGGTTCGCGTCTCGGCCGGTGCCTGGTCACGCATCACTCGCAGCTGCGCTTCGAGTTCCTCGGCCTCTTTCAGTAGCGGTTTCGGGTCGAGCTTGATGGCGAGCAGTAGCTCGTCCAGCGCGCCGATGACGCGGGCTGCCGCACGGGCGTCGGGGATATCCACCTTGACCTCGGCCAGCAGGCTCAGCACGTTAATTCCGCGCCGCTTGCCCTCGTTGAGCAGCACCCCCGAAACGCCGCCGATGGTGCCGAACTTGAACGGAATTACGCCCGCGTCGCTAATCCAGCTGCGCGCCTCCTCGGTCGAGCCAACGCCGTAGACTTCGTCGGGGATGGCGTCGTCGGCGGCAGCGTGGAACCCCTCGGCCGAAACTAGTCGGGTGCAGCCCTTGCTGAGCATCCAGTCGAAAAGCGCCGTAACGAGTGGCTTGGTCAGCTGCGCCGGAGGCGAGAACTCGCTGACGCAGACCACTAGTTGGTTGCAGGTGCCGTCGCGACAGCTCTGCTCGCCAGCGTAGAGCCGCACGGGGTTG
>CAUZDT010000060.1:0-6209 GCA_963578705.1 Candidatus Thalassarchaeaceae archaeon
GAAGCTCTTGCGCAACTTAATGAACTAGCCAGTGCGACCAAACCCCCGACGCTAGTGGCGCTCTACAGTGGTTCGCCCGCCGAGCGCAAGCAAGCGCTGGCAGAGCTCAAACTGCGGCTGCAGGAGCGCGGGCTGACGGTGCTCACGTTCAACGCGCGGCGACACCTGTCGGAACCGGACCTCGGCGTCCCGCTGGCACAACAGCTGCTGCTGTTACTGCAGGGCCTTTCGGGGCAGGATAGCACGGTTACCGAAATCAGCAACCGGCTGATGGAGGGGCTGGACCAGCTCGCTATCGTGACGCACGGCACCGCCCGCATGGGGGTGATGCGCGAGTTCGACACCGCGATGAGCAAGCTGCTAGACCGGCTGGTGACGCAGCCGCCGCTGGTGGTGCTTGTGCAGGGCGTCGATATGGCCGCTCCCGGGGTGCTGCTGAAGCTGATTGAGTTCATGGTTAGCTACCTTGACCTGACACGCTGCATGTTTGTGCTGGCGCTCGGCGAGCGGGCGCTGGAGGGCGACTTGCGTGAGCAGGGCGGCGGCCGCATGCCCTACACGTCGCAAGAATTCCTCGAGGAGACTTTCACCAGCGTCGTTTTGATTGGCGGCGCAGCCGCCCCGCAACCCGGCCCCAGCCTCGACACCGGGCTGGAGCAGAAGCTGACCGAAGTCCGGGCGGTGGCGCCCGAATTCCACGCCCTGGCCGAGGAGCGGCCCGAGCTGCTCAACGCGGTCGAACGGCTGGTGCGCGGCGCAAATGCGCCCGAGCTGCTGAAGCTGGTCACCGGCAACGCAATTGCACTCGACGCTTACAACAATGGCAACCTGCGGGCGCTGCTCGCGCGGGAGCCCTTCTTCGACCCGCAGCCAGTCAGCCCTCCGACGGGGCAGCCCGGCGGGGGGGCGGGAGTGGTGACGCTCAACGAGGGACCCCAGTTCAAGGTCTCCTCAGGGCTCGACAGCGAGAGCGGTACTGATATCGCCAGCCGCCGACAGAGCGCGGGGCTCGACAGGCACGACGACAAGATGCCGCGCAACCGGGTTTTCAAGATGCGTGAGCTGACTGGACGCAAGGCGCATTTGCAGCAGGGAGAGGAAGGGATGGAGCCCGCCGCCCCCCGCAAGGCATTGATACGCAAGCGCAAGTCCGCTGCTCGCAAGCGCAAGGTAAAGCGTGCGCGCAAGCAGCCTGCCGAAAAGGAGCAGGGCATCACCGTCAAGTCGCTGCTCAAACCTGTGCTGGCGGGCGACTATCTCGCCGCGAAGGAGCTCTGGACTAAGATTCCCGAGCTGCCGCCCGGTGAGCTCGATAAGCTGGTAGAGCTCTACGTGGAAGAGACCAAAAACCGCAGCCAGCGCGTGCGCGCCACCGCCGCTACGGCGCTGGGAGCCGTGGTGCGGGCAATCGACTTCGAGATGCCCCCCGGCGTGATGGATGCGCTGCTGATACTGACCAACGACGCAGTCAAGGACGTCAAGGACGCCGCGGTGGCTGCGATGCGCGAAATCAAGGGCAGCCGCAGCGAGCCCGCGTTCGAGCACGGGGTTGGCGGCAGCGTGCCCTCCTTTGCGCCGGTCGACACCGGCTCTCCAACGGTGCGCGAAAGCGGAGCCGACCTGCCGACATTCATGCCTGTCAACGACGACGCGCCCACCTTCCAGCCGGTCGAGGATGACGCTCCCAAGTTCAAGGCTGTCGAGGATAAGACGCCCAAGTTCAAGGCTGTCGAGGATAAGACGCCCAAGTTCAAGGTCCTCGACAACTAGTTAGTTACGTATTTTCGCGTAGCTACGCAATCGTTTAAGATAGCGCGCGGGTCGCGCCGCGTGGACGCTACCATCGCGAAGCCGGTCGAGGCTGCCGCAGCCGCCCTGCGGGCGGGCGAACCGCTGCTGCTCTACGACGCACCGGGGCGCGAGGGGGAGACCGACATCATCTTCGCCGCCCGATACGCAACGCCCGGCCGGGTACGGCTGCTGCGGCAGCGCGGCGGGGGGCTGGTCTTCATCGCCGTTGCGTTTTCCGCGGCGGAGCGGCTGGGACTGCCGTTCATGGACGCTGTGCTCGATTCGGCGGCCGCCGATTTCCCGGCGCTGGCCGCGCTACGCGCGCATGACCTGCCGTACGACAGCCGCTCGTCGTTCTCGCTCTGGCTGAACGCACGCGACACTTACACCGGCATCACCGACCGCGACCGCGCGCGCACCGTCGCCACCTTCGGCGAGCTGGCTGCCGCGGGGCTCGAGCCGGACGCGGCGCAGCTGCTGCTGGGCAAACGGTTCCGGTCACCGGGACACGTACCGGTCTGCGTCGCGCATCCCGACGGGCTGGCGGGGCGGCAGGGGCACACCGAGCTTATGGTTGCGCTGGCGGAGATGGCGGGGCTGCCGCCGGTCGCCTTCGGGTGCGAGATGCTCGCTGACGACGGGGGGCGGCTGCCGCCTGAGGCGGCAGCCGCATGGGCCGAAGCCGAGGGACATCCTTTTTTGGAGGGGCATGAAATTGTTGCCGCGTGGGACGCAAGCGCGTAGTAGCCACCGGGGTCTTCGACCTGCTGCACCCCGGACACATCCATTTCCTGCGAGCCGCCCGCGAACTGGGCGACGAACTGGTAGTGATTATCGCCAACGACGCGACGGTGCGACGCATGAAGCGCGAGCCGGTCGTGCCGGCCGCAATCCGAGCCGAGATGGTCGCGGCGCTGAAGCCGGTCGACCGCGCCGTGGTAGGGCGCGAGGGCGACATGCTCGCCATCATCGTGGAGGAAATCAGGCCGCACATCATCGCGCTGGGGCACGATCAGGAGCTGTTCGAGCCGAAGGCGCTGGAGGCGATGTTGGCCGAGCGCGGCCACGTTGCAAAGGTCGTACGGCTGCCAAAGCTGGAGCATGGCCTGGCGGGGACGCGCAAAATCGTAGCACGCATCCTGCGCATCTTCGGCAAGGAGTAGGATGTTCACCGGCATCGTGACCGCCACTGGCACGTTGTGCGCCGTCGAGAACGACGGCGCGCAGCGCATCGTCGTCGAACCGCCCGCTGGCTTCGCTGCTGGCATTGCGACCGGCGCGAGCGTCGCGGTCGACGGCGTTTGCCTGACGGTCAGCGCGATTGCCGACGGCACGCTGGAGTTCGACGTCGTCGCCGAAACGCTCGCGCGCACGACGCTCGGCGAGCGGCTCGCCAACGGCGGCGCGGTGAACCTGGAGCGCTCTGCGCGGCTGAGCGACGAAGTGGGCGGCCACCTGCTCTCGGGCCACATCACGACCACCGCAGAAGTTGTCGCGGTCGAGGCTGGCGAGGGCGCGCACGACCTGCGGCTGCGCGTCGGGGGCGACGCAATGGCCTGCATCTTCGAGAAAGGCTTCGTGGCCCTTGACGGCATCTCACTCACCGTCGGCCGCACCTGGGCCGAAGCGGGGGAGTTCATCGTACATATTATTCCCGAGACGCTGGCGCGCACCACGATTGGTGCGCGCCAGCCGGGCGACCGGCTCAACGTCGAGATTGACGCGATGACGCGCACTGTCGTCGAAACCGTCACACGCATCATGGAGGCACAGTGAAGCGCATCGCGCTGGTCTGCGGCAGCTACCACTGCGAGGCAGCCGCCCGCATGGCGGCCGCGGCGGGGGAGCGCGCCGGCGAGCTGGGGCTCGAGGTCGTCACCGAGCAGTGGGTGCCGGGCGCGCTGGAGTGCCCGCTGGCGCTGCAGCGGCTACTAGCGCGCGACGACATCGCCGGCGCGGTGCTGCTCGGCATCATCGAGCGCGGAGAGACGCAGCACGGGCTCGCGATGGGGCAGGCGGTCGTGCAGGCCGTTGTTGATTTACAACTCGCGACCGGAAAGCCAGTCGGTATGGGCGTCATCGGCCCCGGGGCGGAGCCGCAGCACATCGAGCCGCGACTGCTGCCGTATGCACGAAAAGCAGTGGATGCTGTCGCAGAGATGCTCAACTCTTCCGCTTGACTTTCAGGCGCCGCGGGCCGAACTTATCGCCGTAGTGGTGCAGCGCCTGATAGAAACTGGGAAGCGCGAAGACCGCCAGCAGCAGCGAGAATAGCACCAGCGTGATAATCAGCGCAAAGAAGTTGCGCAAGCCGATAAACTGGGTGCGATAGAACGAGATGATAACGCCCGACAGGACACCGCCCATCGTTGTGAAGGTCGCTTCGACGACCGACTGCCCCGTATGCTGCACCGCGTGCTGGATGCCTTCGGGACGCGTGCCTTCTTCGCGGACGCGTTCGGTAATCTGGATTGAATTGTCGATGCCGATGCCGATGATAATGGTGCCGACCATGGCGGTAAAGATGTTCAGGTTGGTCCCGCCGGTATGCACCGTGGCAGGATACCAGAGCACCACAATCAGGATGGGGAGGAAGGTGATGAAGCCGAAACGGAATGAGCGGAAAATCAGGACCATCGTCACCAGCACCAGCACCAGGCTCAGCGCAATCGTCTTGTATTGCGTATCCTGAATGCCCTGATTGATGGCTATTGTGACTGGCGGGCCACCGGTAAGTTGTGACAGCTCGGCGTCGAAGAGCAGAGTATTGTAGTAGTAGGCGATACTGTCGGTGCGCTCGACCAGCAATGCAGTATCATCTATGTTGATATACGGCATGCTGACGTAAATGAGCGCCTTGGTGTAGTCGTCGGTCAGCAGCATCGCGCGCATCTCTCCCGTGAACGAATCGTAGAATACGTCAATCATGTCCTGCCGCAATTCCTCGCAGGTGTAGAACAGGCCGGTTTCTATCTGGCATGCTTGGCTGTCGAAGAACTCGTGGTGCAGGAACTCCCAGAAACTGCCGTCGAAGACGAAGAAAGGCTCCTCACCACCGCCCTGCCCAACCTCAACGCTGATGTGCGCCGACTTGAAGAAATCCACGATTGAGAACGCCGAGACGTTGATGGTATCGCCCGTGTTGCGATTGTTAATCGTGAGGTTATTCAGCTCGACTGTAGTCCAGTTCATTACGTCCAGCACCCCGAGGTCCTTGGCGACCGGCTTCGGCCGGTCGGGCGGCCCCGCCACGAGCAGGATGCCGGTCTGCCCCGCCTCGAACTTCTGGGAATATTCGGACAGCTTGCGAATCGAGGCGATGTCCTCAGGGGCAGATTCGTCGCCACGGATGTCCTGGTCCATTACCGAGAGCCGCGCCAGCGAATAGCCGGTCACCAGCAGCACTACCAGCAGGATGACACGCCACTGTTGCGACGAGGCACGCGCAATGCCGACCCACGCCTTGGGATGGTGGCGGGTGTAGTTGGTGAGCTTCATGATGGCGGGAGTCATGCTCACCGTCAGTATGAATGCACAGAGGACGCCCACGATCATCGTCAGTCCCACCGTGCGCATCGGGGCAATCGGCGAGATGAAGAGCGCCGAGAAGCCGATTGTGTCGGTGAGCGCGCAGAGCAGTGTCGCCTTGCCGGTGGTCAGCATCGCCCTGTTGGTCGACTTGAAATGCGAGAGCCCCGCCTCGCGGAATTCGACGATGCGATTGGCAACGTGCAGGCCGTAATCGACACCAATTCCCACCAGAATTGGTCCCGCGGCGACAATCATTGGCGTCACCACCACCCCGGAGATGCGTACCAGCCCCAGCGTCCAGATGAGCGAGCAGAAAATCGGGATGAGCACCACCGGTATCACAAAGACGTTGCGGTGGAACCAGAGCATTATTCCCAGCACGATGATGAGCGAAATTGGCAGCATCGCCAGCAAGTCCTCGTAAAGTCGCTCCGTGACTTCATGCAGCACCACCACCAACCCGGTCTGCGTCATCTCGGTGCGTGCCGGACTCGAGCGGGAGTCAATCACCTGCTGGATATTGGTGATAATTTTCGCCTGCCGCGCATCATTATCGCCTATCGAATACTTGAGCGCAAACATGATGTACGCCGTGTCGAGGATTCCATCCCCGTTGGTGTCAATGGCAAAATTCTGCAACGCCCCCGAAGTCTGCGCGTAAATCTGGTCGACCCGGTCCTGGTCGCTCGGAATCGCGTAGCGCCCGGTCTCGTTCACTAATTCATCGTCGCGCTGCTCGACCGAGAGGCCACCGAACACCTTCCCTTCGGTCGCCTCGATGAAGCGAGCGTCGGTTGAGTTGAACTCCTTGATGAGCGTTGAGATGCTGAGCGTGAAAATTATGTCATCCTGAACCCCGCGATCTGCCTGGTATTTGTCCTGGTCCA
>CAUZDT010000061.1:0-6131 GCA_963578705.1 Candidatus Thalassarchaeaceae archaeon
GCCGCTGGGAATGAAGAGCGTCAGCTGCTGCACCTGCCGCTCGCGCGGGGAGAGGACGAAGTCTACGGGGAGCGGCTGCCAGCCGCCCGGGACGACCGCGACGATGCGCGCATTGTGCGGGACGTTGCCGTAGTTCCACACTTCTACCGGCAGCTCGACCGAATCGCCCGGCTCGACCGAGACGAACGACTCCGCGATGAAGCCGTAGCTCTCCTCCGGCAGGACCGTCGCGCTGAATTCCCGCTCGGCGAGCAGCTCGCCGCCGCGCCAGCACTGGAGCGTCGCGCTGGCGCTGGTACTAGCGGGGGTGCCGTAGGGCGGCTGGAACACCAGCTGCAGCGCCTGCGCCTCCCACGCGCCAAGGTCGTCGAAGGCAGGGATAATCGTCCACTCCCACGTCGTGTCGCCGTGGACCTCGAGCGTGACCTCCTGCGGGCCGTTGCTCTCGCTCACCAGCGACAGCATCTGCGAGCCCGGGACGCCGTCGGTCGCCAGCGCTTCCCAGACGCCGTTGAACCGCGCGCCGCTGTACTGCAACGCCTCGACCGTGCCGGCCGCCTCATCGGTCGCGCCCGCGTCGTCGGTGGCGTTGACCATGAAGCCGCCGAGAGTGCCAGCGAGCGTGCGCGCCGGCACCGCGACGCGCAGCGTCACATCCTGCTCGGCGCCGGCCGCCAGCCAGAGCACCGTCTGCGAAAGCTCGTGCTCCCAGTCACCGCTCGCCGTCAGGACAATTCGCACCAGCCCGTCGCCGCGGTTGCGGATGGTCGCGGTGGCGGTGCCGTTCTGCTCCGGGAGCGCGCTGTCGCCGGCGACGAGCACGCGCAGCCGGTGGGTCTGGTTCAGCAGCAGCGTGTCATTGGCGAACGCCGCTTCGCTGCCGTGCTGGAGCAGTGCGTAGAGCGCGCCGCTGCCGGCGACGACGTCACCGGCGGGGGCGGTGAGCTGCACGATGACGGTGATGTTGCTCCACGCCACCACCGTCGACGTCGCGTTCCAACCACCAATGGTCCAGTTGGCGGGCGCCGCGAGCGCCAGCCCCATGCTGGCGGGGCCGTTGCCGTAGTTGTAGAGCGTGAGCGTGATGTTGCGCGTCTCGGCCGGGCGGAACTCGCCCGGCAGCGCCAGCTCGATTCCAGGCTGCTCCCGTTGCTCGACTGTTAATCGCAGTAATGCGTTTGCGTTCGTCTCCTCGGCCGCGAGATTGACCGTGGTCAGCAGCAGGCTTTCGGCCAGGACTTCCGGAACCGTGACCGTGACGTTGAATTCCAGCGTCGCGTACGGCCCGATGGTGATATTAGCGGGCGCCGCGACCGCCCACGCGCCAGCCGAGATTCCGACGGCGACGCTCTCCGGCACGTTGCCGTCGTTGCGCAGCGTAAGCGTGAAAGTAATATTCGTCCCCGGCAGGCCACTCGCCGGCACCGGGGGCGCGACCGCGAGCAGGTGCACCTTGCCCACCACGAAGTGCAGCGCGATGGCCGCGCTCGAATTGCCGTCGGTCTGCGACGTCAGGTTGAGCCAGCCACTGTAGTTGCCCGCCAGCACCTGCTGCGGCAGCCAGAGGTCGAGCCGGAAGCCGCCAGTTTCACCGCCCGCTGCGGAAACGTTGGCGGGAACGCTGCCGTTCCAGCCCTCCGGCAGCGTAAGCATGACGCTGTAATTATCCTCGAAAACGCCGGTGTTGGTGAGCGGAACGCTGGCGTTCAGCTCCGATTCCGGGTAGACCATGAACTCGAGCGCGGGCGGTGCCGCGACGCCGTAATGGGGTTGGCCGTGGACCAGCAGGTCATCGACAAACCACCCTTCGGCAACCGACCCGAAGTCGGTCGCAAAGCGCAAGCGCAGCGTAACGTTCTCGAAGCCGGTCAGGTTGAAGCTGGCGCCAACCCAGCCGCCCGAACCGCCGGCGAAGGCGCTGCCGCCCACGGCGGACGCGCTGCCGGGGTAGCCCCCTTCGGGCGTTAGCAGCGACCAGTTCTCGCCATCGGTCGAGTACTCGACCACGCCGCCGTCGTAGTTCGCCTCGGTGTTGAACCAGTGTGAAAAGTCGAGCCATGCAGAGTCGAAGCCCCCGAGCGTAAGCGAGGGCAGCAGCAGCATGTCATTCATGTCGTCAACATAACCCGTGCCGACGCCGCACCAGAGTGCGCGTTCGCCGGAGTAGCTGCGCCCGCCGGTCACGTTCCAGAGGCTCTCGTTGGCCACCGGCCACGCGAGGCCCGATTCGAAATCCTCGAACATAATCACGACCGTCGTCGCGAAAGTGTGTGTCAGCGCGTCGTTGGAGGGCTCGTCGTCCTCCACGACCAGCTCCGCCTCGAGCGTGTAGTTGCCCCACGCACCGGGCGTCCACGCCTCGCTCCACTCCCACGCAGCGCCGGGCGGGAGCCACGGCACCGCGACAGTGCGCTCAACAACGCCGCTGACGAGCAGCGTCGCGTTCAGGCTCTCAAAACCGGCGTTCTCTACCGTTAGCACCAGCAGCGTCGGCTGGTGCACTTCGGCCCAGCCCGGGCTGGCGCGGACGACCGCCAGGTCGGACGGCAGCTGCAATTCGAAAGTCATCCAGTCGCCCGAGACAGAAATGTTGGTCACGCCGATGTGCGTCTCGGCGCCGTCATAATCGTGGCTCGACGGACTCGAGACGTTGGTGAAACCGCTGGTGGTGTTGGCCCACGGGTCGTCCGCCTGCTTCGGGTTGTTATTGTTGTCCGCCTCCTCCAGGTGGACCCGCCGGTGCGCGTCATTCGACTGGCTGCCATCCTCGTCGATGTGCCAGATGAGCAGGCCATGCCCGGGGAGGTAGGTGTCGTAGCCCACGTTCTGCCGGTTCTCGAGCAGGAAGTATTCGCGGCCGCCGAGGCCGTCAATGGGAATCTTCATGATAGAGGCATTGTCCTCGACACGCGAGAGGTTGTACTCCCCTTCCCCCGCGAGGGGCAGGGTTGGTTCTACCCACCCCAGGAATATCTTGGACCAGGCGCAGTATTGCGCCGGGGTCTTGCCGCCGTTGAGCCAGGAGCCGCCCGACATCATGCCCCATGTGCCGATGCCCGACGACGAGTAGTCCGTATCATACAGGTCGGGCAGCCCCAGGTCGTGGCCGAACTCGTGCCCGAAGACCCCCATCGGCGTCCCCTCGCCCTGCATCGCGTAGCCGCTGATGCGGGTCCCGTTGCGGTATTCAGCCGAAATCGCCCAGCGGTGCGACCAGATGGCGTCGTCGCCGGCAGGGCCGCCGCCGCCGTTCGACTCGTCGGTCGGCCCCGAGTGGACGATAATCAGGTGGTCGAGGTTGCCGTCGCCATCACGGTCGAAGTGGCTGAAGTTGACGAACGGCTGCGCCAGCGCGACCGCCTCACGCACCAGCGTCTGCGCGTTGCCCTGCGCTTCGGAATTCTGGAACTCGTATTCGCCGTAGTAGGACATGTTCTCGCTGGCGTTGAGCCATTGCGGGACGACCGTTCCCGAAATGTTGAACTGTCCGTACGAATTCTCGTCGAAGAAGTCCCACATCGAGCCCGCCTCGCGCGCAAACAGCAGCTCCTCGTAGTACGCGACGTCGTGGCTGCTGTTAGCCAGGTAGTCGGGGAACTGTATCAGCAGCACCAGCAGGTGCGCGTCGCCAATCCAGTCGCGCTGCGCCAGCTGCGGCTGTTCGGTCTGCTGATCCTGCGGCGGCGCGTGGCCCGGTGGCTGCGGCGCGAGGTCGTACGGGATGGAGGGCACCGCCGCGGCCTGCGGCAGCAGCAGCACGAGAAGCGGCAGAAGCAGCAGGAACCAACGCAGGGAACCGCGCCCGCCAGAAACCAAGGCTTACTCCAGTTCAGACGCCTTGAGGAAGCAGACGGTCGAGAATGCAGAGAGCAGCGCCGAGACGATGAGGTGCTGCTTGGCAGCCTCCCACCCCTGCCACAGGACTATGAGCGCCAGGATACCGATAACCCCGGCGAAGAAGTTGGCGCGCACCGGATCCATCCGGGCGGCGCCACGCATGTAGAACCAGAGCGAGACTGCAACCAGGATAGTGACTACCAACGCCAGCTGCAGTATCTTCTCCTCGACAAGGTAGATAAAGAAATAGAAATACGCCAGCAGCGTCGTGAAGCCGGCGCCCGCAATCAGCGACAGCCTCTCGCGCATCGCGTCGGGCGACGCCTTGTCCGACATCGAGCCCCAGGCGCTCGGCGACTCGGGAGCGGAACGCGGGGCAGGGGGCGTGCCCTGACGCCGCACCGCCGGCTCGCTTTCGCGGCGCACCGGCTGCTCCCCTTCTTCCTCGTCGTCGCCCGGCAGGCTCCCGTCGATGTCGGGTTCGTTCATCACTTCACCTCCCGGATGGGGACGATGTTGTGGCCGCGGGAGTTGAACTTGACCGAGCGTCGCACTAGCCCCTTGAGCTGCAGCGTGGTCAGCTCGAGCTCGCGCGCGATGTCGTTGGCGAAACGCCCCTCGTCACCGACCATTTCCATAATCTTTCCCTCGATTTCATCGAACTCCTCGGGCGTCAAAAGCACTACTGTCAGCAGCTGCTCGGTCTCCTCGAAGGTGAGCGAGGTCGAAATCTGGAACGCATTGTAGAAGGTACGGTACGCCTTTTCGGGCTTGCCATCCTTCACCTCCCAGCGTGACTCTACCAGCTTGAATTTCTCGAAGTAGGTGATGGCGGCGAACGCCTCGTCACCGAACTTGTCGGCCAGCTCACTCGTTGGGGTCCAGCCTCCCGCCAGCAGCGCGAGGACCGCGCGTCGCTCGGGCGAATCCACCGACCGGAACAGGGCTACCAGCTCGGCCGGGTCGTTGATTAACTTGGTACGTTTCATGTGGCTGCGCGGGCGATAGCGAGCACCGGTAAAAAGGAGGGGGCTACAGTTCCATCTCGCCCGAGAGGCCGCAGGAGTCGCACTCCACCGTCTGCACTCCGCTGGTCTTCGGCACTTCCATGCGTGCGCTACAGCCGGGGCATTCGATGGTCATGGTCTCCACGGCCGCCTTGCGCCGCGCTCGCTTCTTGCGCTGCTTGATGGGCGAAGGGGCGGCGGCCGGGGGCGGCAACGGGATGGGGGCGGTCAGCGACGGCGGCGGTTGCTCGCGAGTCATGAACCAGGTTCCGCCCACCATCAGCAGCATCAGCAGCAGCACCCCCGCAAGGAGCGTTGTAGCGGGGAAGCCGGCCACTTCACCCAGATCGAGTGAGAAGCCTCCGCTGCCGCCGGCGCCGCCAGTTGTAGCCGGCGGCGCCGGCTCGGACATGAAGACGACGCAGTTAGCGGTCGACGAGAGGCTATCATCATCGGTGACCCGCAGCACGATGTTGTAGAACGGCTGGTCGCCCGGCGGCATGCGGTCGTAGACCTTGTACGCGTCGGGGGTCGCGCCGAAGTCGTCCACCTTCAGCAGCTGCCCCGTCGGCGACTGGAAGTCCCACTCGTAGAGGACAACCTGCCCGTCGTAGTCGCTCGCGCTGGCGCTGAAGTGCAACTCGTCGCCGATGGTGCCCTCTTCGGGGCAAAGGGCGGTGACGGTCGGCGGCGACCAGACCGCCAGCGTGCGGTTGACCTCCGCGCTCCAGAAGCCGTCGGAGTCGCGTACCGCCAGCGTGACGAGGTGCTCGCCGACCGAGAGCTGCCCGAGGTAGAGCAGCGCGCTGTCGCCGAGGAAACCGTCGCGGCTCGAGTTCCAGTGGTAGACGACCGCGTCGCCTTCGGGGTCGAGGCCGTCGCCCGAGAGCATCACCGTCTGCCCCACCAGCGCCGGGTTGGGCGAAACGCTGGCGATGTAGGCGGTCGGCTGCCCGTTGACGCTCAGCGTGGCGGTGATGTTGGGCGACCAGAAGCCGTCGGTGTTGCCGACGCGGAAAGTTATGATGTGCCAGCCGCGCGACAGCGCGCTGGTCGAGAACTGTGCCGCGGTCGAGAGCGGGCCGTCGCGTGACGACTCCCACCAGAAGACGTTGATGGCGGCCGAGACGTTGGTGAGCGGCGTCCCGCTGCCGGTGAAGGTGACCGCGTCGCCCAGGTTGACGACGCAATCGCCCGCCCCGGGGCAGGGGATGACTGGCTCGAGCGTCGCGGTCGGGAAGTCGCCAATCGCGACCTCGGCCGAGACCTCGGCGCTCCAGAGGCCGT
>CAUZDT010000062.1:0-5904 GCA_963578705.1 Candidatus Thalassarchaeaceae archaeon
CTCTATCAGGTTCCCAATAATCGGCACCAACCGGCAGCGGACGTCGTCGTTGCCGTCACCGGTAACATCAATGTTGACCCAGGAGATGTCGCTTTCGTCAAGGGAGCTGATGAGTAATATGAAAATATCCACGAAAGGGTTCCCGGGGGGGAGGGTAGCGTTAACCCAGGCTGACAGGAGTGAGGTCGAGGAGCCAAAGAGTGTGGTGATCAGGTCCTTCTCCTCAACGCCCTCCTCTTCTGCGGAGATATTACCGTCCCCGTTAGCGTCGTAGGCCCAGTAGATCAGGTATGTCTGGAGGAACAGCGACGCTGCCGTGCCGAGCGTGGTATCCTGCCACATCTCCTCGTTTTCAATCATTTCCCCTATAATGCGAGCTTGCTGCGGCTGCGGGTCATCCACCACCACCGGCGTGAAGCCGCGATCGCCGTAGTCCCAGCTCATCTCGACCATGTCGACCGACGCGTTCACCTCCTCGGTCGCGTTGAGTTCCGCCAGTGCCTGCCGCTGGTCCTCCAGCAGTGAGAAGTTGGCAATCTTGCCATCGTGCAGCTGCCGCAGCAGCGCCAGCTCCTCACCCACCTGCACCGCCTGCTCCTGCCGATGCAGTTCCAGCGTCCCGAAGAGCTCCTCCATCACCGCGGCGGAGCCGTAATCGTTCCCGCCGCCGCCGCTGGCCGGCGAGTGGGTCATTGCGCCCGCCATGAGCGGCTGCAGGATAACCAGCAGGGCAGTTCCCAGCACTAGCACTCGACGACGGGGGGTCATGACGCTACTTGGAGAAACCTGCGGTATTTATAGGTGGCCGAAAGGCTCGAGCTTTAAATAAAGGAGGAAAGTCCAGCCGAACATGCCTGAGGATGAAAGCCCGGCAGAGGCGCCGGCGGAAGAGGAACCGCAGGAGCCCGCAACCGAGGTGAAACAGGAGCGACTTGAGGCGAACAAAGGCTTCAGCGGCGAAGCCAACGAGCGCGAGCTGCAGGAGCTGGTCGCGACCCTCAGCACCAACATCCTGATTATCGGCGCTGGCGGCGCCGGCAACAACACCCTCGAGCGGCTCTACCGCGAGGGGCTCGACGGCGTCGAGATGCTGGCGCTGAACACCGACGCACAGCACCTGCTCGCGGCGCGAGTGCCGCACCGCATGCTCATCGGCAAGCAGCTCACCAAGGGGCTCGGCGCTGGCGCCGAGCCCCGGCTGGGCGAGGGCGCCGCAGAGGAGGCTCGCGATGACCTGCTCAACGCCTGCCACGAGGCAGACATCGTCTTCCTGACCGGCGGGCTAGGCGGCGGCACCGGCACCGGCGCGCTGCCGGTGATAGCACGATTTGCCAAGGAAAAGCAGGCGCTCACCATCGCCATCGTGACGCTGCCGTTCAGCAACGAGGGTGCCCGGCGCGCCAAGAACGCGCAGCAGGGGCTGGAGCGGCTGCGCAAGGTGGCCGACACCGTTATCGTGATTCCCAACGACAAGCTGCTGCAGGAGGACATCGCGCAGCTGCCGCTCAACGAGGCGTTCCGCAAGGCCGACGCCATCCTAGGTGGGGCGATTCGCTGCATGTCCGAAATCACCACCCTCAGCGGGCTGGTCAACATCGATTTCGCCGACCTGCGCTCAATCATGGAGGCGGGCGGCGTGGCGATGATTGGCACCGGCGAGGCGCAGGGCACGGACCGCGCGGCCGAGGCAGTGCAGAGCGCCTTCTCGTCGCCGCTGCTGGAGGTCGACATCAGCCAGGCTTCGGGCGCGCTCATCAACGTCACCGGCGGCGATGACATGACGCTACAGGAAGCGCACGCGGTAGTGCGCGAAGTGAATGCCAAGATTAATAAGGAGGCCCGAATCATCTGGGGAGCTTCCATCGATTCTTCTCTCGAGCATTCCATTCGTGTGATGCTTGTAGTAACTGGTGTGAAATCATCCCAGATACTTGGTCCTCCAGAAGGAGTCGAAGATGAGCTGGAGGCGCGCTACGGGATAGACTTCGTGCAATGAGCTTTATCGAGCAAATCTGGAATACGCAACAGGGTCTCGAGGACCGCTTCCGACGCATTGGCCGCGGCCGGTTCGGGCGCGTGCTGAGGCTGGCGCGCAAGCCGACCTATGACGAGTTCGTCAAGTCCTCGTGGATTGTCGGAATCGGCATCGGCATTGTCGGCCTGATTGGCTTCATAGTCTACTACATCTGGCTGAAAGTCCCCCCCATAATCAGCGACGTGCTGGGAATCTAGGATTAACCATGGCAACCTTCGAAGACGAAACAGAGCCTGAAACGCCTTCCTCAGAGGCGAGCATCTATATCATGAAGACCGCCATCGGGCGTGAGCAGACCGCCAGCGAGCGGCTGGCTGACCGCGTTCGCCGCAGCGGCGCGCCGGTCTGGTCAATCCTGGCGCCCCCCAAACTGCGCGGCTTCGTGTTTGTCGAGACCGACAGCCCCGAGCTGCTGCGCGACAACCTGAAAGGGCTGACGCACGCCCGCGGCATGGTGATGGTCAAGGGCATCGGCTACGGCCGCTCCAAGCAGCCCGACTCCTTCGGCACCAGCACCTTTGAGGAGCTGAAGCCGCACCTAACCCCACCGCCGGCCGTAAGCGGCATCGCCGAGGGCAACATCGTCGAGGTCATCGCCGGGCCGTTCAAGGGCGAGAAGGCGCGCGTCCAACGCATCGACGAGGGGAAAGAAGAAGTGACTGTCGAGCTGTTCGAGGCAATGGTCCCCATCCCGATTACCGTCCGCGGCGACCACGTACGCGTGCTCGAGAAGGAGCCGAACTGATGGGCGAGACCGTCGAAGCCCTCGTCGAAGCGGGCAAGGCCAACGCGGGACCGCCGCTCGGGCCGGCACTCGGCCCGAGCGGCGTCAACGTCAAGGCCGTCATCGACGAGATTAACGCTAAAACGAAAGCGATGGCGGGCATGAAAGTGCCGGTCAAGGTCACGGTTGCCGACGACAAATCATTCAGCGTCTCGGTCGGCACGCCCCCCGCGGCGTCGCTGGTCAAGCAAGTTCTGGGCCTCGCCAAGGGGTCGGGCGAAGCGGGAACCGTCGTCGCGGCCGACATGACTCTCGAGCAGGCGATGACCGTTGCCAAGCAGAAGGAACCTGCCCTTACGGGTGGTGACCTGAAGGCGATGACCTCCGAAATCCTCGGCGTCGCCAAGTCGATGGGGCTGACCTGTGAAGGGCAGGACCCCAAGGCGTTCCAGGCCAAGCTACGCGCCGGCGACTACGACGACCGGTTCTGAATGCGCGCCGTGCTGGCGCTGGGTGGTAACGCCCTCCAGCAGTCCGGCGACGACGGCAGTGTCGAAGGCGAACTGCGGCGCGCGCACGCTTCGCTGGCTCCGCTGGCGAAATTGCTGGCGGGCCGCGACCGGCTGCTGCTGACGCACGGCAACGGCCCTCAGGTGGGGCACGCACTGCTGCGCGCCGAAGCGGGGCGCCCTGAAACACCTGAGCGTCCGCTCGACCACCTTGTTTCCGACACGCAGGGCGGGCTCGGTTACCTGCTCGAGCGCACGGTGCGCGAAATCATCGCTGGCGCGGGCGGCAGCCGCAGCGTCGTGACCATGCTGGCGCAGGTCGAAGTCGCGCCCGAACTGGGCGAGCCGCGCAAGCCGGTCGGCCCATGGTATCCGGCGAAATGCCGCGCCGAGCTGGAAGCGCGCGGCTGGGCGCTGGCCAAAGATGAGCGGGGGGTGCGCCGGCTGGTCGTTTCGCCCGCGCCGCTGCGGGTGCTCGAACTGGATATCATCCACTCGCTGTTCGAGAACCGGATGCTCTGCATCACCGCCGGGGGCGGCGGGACACCAGTGGTCCGCGACGGTAACCGCTGGCGCGGCGTCGAGGGCGTGATTGACAAGGATTCGGTGGCAGGGATGCTGGCGCAGCAGCTGAACGCGACGCACCTGATTATCGCCACCGACGTCGAGCACGCCTGGGTCGGCCCCGACCGGCGGCCGCTGGGCGAAGTGGGCGTCGCTGAGCTGCGCAGCCACTACGACGCGGGCGAATTCCCGGCCGGCTCGATGGGGCCCAAGGTACGTGCCGCGCTCGACTTTGTCGAGCGCGGCGGCGAAATGGCTATCATTACCGCGACCGGGGACGTGATGGCTGCGCTCGCGGGCGAAGCAGGAACGCGGGTCGTCGCCTAGAGGAACTGCAACTCTTCCCCGGCGACCAGTCGCGCACAGTAAGCGCACGCCAGCTGGAGCGGCTCGCGGCTGCGCAGCAGCAGTCGGCTGGTGGCGCCGCGCTCGTTGTTGGAGATGCAGTTGGTATTGGGGCAGCGCGCGACGCCCGCCACCTCTTCGGGAATTTCGACCGCCGTCTTCTCGGCAACCGAGTAGTTGCGAATGATATTGACATGGGCGCCGGGCGAGAGCAACGCGATGCGCTCGGTCTCGCTCTCGGTCAGTTCGCGGTCCTCAATCTTGATTATGTCCTTGCGCCCCTGCTTGGAGCTGGGGACGTTAATCAGCAGGCTGACCGTGTTGCCGGTGCCCGCCACGTCCAGGATGTCGAGAATCTTGAGCCCGGTGCCAGCGTACAGGTGGTCAATCACGGTGCCGTTACGAATCGGTTGCACCTTCAGCAGGTTGTCCGGCATCAGTCGCCCCCGAGCAGCATTTCCAGCAGCGCCATCCGCACCGGGACGCCGTTGAACGCCTGCCGGAAGTAGGCGGCGTGGTCGGTCTCATCGACGTCGGTTGCAATCTCGCCGACGCGCGGCAGCGGATGCAGCACCCGCAGCTCCGGTTTCGCGTCGCGCAGCGTCTCAGCCGAGATAGTGTAGGCGCCAGCGACGCGGACGTAGTCCTCTGGGTCGGGGAAGCGCTCCTTCTGGATGCGGGTGACGTAGAGCAGGTCCAACTCCGGCAGCACCCCGTCGAGCGCCGTGTGCGCGCTCCAGCCGTCAGGCAGCCCCGCGGTCACGCGGCGCGGCATCGCCAAGCTTTCGGGAGCGATGAAGTGCATCGTGGTATCGTAGCGCGCCAGCGCCGCCGCGAGCGAGTGGACCGTGCGGCCGTAGCGCAAGTCCCCCAGCAGGCCGACCGTCAGCCCCTCCAGCTTGCCCAGCACCTCACGTATCGTGAAGAGGTCGAGCAGCGTCTGCGTCGGGTGTTGACCGGCACCGTCACCGCCGTTGATGACCGGGACATCGGATATTTCGGCTGCCAGCCGCGCCGAGCCTTCCTGCGGGTGGCGCAGGACGATGACGTCAGCGTAGCCGGCGACCATCCGCACCGCGTCAGCCAGCGTCTCGCCTTTCAGGTGCGAAGTCGTCCGGGAGTCGGCGAAGCCGATGACATTGCCGCCCAGCCGGTGCATCGCGGTCTCGAAGGAGAGCCTCGTGCGGGTCGACGGTTCGAAAAAGCAGGTGGCGAGGAGTTTTCCGACGAGCGCGTCGCTGCGCTCTTCGCCGCGTGCTACCGGCAGCAGCTCGCGCGCGCGGTCGAGGATGGACGCGATTTCGTCATCGGCGAGGTCCTGTATGGTGACGACGTGGTCCACGGCGGGCGCAGGGAGAGGGGTCTTTTAGAGTTGACTCGCCGCGCCACGGCGGGTTTCGACGACACGATTCCCGTCGCCAAAGATGACGATGCGCGGCCGCCCTCCTTCGCTGCGTCAGCCGTCATCCCGGCGAAAGCGGCGACGATGACGCGGTCACCCGGCTCGGCCATGTGCGCGGCGGCGACGAGACCGATGGAGCCTTCGTATTCCAGCTCGGCGGCGCTGACGCACAGGTTGTATAGCTTCAATTTCAACAGAGTTAGCTGCATGTGCGCTCCCCCGCCCTCGCGCGCTTAAAGCGATTTGCACGCGCAACGGTTTATACCTGCGCTAGCAGGGACGCGCCTATGGATTCCGGCCTGAGGCTGGCGCACAACCGACTGGC
>CAUZDT010000063.1:0-5879 GCA_963578705.1 Candidatus Thalassarchaeaceae archaeon
TCCGCTACGGCAGCTGGCTGCTCGAGCGCGGATTCGCGCCGCGCTACGGCCACATGGGCACCACCCGACCGGGCAATTGCGGGCAGGCGGAGCAGATTGCGCACCAGCGACTCGCGCCGGCCGATGTGGAGGCGAAGGTGCGGGAATTGCTGGCGGCCTGAACCCTGCTGCCATGGAACTGACGCGCCTCGAAACTGCCGCCGCCGAAATCCTCGCCGCCGCAAGCGACCGCGACGGTGCGCTGCGCGAAATCGCGCAGCTGCTCGAGGCGCGCGTGGAGCACTACGACTGGGTCGGCTTCTACCTCGCTGAAGGCCGCGAACTCGTCCTAGGACCGTTCGTCGGCGCGCCGACTGAACACGTCCGCATCGCCTTCGGGCACGGCGTCTGCGGGCAGGTGGCCGAGAGCGGCGAGACGCTGGTCGTGCCCGACGTGGCGGCGGAGGCAAACTACCTTTCGTGCGGCAGTGCGGTGCGGTCGGAGGTGGTCGTGCCAATATTTGCCGACGGCGAGTTCGTCGCGCAACTCGACATCGACTCGCACACGCGCGACCCTTTCTCGCAGGGCGAGGTGGAATTCCTGCAGCGGCTCAGCGCGCGGCTGGCGCTGCTCTGGACCGAAGCTTAATTAGCCGCGACCGCAGCGCGGGAGGTAATGGTGCCCCGGTTTTTCGAGCGCAATCGTGTGCTGCTCACGGTCGGCGTGGCGGTGCTGCTGATTGCCGGCACGCTGGTCATAATGCTGACCGGCGGGAGCGAAGAGGCGCCCGAATTCAGCGCCACCTCGACCGGCTACGTCGATGGCGTGGATGGCAACCGCGAGACCATCCTGCTCTCGGATTACCGCGGGCAGGTGGTAGTGCTGGACCTGATGGCCGAGTGGTGCGGGCCCTGCAAAAAGGTGGCGAGTGATACACTAAAACCGCTTTACGAAGGGGGATACCGCGATAGCGACGAGGTCATCATCATCTCGGTCAGTGTGGCGGGCGACAGCCCCGGCCTGCTCGAGGATATGCAGCGCGAATATGGCTACGACTGGCTGCACGTCACCGACAATGACGACGAGGTCATAACCGGCTACAACGCCCAGCAGATTCCCAAGGTAGTAGTCATCGACCAGCAGGGCCGGATTACCTTCTCGGCGCTGGGGATTGTGAAGCAGGATAAGCTCCAGCGGGAAGTCGAGAGCGCACTCTCGGGCGAGGGCAGCCTGGAAAAGGTGAAACAGAACTCTATTTTCCTGATGGCCATCGGAGCTGGCGCGCTCGCCTTCTTCTCACCCTGCTCGTTCCCGCTACTGCCGGGCTACGTCTCCTTTTACCTGACGAGCCGCAAGACTGGCAGCGGCAGCCTCAATGAGCGCACCGCGCGCGAAGCGCTGCCGGCCGGCCTCGCCGCTGCCTCGGGCATTCTGGTCGTGCTGCTGCTGCTGGCGCTGCTGGTGGTGCCCTTTTCGCATTTGCTGGCGGACTATGTTCCGCTACTCGAGCTGCTGGTCGGCACGGCGGTCTTCGTCCTCGGGCTCTCGATGCTGCTCGACTGGAGCCTCGAGCCGCTGCTGCGGCCGCTGCGGCAGCTCTCCTCCGCACTGGGCGCCGCGGCCGCGACGGTGACGCGCGGCCACCCTACGGCGCTGGCCGAGAGCGGAATCCGGCGCGTGACCGGAAGCGACTTCAGTTTCGCCGCCAGCCGCGAAGCGGGGCTGGCAGGGCAGTTCTGGTACGGTGTCGGCTACGGCTCCGCCTCGGCCGGCTGCACCGCGCCGGTGTTCATCGCACTGATGCTGTCCAGCCTGAAATACACCCTGGCGGGGGCGCTGCTGGTCTTCAGCCTCTACGCCTTCTCGGCCGCGGCGCTGATGGTCGCCTTTACGCTGCTGATTGCCTCTTCCGAAAGCACGATTATCAACCGGCTGCGCGCCTCGACCCGCCACATCCACGTAGTGGGCGGCACGGTGATGGTCGTCGTTGGAATCTATCTGGTCTGGTTCTACCTCTCGGCCAACACCAGCCTGCTCTAGGCCGGCTCGTAGCGGTACTCGAGAAACCCGTCCGGCAGCGCCGGCTCCGCGACCGCGTCCCCGTCAGGCCACTCGCGACTGCCGACGGAGACCAGCGCCTGCTCCCCGAACTGCGTCGCGCTAGCGAGCAGCGCGGCGGCGGCGACAGGGCGGTGCGCCCGCTCCGGGGGGTCGAGCGGGTTGTGGACCATCAGCTCGGAACCGCGCAGCCCGGTCACCAATATCCAATGCGGGATTTCGTCACCCTCTTCCGGAAAGAGCGCGGTCGAGACCAGCGCCAGCACCAGCCGTTCGGCGGCGAGCGCGGCGCGGATGTCGGCGGCCCCCGGCTGGCGCCGCTCCTCCGTAACGCCGTTGCGCGCGCAGAGCCGCTGCTGCATGACGTGGAAGAATTCCAGCGTGCCGGGGTCGATGCCGGTGATACGCTCGTGGACGCGCTCCATCAGGCCGAGCCCGTCGGCGCTGGAGATGATGTGCGGCCGCAGCCCCCGCAGCGCGAGCGGTGCAGCGACGCCGTAGCGGCCGCAGCCGCCGATTTCGACCGCGTTGGTCTCGCGCCACACCTCGACTTCCAGGTCGCGGTCGAGCGGCCCGGCCAGATTGAAGTGGCCGAGCGCCATCAGCGCACAGGCGGCGCCGCAGCTGAAGTCCATCGTCTGCGCGTAGAAAGGCGCGTCGATCTGCATGGGGCTGCAGCAGTCCGGGGGTTTAGTGGCTTGCCAGCGGCAGCAGTGAGTTGGCTGCGTGCTCGGTGGCGTTGGCGACGTCGTCCAGCCGCTGTGCGACGCGATACATATGCGCCGCTGCGAGCGGCGCATCGTCGCCGTGCGAGAAGACGTAGGCGGCCGTGGTGGCCTCCTTCTCGTCGGCCCGGTGCTCGAGCAGGTTGACGCTGGCAATCAGCTGATGCAGCTCCTCCTTCACCTTCGTCGCGAAGCCCGATTCCATCAGTTCCTGTAGCTTTTCGACCGCCTTTGCGTATTCGTTGACGGTCGCCTGCACCGACTGCGCCTGCGCCAGCAGCAGCTTGCGCGCTTCCGCGTCTTCGTAGAGCGGCCGGAAGGAGATTATTTCGGTGACGTTTTCGGCGTAGTCGGCGATGCGGTCCTGCCGCGTAATCATGTCGAGAAACACCTCTTTTGAAATGGCGAGCCGTACCCTGCCTCGCATCACTCCGCGCAGCTCGTTCTTGAGGCCATCGGCCTCCAGCTCGGCGTTCGAGGTCGCCGCAATCGCCTCGGCGGTATCGCCGTCATCGCAGGCGATGGCGACGCAGCGCTCCATGTGCCCGACCGTCTCGAGCGCCTTGGCAGCGTGGTGGTAGTAGGTCTCGAAAATGCTGGGGCCGATGCGGCTCTCGAAGAACTTCATTCTACTCCCCCCCTATCTATTTCAACCCGGGGTCCCGCCCGGATGGAGTGGTAGAGCAGCCAGACTATGGTGGCCAGTATCAGGCTGACCGAGACTATGAAACGAGTTTCGTCCAGCCCGAAAATAATGTAGAGCAGGACGGCCCCGATGCCGGCGGCCGGGATGCTGGCGACCCAGCTGGCGGCAATTTTCCCGAAAACGCCGAAATCCACCGATGCAGTCCCCCTTGCCAGCCCGACCCCCACCACCGAGCCTACAAGGGTATGGGTAGTGGAAATGGGCACTGCGAGGAAAGGCAGGGAGAATAAGAGCACAACGGTCGCGGCGGCGAACTCGGCTGCAAATCCGCGAGTGGGAGTGATATGGATTATTTTCTCACCAATCGTCTTCATAACGCGATGGCCCCAGGTGGCGATGCCGATGACGATACCGACACTTCCCAGCAGCACCAGCCAGAGCGGGACCTCGGCCTCAGGGCTCAGCACACCCATCTGGTAGATCTGCCAGACCGCCGCCATCGGCCCGATGGCGTTAGAGCGGTCGTTAGCACCGTGCGCGAAGGCGACGTAGCAGGCGGTGATTATCTGGAGCCAGACGAAAATCTGCTCGACCCCCGCGTAGCCGCTCTCCTTGAACTCGTAGTTGCGCAGCAGCAGGTAGAGCGCAAGGCTGGCAAATACCCCCAGCAGCAGCGCTATCTGCAAGCTCGGCAGCGGCAGGCATTCGGCGACTGCGGCTGCGAAACTGGTGTCGACGGCGCAATCCTTGGCCGGCAGCCATGCGGCGGGCAGCAGGTACTGGAGCGCCTTGAACTGGAGCGCCAGCGCCAGCACGAAAAAGGTCGGGAAGGCGAGTATTGGCGCCATCCAGCGGGAGCGCGAAATGGGGTCATCTGACTCCATGATGGCCATGCGAATGACCGAGAAAGTCCCGTAAGCCAGCAGCCCGCCCAGCAGCGGGGAAATGACCCAGCTCAGGACTATCTGGCCGACTTTCTGGAAATCGACCAGTGAAGGGTCGATGAAGAGGCCGAAACCGATGATGCCACCGATGATGCTGTGGGTCGTCGAGACCGGCAGCCCGTAGCGCGTGGCGACCGTAATCCAGAGCGCAGCCGCCAGCATGGCGGCGATGAAGCCATACTGCAACTCGCTGGAGAGGCTGGCCATCTCCTCCTCGGAAATAACCAGCACCCCCTTGCGTACCGTGTCGGTGACGGCGTCGCCGGCGAAAAAGGCGCCGCAGAACTCAAAGACCGCCGCGATGATGATGGCGTTGCGCAGCGTCAGCGCCCCGCTGCCGACGCTGGTGCCCATAGCGTTGGCGACGTCGTTGGCGCCGATGTTCCACGCCATGTACGCCGCTACAGCAATGGCAAGCAGTATCATCAGTTCAAGGCCGAACATTAGCCGGTGCTGGGCTGGGGTCTAAATAAATATTTTCTATATAATCTATACAGTTTATTTATTTTCTACAGTGGCGAGCAGCGCCTCCACCCGCGCCTGAATCTCGTCGCGCGCTGTGCGGAACGGCGCCAGCGGGTCGTTGCCCGCTGGCGCCGCTACCGGGTCCGCTATCGGCCAGTGCTCGTGGTGCGTCGCCGGCGACCACGGCAGCGCGACGCACTCCTCGCGCGCGGAACCGCAGAGGGTGACGGCGATATCGGCGTCGCACCACGCTGTCGCGGAGAGCGGTTTCGAGCGCTGTGCGGAGATGTCGACGCCCGCTTCCGCCATTGCAGTCACGGCGCGGCGCGAAAGCCCGGCGGGCCGGGTGCCGGCGCTTTCCACCGCGATCGCAGGCACTAGGTGGCGCGCCCAGCCTTCAGCCATTTGCGAACGCGCGGCATTTCCGGTGCAGACAAAGAGGATTTGCATTGCGACTCAACTATACGGCGCGCCAAAAACGTGCCGGCCGCTCGTCGACAGGGGGCTGTTCCACCACCCTCCAGTTTCCTGTGAAAAGGTGGTACAGTAAGCTACTTTTCCACTAGCTACCCTAATCCAAAAACTTTAAAAGGTGGAACCAATGGCACCGGGCTTATGGTTTATCTTACGCCTAAGACCACTCGCGGGCAGCAGTACTGGTATCTCGTCAAATCGTTCAAGTTCAACGGACGCGTCGAGAAAGTGCAGCATTACCTCGGTTCCGAGAAGCCCAGCGAGCAGGAACTGGAGCGGCTCAAAGCCATCCACGAGCCCGAGCTGGAGCTCGCCGCGGTCGAGCGAATGGCAAAGGCATCGGCCGAGATGTTTCGCACTCCCTATCTCGACACGAAAGCTCTGAAAGGGCTTGAGCGCCTGAAATTCCTACGGCGCGCGCTGAACCGTCTGCAACAGGACCGCAAGGCGCGCGAACGCGAAGCAGAGCAATCGGAGCTGGCGGCAGTGTACGGTAACCTGATGCTCACCTCCGAACCTCTGGCACGCGAGCAGACCGAGGCGATACTGCTGCACGACCGCGCGCCCGCGGGAATCCCGCTATCGCG
>CAUZDT010000064.1:0-5813 GCA_963578705.1 Candidatus Thalassarchaeaceae archaeon
AAGAACTCGAGTTCGCCAAGCAGGCGGTCCGGGCGCGCGACGGCTGGTTCAACCAGAACGTCAGCAGCCTCGAAGCTATCGCCGCAGTCAGCAAGGAATGGCGCTCAATCCAGTCGGGCAACTTCCCCGCTCCCAGCAGCGGCGGCGGACCGGACGGCTCGAAGACGGACTTCATCGCCACCGCCTCAAAAATCAAGGGGCTCGGCAAGGTGAAAGCGGAGCAGCTCTACGACGGCGGCTTCCACACTATTAAAACGCTCAAGGCTGCCTCGCTGGATGATATCACTGGCATCAGCGGCTTCACCAAGCTGACCGCGCAAAAAGTCGTCGACGGCGCCAAGTCGCTCTAGAGCGCAAGGAAACTGCGCACCAGCTGCTCGTTGCGAACCTCAGGATGGAACAGCACTCCCCAGCATGGGCGTTCGCGGTCCCGCACCACCTGTGCGCAGCCCTCCGACCGCGCCAGCACTTCCAGCCGCGCCCCGGGCTCCACCGCATGACGATGCAGGGCGAAAGCTTCGAAGCGGCCGGCGCAGAGCGGATTCTCCACCAGCGTCTCGACCGCGACCATCCCGATTTCACGCTGCGCGATGATTTCGCCGCCGCAGGCGGCTGCCAGCAGCTGCATCCCGGAGCAAACCGCCAGCAGCGGCACACCCGCTCCCAGTAGAGGCTCGACCGCACCAATTTCTTTTAAATATTTGTCATCTTGAAGCGTAGTCCCTGCCAACAGGATGTGTGACACCCCCTCCGGGACGCTGTTCAGCGTGCCGAGACGGTAGCTTTCAACCGTCGTGCCGGCGTCGCGCACGATGCGTTCCAGCGGCGCGACGAACTCCGCTTCGCTGAACGGCTCGGCGCAGGTCGAGACGAGCAGCACGGTCACGCGAGCACCGCCTTGCGGATTTGCAACCGGCCGGCGCCGGCATGGAACTCCGGGCTGGTCTCGAGCAGCCGCAGCCGCTGGCGGAAGAACGGCGCGTCGAGCACCAGCGTCTCCAGCTCGCCTCCTTCCCCGGCCGGGTTCAGCCCGTGCCGGTCCGCCAGCGCCAGCAGCTCGTCGACCGCCGCCCGATCCAGCCTGCGGCCGAGCCATTCCGGGCGCAGGCCATCGGCCGCGACCGCGGTCACGACGACCTCGTAGCGCTCGGCGAGCAGCGTCTCGAGCAGCTCCGGCTGCGGCAGCTGCCAGAGCGGGTTGAAGCACCAGAGTCCCAGGTCGGCGCAAGCGCGCTGGATGCGCGTCGCCTGGTAAGTCGACGCCAGCGCGCCGGTAACGACGCCGGAGATGCCGGTTTCGCGCTGCGCGCGCGCCAGCAGTGCCTGCATGTCGGCCAGCTCCGCCTCCGGCTCGCCCGGCGTGGCGGCGGTGAGCTGCGCGATTCCCAGCGCTTCGGCCTGCAGCGCGGTCCACTCCAGCGCCGGCGTGTGGAACATCCAGCTGTCTTCGCGGTCGGGCAGCAGCGTCAGCAGGCAAACGACTTCGTGGCCCGCCGCGACGGCACGGTGCAGCGCAAGGCAGGAGTCCTTGCCGCCCGAGAAGAGCACACCGAGCTTCATTTGCGTTTCCGCTTCGCGATGAGGTAAACCTCACTCGACGCCTTGCGCGACGCCTCGGGCGAGAGCGTGCGCACCGAGCCGAACTCCGCCTGTACCGCGGCGCGAAACTGCTGGAAATCCTCGCCCTCGAACACCTTGACCGCAAAACAACGCGCCTGGCGCTCGCTGGCGATGGCAAGTGCCAGCTCCGCCAGGTCGATTGAACGCGCCTGGTCGACCGAATAGTTGCCGCTCAGGTCGGGGCTCATGTCTGAAATCACGACCGCGGCGGTCGGCGCCAAGTCGCCAAGCTGGCGCCGCAATTCGGCGTCGCGCAAATCCCCTTGCAGGAACTCGACGCCCTCGAGCGAGGCGATGTGCGCCAGATCGATGCCGATAACCCTGCCTTCGGCGCCGACCATTTCCTGCGCCACCTGGCTCCAGCCTCCCGGCGCGGCGCCCAGATCCAGGACGGTGTCGCCCTTGCGGAAGAGCTGGCTGCGCCGCTGGATTTCCTGCAGCTTGTAGGCCGAGCGCGCGCGGTAGCCCTCGCGTCGGGCGCGGCGCTGGAATCCGTCGCTGCCGCGGCGGCCCCTGCCCGGCATTCAGCTGCCGCCCGCCTTGCGGAGCGCCCACTTGGCAGTCTGGGTGATGTTGCGGTCGGCGGCGCGGGTGGTGCGGCTGCGAATAATTGCGAGATGCGGCTTGACCAGCGCCGGCTTGTTGGCGCCGATGTAGCCCAGCGCCTTCAGCACCTCGACGTGGATGTACCAGTCGTCGTTCTCCAGCGCCTTGGCGAGATGCGGCACCGCCTGTATCACCACTAGCGCGTCCCGGTTGCCGATGCGCCCCAGCGCGGTGGCGCACGCCTTGCGCAGCTCAGACGAGTTTGACTTGAGCCCGCGGATTAGCGACGGGACCGCCGGCGCGACCGCCGGCGGGCTGTGCCTTCCAAGGACGCCGACGCACTCGGCGGCGCGCTCCTGCACCCGGTCGCGCGACTTGAGTGCCGCCACCGCGGCGGGCGCCAGCTTGACGGCGGCCTGCGGCTGCTTACCCGCGAGCGCGGTGAGCAGCACAATGGCGTGGTAGCGCACACGCCAGTCTCGGTGCTTCAGCGCGTCGCGCAGCTTGGGGAGCGCCTGCGCCGGCGCCTTGTGGAGCACGCGGCCCAGCGCCTCCTGCGTCGCGTAGCGCACGTCCTTGTCATCGTCGTCAAGCAGCTCGAACAGGTCGGGGATGGTCTCGTCGCGGCGCTTGTTGGACTTTATGGAAAGACCGGTCCACAACTTGACGACGTGCAGCCGCACCTCGCGGTGGGGGCTGTCGAGCGTTTCCTGGATTGCCGTAAAAAAATCGTCCTGCCGTTCCGGCATCAGCTCGCGCAGGACCTGTAGCGCCTCGATGATTGCAAGCTGCGCCTGCGCCGGCTGCTCCGGGAGCGTGCCGAGCAGCGCCTTGACGATGGGGTCATGCCAGCGCTCGGCCGCCTGCACCTGTACCAGCAGCGCCTTGACCGCGGCGGCGCGCGCCTGCTCGCTGCCCGACTTGAGCGTGGTAAGGTGCTTCTCGACTTGGCTGTCGAACCCGCGATCGGCCGAGCCGTCCCGCCATTCGCCGACAGAATCCTTCAGTTCACTGAAACGGTCGCGCCATGACACGAACTTGCGAAGGGATGAAGGGTAATAAGGCTCGCGCGATGGCGCGCCATGGTGACCGCGGCGGAGCAATTCCTCAAGGCACACGACGCCCGGCTGCACGACCGCGTGCGCATCAGCGCGGGCGGTCGCAGCCACGAAGGGCGCGTCATGCCGGCGCACCGCTTCTCGGGCGACCACGTCGTGGTGCTCAAGCTCGCCAACGGCTACAACATCGGCGTCTCGTGCGAAGGCGCCGAGTTGGAGCTGCTCGAGCGCGCTCCCGCCGCGCCGGAAGCAACCGCGGCAGACGCGCCCCTGCCAAGCGACCTGCCGCCGCTGACCGTGCTCGGGACGGGCGGCACGATTGCATCCTACGTCGACTACCAGACCGGCGCGGTCCATCCGGCCAAGAGCGCCGCGGAAATCGTCGCGGCGGTCAAGGGTCTCGCCGAAATTGCGAGCATCCGCGCCGAAGCATTGCTCTCGCTGGCGTCGGAAGACATGCGGCCCGACGACTGGAGCGCGATAGCGAAGCGCGTCAGCGAGCTGCACGCCGAAGGGGGCGCGGGAGTCGTAATCGGCCACGGCACCGACACGATGGCATACACGGCGGCCGCACTCGCGTTCCAACTGCCGGTATTGCAAGCGCCGGTCGTGCTAACCGGCTCACAGCGCAGCAGCGACCGCCCGTCGAGCGACGCGCACCTGAATCTCGCGGGCGCAGCCCGTGCGGCGCTCACCGACCTGGGTGAAGTCGCCATCGCGATGCACTCTTCTTCGAGCGACGACGGGGTCGCCATCTGGCGCGGGACGCGCGCCCGCAAGGCGCACTCGTCGCGCCGCGACGCCTTCACGGCGCCGAACGGCGGGCGGCTCGGAACGGCGGGCGACGCAGTCGAGTTCAGCACTGAATACCGGCCGGTCGCCGACGAGACGCAGCTCGAAGCGGGCTTCGACCACGACGTGGCGCTGGTCTGGAGCCACCCCGCGCTGACGGCGGGCGACTGGGAGGCGGCAACCGCTGGCAAGCGGGGCGTCATCGTCGCCGGGACCGGGCTCGGCCACGTTGGGAGCCATTTGCACGCCGCCGTGCGGGCGACCGCGCGCGACGCGGTCGTGGCAATGACGACGCAGTGCCTTGGCGGGAGCACTAACCTGAACGTCTACCGCAACGGCCGCGAACTGGGCGAAGCGGGCGTCATCGAGGCGGGCGATACGCTGCCGGAAACCGCGCTCGTCAAGCTGATGTGGCTGCTCAAGCATCGCCCCGACTCCGCCGCCGAGGGAATGGGCGAGAACTTAGTAGGCGAACTGGGCTCGCGCCGGTTTTTAGATTAAGCTTTTAGCCGCCCGGAACTGGCGCGCTCCATGTCTGACCCACGTTACGCGACGCTCGCGTCGAATCTGGTTAACCATTCGATTCACCTGCAATCGGGCGAAAAGGTGCTCATCGAGGCGTTCGACCTGCCGGAGGCGATGGTCATCGCGCTGGTGCGCGCCGCACGCGAGGCGGGCGGCGTGCCGCTCGTGACGCTCAAGAACAACCGCGTCCTGCGCGAGCTTTACGTCGACGCGACCGCGGAGCAGATGCAGCTCTGCGGCGAGGTCGAGCTGGCGCGCATGCGGGAGATGGATGCCTACATCGGCATGCGCGGCAGCCGCAACATCGCCGAGATGTCCGACGTGCCTTCCGACAGGATGCAGCTCTACCAGACACACTG
This sequence comes from Candidatus Thalassarchaeaceae archaeon, assembly GCA_963578705.1. Lineage (GTDB taxonomy): Archaea > Thermoplasmatota > Poseidoniia > MGIII > CG-Epi1 > UBA8886. The sequence goes on from CAUZDT010000064.1 coordinate 4,901, forward strand.
GCTCCAGCCGGTCCACTTCCAGGAGCGCGTGCCGAACACCCGCTGGGTCGTCCTGCGCTGGCCGTCGCCGTCGATGGCGCAGCAGGCAGAAATGTCGACCGAGGAGTTCGAGGATTTCTACTTCGACGTCTGCTGCCTGGATTACGCGAAGATGGGCAAGGCGATGGAGCCGCTGAAGGCGCTGATGGAGCGTACCGACCGCGTCCACATCACCGGCCCCGATACCGACCTGCGCTTCTCCATCAAGGATATCCCGGCCATAATCTGCTCCGGCGACCGCAACATCCCCGACGGCGAATGCTTCACCGCGCCGGTGCGCGATTCGGTCGAGGGGCACATCCACTTCAACGCGCGCACGCTCTACAACGGCACCATCTTCAGCGACGTGCGGCTCGAGTTCGCGGCCGGAAAGGTCGTCGCTGCAACCGGCAGCGAGGACGCGCGACTCAACGAAATCCTGGACAGCGACGAGGGGGCGCGCTACGTCGGCGAGTTCTCGCTCGCGTTCAACCCCTTTATCCGCGAGCCGATGCTCGACATCCTGTTCGACGAGAAAATCGCCGGCAGCTTCCACTTCACCCCGGGAAACGCCTACGACGAGGCGGACAACGGCAACCGGTCGGAAGTGCACTGGGACATGGTAATGATTCAGCGCCCTGAGCATGGCGGCGGTGAAATCCACTTCGACGACGTGCTCATCCGCAAGGACGGGCTGTTCGTGCTGCCGGAGCTGGAAGGGCTCAACCCGGAGAACCTGCAGTAGGTGGGACCATACTGGCAAGAATCAAGGATGATCCAATCGCCTCGGCCGAGCTGGCTGGCCTGACCTACGTCAGCGACGCTGAGCCAGGAATTTCGCGAGGGCGGCGGGGCGAAAAGGTAGACTATACCAGTCCACACGGCAGGTTGCTGA
>CAUZDT010000065.1:0-5604 GCA_963578705.1 Candidatus Thalassarchaeaceae archaeon
CCTGCTTGGGGGCTACACGCTCGGCTGCCACTCGCTGCGCCACCTCATCGGGGGCTACGCCGACCGCATCTCGCTGCGGTCGAAGCCGCAGCAGAAAGCGCTGGACTGCGTCTCCTGCCTCAATCGTGGCCACATGCGCTGGGCGTGGTTTTCGCTGGCGTGGGTCTGCTTTACCGACCTTTACGTGCGGCTCTGCGCAATGGATTACATCGTAGACGTGAGGCTCTTCTGATGGAGCGCGTCGAGTGCGACGTGCTGGTTATCGGCGCGGGCGGTGCCGGACTGCGCGCCGCCATCTCGGCCGCCGAGGCCGGAGCGCAGGTGGCGCTGGTATCGAAATCGCTGCTCGGCAAGGCGCACACGGTGATGGCCGAAGGCGGCATCGCCGCCGCGCTCGGCAACATGGACGAGCGTGACAACTGGAAAGTGCATTTTCGCGACACTATCAGGGGCGGTAAGGGGCTCTGCAACTGGGAGATGGCCAAGCTGCACGCCGAGCAGTCGCCGGGACGTGTGCGCGAGCTCGAACGCTGGGGCGCGGTTTTCGACCGCACGCCTGACGGGCGCATCAACCAGCGCAATTTTGGTGGTCACCGCTACCCCCGGCTGGCGCACGTTGGCGACCGCACTGGGCTGGAGATTATCCGCACGCTGCAGGACCATGTCATCCACATTGACGAGGTCGCCGTTCACATGGAAACGACGGTGACGCGGCTGCTGAAGAGCGGTAATCGCGTTACCGGTGCGCTCGCCTACCGGCGTACCGACGGCGAGCTGATGCTGTTCGCCGCTGGCGCCGTCATCCTTGCCACCGGCGGCATTGGCAAGGCGTATCGCGTAACCTCCAACTCGTGGGAGTATACGGGAGACGGCCACGCGCTCGCCTATCTGGCGGGGGGCGACCTAGTAGACATGGAATTTGTCCAGTTCCATCCGACCGGGATGGTCTGGCCGCCCAGCGTCAAGGGCACGCTCGTCACCGAAGGCGTCCGCGGCGAAGGCGGCATCCTGCTCAACTCCGAGGGCGAGCGGTTCATGTTCAACTACATTCCTGAGGCATTTGCGGCCGAGACCGCCAAGGACGAAGCGGAAGCCGAGGCATGGCTGCGCGGCGAGGAGGGCGCGATGCGGCCTCCCGAACTGCTCACACGCGACGTTGTCGCACGTGCCATCATGGACGAGGTCAAGGCAGGCCGTGGTTCACCCCAAGGCGGTGCGTTCCTCGATATCGCCAACCGCCGCGACGCCGACTACATCCGGCGCAAGCTGCCGTCGATGTACCACCAATTCAAGGAACTGGCCGGGCTCGATATCACGGAGGAGTCTATGCAGGTTGGACCGACGACGCACTACATGATGGGCGGCGTGCGCGTCGACCCTGCCAGCGGCGCGTCGTCGGTCGCCGGCCTTTATGCTGCGGGCGAAGCAGCGGCCGGCATGCACGGCGCAAACCGGCTCGGCGGCAACTCACTGAGCGACCTGCTGGTCTTCGGCAACCTGTCGGGGCAGGCGGCCGCCACCTTTGCGGCATCGAGCGACCGGCTGCCGCCGGCAGGCGACGAGGTCGAGGCGGCGTCCGCAGCGGCGCTGGCGCCGTTCGAGGCGGGCGACGAAAATCCGTACCACCTGCACCAGGAATTACAGGAAATCATGGAAGCCCACGTCGGCATCGTGCGCGAAGGCGGCAAACTCGAGGCAGGCATCGCCAGGCTGGAGGCATTGCAGGTGCGGCTCTCCAGGCTGCACGCCAGCGGCCCCCGCGCCTACAACCCCGGCTGGCACCTCTGCCTCGACCTGCACAATATGCTGCTCGCCTCGCTGGCGGTCGCGCGCGCCGGGCTGGAGCGCACCGAGAGCCGCGGCGCGCACACCCGGCTCGACTTCCCGGATTATGACGACGAGTTAGGGCGAGTGAACCTGGTCGTGCGTAAGGCGGCCGACGGGATGGTCGTCGTGCGGGCACCGCTGGCGGAGATGCCGAAGGAGCTGGCGGAATTCGTCGCGCGGGAGGCCGTATGAAGCTCCGCGTCCAGCGCGGTAGCGGTGACGACCTCGCGCTCGAAGAGTTCGAGGTCGCGCTCGAGCCGGGGATGGTGGTGCTCGACGCGCTGCACCGCATCCAAGCCAGCGACGCACCAGACCTGGCGGTGCGCTGGAACTGCAAGGCGGGCAAGTGCGGCTCCTGCTCTGCGGAGGTGAACGGGCAGCCTAAACTGACCTGCATGACGCGGCTCTCCGACTACCCGGATGACGAGCCGCTGCTGGTGCAGCCAATGAAAGCGTTCCCGCTGGTGCGCGACCTCGTCTGCGACGTCTCGTGGAACTACGAGGTCAACAAACGCATCCAGCCATACCAGCACCCCGATATCGACGACCCCCGCATGGCGCAGGAGGACGTCGACCGAGTGCAGGAGTTCCGCAAGTGCATCGAGTGCTTCCTGTGCCAGGATACCTGCCACGTCCTGCGCGAGCACGACCTGCAGCCCGAGTTCGCCGGTCCACGCTTCCTGATTCGCCTTGCCAGCCTCGAGATGCATCCGCTTGATGAGGGTGACCGCCTCGCCGCGACACGAGACGATTTCGCCATCGGCTACTGCAACATCACCAAGTGCTGTACCGAGGTCTGCCCCGAGCACATCGAGATTACCGATAACGGCATTATCCCTCTCAAGGAGCGCGTCGTCGACGAATACTACGACCCGCTACGCTGGCTCTGGCGCAATACGGTCGGCAAGGTCTTCGAGGTCTAGCGGCGACGGCGGGCTGCGCCGAGCAGCACGGCCGCAGCCGCGAGAAGTCCGGGCGCTGGAATCAGGCCACCCTCATCCTCCTCTTCGGGCTCGGCCTCGACCGAGAGCGACTGCAGCATGACGTTGTTGCCCTCATCCTTCTCGACAACCTCGTCCTGCGAGTCAATCTCGAGGCTTATTTCCAGCTCGCCACCCTTCGTAGGCGTCAGCACAAAGCTGACGCGCGCCTCCTCACCATGCTTGAGGCTGGTGATGAAACTGCTCTGCTGGCCGAGGGCGTCACCGCCGGCGCGCACCTCGATTGACTCGGTGAAAGCACCATTCACATCGACGTTACCACCATTGTTGGTCACCTTGACCTCGAAACTGACCGGCTCGTTCGCCTTGGGCCCGGTCGTGCTGGTAATCCGGAACGAGCTGGTGACGAAGCCGAAATCGGGCACCGGGGCGGTAAGCGCCATCTGGGCGCTGGCGGTCACGCCACTGTCGAACGATGCTTCAATTTCCAGGGTGTAGTCGCCCGGCAGCAGGTTCCGGTCAGGGCTCACGGTGAAGGTCCCGGCCGCCGTGCGGTCCTGCGCCGAGACCGCGTCATAACTCCCCTTCAGCCGTCCACTGGTGCCAGTGAGGCTCACCGACCCTGCCGGAAGGGTAGTCGCGTCGCCAATGGCGATGGTGTAGTCATCCGAGTAGACGCCGGTCGAGCGCAGCGTGAAGTCAAAGGTCGAAGGCTGTTCCTGATAGATTATGGCCGATGCCGCCTCCAGCTCCAGCTCGGCGCCGTACGGCTTTCCAGAATTCACCGCCAGCAGCAGCGGCGAACCCGAAGGACGCATGGTCTGGTTGCGCTCCGCTTCCTCGACCGCCCCCTCCCAGGCGAACGCCCAGACGCTGCGGCTGCTGCCGGCCGAACCGGTGGGTGCATCAACGTAGAGATGGAACTGTAGGATGCCGCCGGCGTTGATGGAATGCAGCGTGCCGTTGCTGACCGGAGTGTCGTCGGTGGTGGTCCACATCGCGCCCCAGTCTTCCGGCGGGCCATCCATGAACTGGTGCGCCAGCTCAAGCGTCCTTGACTGCTCGCTGTCGCCGTTGCTGAAGATGATGATGAAGCCGACCGACTCACCCGCCGGCACCTCCTTCTCGAGTTCGCTGGCGGTCACCATCACCAGCGAGCTGGTGGTGGAGCCACCCTGCGGCGACGCAATCAGCGCCAGAAGCAGGAACGAGACCGCGACGAGCGCCGCCACACCGGTCGCGCGCTTGCGCCGGTCACCGCTCGAGAGCGGGGTATGCGAAAGGCTGCCGGGTCCAGCCGGATTCAATCCGGCCTCCGCCGCAACGCCAGCGCACCCAGCGCCGCTACCGCCCCGAGCGCAGCTGCTGCAAGCAGGCTGCTGCTGGAAGCGGGAGCCGCAGGCGCAGCGCCAGCCGCGACCTCGAGCGTCGTCGCTTCGGTCTCGACCACGTTTGTACCGTCACTCGCGATTACTGCCAGCTCAATACTGCCTTCGGCGGGCAGCAGTACAACCTCCCACACGCCGTTCCCGGCGGGCGACATGGCAACCGTTACCGGCTCGCCGTCGCCTGCGGTGTAGCGCAGCGCGACCTGCGTGACAGCAGTCTCGTCGGTAACCTCGGCGCGCACGGTGAGCGGTTGTCCTGCCGTGGCAGTCCCCAATGGGAAGAGCGTGATGAGCGGTGGTTCCGTATCGGCTGTCTCGCCGTCGTCGCCGGTCTGCCAGAACTCGGGCGGGTCGATGCTGAACGTCCCGTCGCTAGTGTCCTGAACGGTCGAACCGTCAAGGGCTGTTGCCGTTATGCGTATCAATGCACGCTCGATATTCTGGTTCGCGGGCACTGCCCAGCGGTAGTTGCCGTCATTCGCGGTACCGGAAGTGATACTGGTCCAAGTGCTGCCCTCGTTCAATGAATAGTCAAGGGAGATTGGTGTTGTCGCTGACATGTCTCCCTCGGATTCCCAGGTAATCGTGTAGTTCTCACCGTGCATCAGGTTCTCACCGCCGTTGGGCCAGGTGAGACTCACAAACGGATTGGCGAACTTGCGGTAGTCAACACTGAAATCGGTGACTGTTGGCGACCGATTAGAGACTGTTGTAGAGAGAGTGAACCTCACTTTGAGCAAATCCGTCCGGTCACCCGAATAGATGTCCTGTCCTGCGGAGACGGTGAAATATGTACTGGTTGAGCCGTCAGGTCCGTGCCAGGTCCACGTGGTGCCGTCGCTGCTGGTACCGATTTGCGCCTTGACTGATGTTCCCAGCGGCTGTACCGCGGGATTCCACGACAGCCGCAGCCAGTCCACACCGTCGGTGTCGTCCAAGTTCAGGATAGGTGACTCCCACGTGCCTCGCGCAAGGTAGCCGGGTGACTGGTAGACGTACGCCTCGCCCGCCTGAGCGCCGGCGTCGTCGTTCTTGTACGCGCCCACAATCACGTCCGCGTAACCGTCACCGTTCACGTCGCCTGCACTGGCGACGCTGACGCCGAAGTAGTCGCCCGTCGTCTCGCCCTGGTCGCTCCAGTCCGGCGTCGCCGAGAGGCCGCTCGCGGAGCCGTGGTAGATGTACGCCTCGCCCGCATTGCTGCCGGCGCCGTCGTTGTTGTACGCGCCGACGATGACGTCCGCGTAGCCGTCGCCGTTGACGTCGCCCGCACTGGCGACGTTGATGCCGAAATTGTCGCCCGCCGACTCGCCCTGGTCGCTCCAGTCAGGCGTTGCGGAGAGGCCGCTCGCGGAGCCGTGGTAAACGTACGCCTCGCCCGCGTTGCTGGCGGCACCGTCGTTGCCGTACGAGCCGACAACCACGTCCGCGTAGCCGTCGCCGTTGAC
>CAUZDT010000066.1:0-5491 GCA_963578705.1 Candidatus Thalassarchaeaceae archaeon
CCGCTGTCGAACAGCGCAGTGTCTCGCTTCCCTCGCAAGTGGCCTCGATGGCCGATGCAACCGTCGGAGACCAGTTGGCGTCGCTGACTTTTACCTACGACACCGACGCCAGCAAGGGGTGCCAGGGTGAGGAGGTATTCTGGCAACAGTTCAGCTACTGCCGCGTCAGCGTCACTCTCGAGAACCTTACCATCAGCTCCATCTTCGATGATACCATCGTGACCTCGCCCATCACCTCGCAGCAGCCGGTCTTTATCCCCTGGGAGCTGGTGCCAGTCGAGAACCGCTCGGCAATCATTGCTGGTGACCACGCCTACCTGGCGCTGACGATTGACCGCACTGCGCTGCCGACTGAGTCGACTGACAGTGCTGAGAAGGAACTGGACCGTATCCAGCGCAGCCTTGACTCAGTCGCGCTGGAGGGCGAGACCAATCTGGACGGCACGCATGTCATTAAGGACCTGCTCAGCTGGCTCAGGATTCAGAATTACTTCATCCAGATTTTCAACTATATCGTTATGATTCCGATTATCGTACTCTCGGTTTCAGTGCTGCTCTACGGTTTGCTGCTCTCGCTCGAGCAGCGCCGGCGCGAAATCGCGATTCACCGCGTCATCGGTGGCGGCCCCGACGCGTTGTTGCGGATGGTGCTGGGCGAGCTGGGTATCGTGGCATTCTGCGCCTGGCTGGCGGGCTACCTGCTGGCACTGCTAGCGGTGCCGTTAATCCTGAATGCTGTCGGCTTCATGCAGTTCCGCCCCGGCGAATACGATGTTTCGCCGTCGCTTGGATTGCTCGCGACGCTGGCGACGCTGGTTGTGACCGTAGGTCTGGCGCTGCTCTTTGGACGCAGCCGCACGCGCGACTTCCTGGAGCAGGAGATTTCCGAAGGCGTCCAGCGCGTCATCGTCAAGCCGCAGTCGCGCTACTGGCTCCACTGGCTGCTGTTCGGGGTTGGACTCATCGCGCTGGCTGATTCATACATCGAGAGCCTGGCCAATGACGGCCGGCTCGCAGATGACTGGGAAAAGGGCATCATCAGCAACCCGGTGCTGAACGGCATCTTCGCGGTGCTGGGGCCCTTCCTGCTCTGGATTGGCGGCGCGCTGGTGCTGGCGCGGCTCGGTGCGATGGCACCAGGGATGATGCAGCGGCTGCTCGGAAGGACGGCCGCGCTGCGCGACATTGGTCGCGGGCTGCGCGGCTCCGGCTCGGCCGAGGGCGTCGGGAAGCTGGCGCTGATTATGTTGCTAACGCTCTCCATCGTCACGATGGCTGCCGTGCAAGGCTATACGGGAATGGCGGTCGACGAACGCACCGCGTCGCTCGCGGCTGGTGGCGACCTGAAAGTGGAGTTCCAGCAACCACTCGACCACGCCGCGGCGCTGGCAACAGTCAGCGCCGCACTGGAGGGGACCGACGTCGCAGCGGGCGATATCCGACTGGTTTCGGTCCCGCTCATTGCCATGCATCCGGCCGGCGACGAATACTCGGTTTACCAGACCTGGGTGCTGCTGGATGGAAGCCGGGAGGTCATGCGGTGGGACCGGCAGGCTTTCGGGGGCGACCCTGGGCAAACGCTCGACCGGCTCGCCGCCGGAGGCTTCAGCTACGGCGAGCAGCTGGAATTCTCGCTCGGTGAACAGCCGCAACTGGTGCTGAACCTAACCGGCGGCGCTCCCGACCAGGTGACGGTCAGCAACGTCGGCGAACACACCTGGCATCCCGGGCTTGATACCGACATTACCGCAGGCGGCATCTTCATCGGCGAGGCGAACTTCCGCACGCTGGTTGGCGACGGGGCGGTTGATGCGTGGCGCGAAACGACATGGTTCGTCGAGCTCGGCCCGCAAGGCGATGCAGAGGCGCAGCGCGCGGTGACCCGCGCGCTGGCTTTCGACTCGTCGGTCTCGAAGGTCACCAGCTGGGATGAGGAGCATCGCGAAGTCGAGCGCAACGGCGGGCTGGTCTTCGGGACGCTGGGATTACTGACGCTACAGTTCGCGGTCGCGACGATTGCTGCGGTCGCTTCCAGCTTCGTCTTCCTGTCGCTGGTGCTGACGCAGCGCAAGCGTGAGCTTGCCATCCTGCAGGCCATCGGCGCCAGCGAGTGGCAGGTGGGACGGCTGGTGCTGTTCGAAATCATGTCGATAACGGTGGTGAGCATGCTGCTCGGCACGCTGCTGGGGGTCGGCATCTCGTATGCGTTTAATGGCATGTTCAGCCTGTTCGGGCTGATTTTCCAGTCATTCGGCGGCGCTTCAACCCCGGTTGACCGCACGCTGGTCTGGCCCTGGGGCGAGCTGCTCGTCATCGGTCTGGCGGTGCTCGCGGTCGTAATGCTAGCGCTGGTCTGGACCACAGCCCGTGCGACTCGCTCCGACCTAGCGCGCATACTGAAGGGGGAATAAATGGCGGAAGAATTACTCAAGGCAACCGGACTTTACCACGTCTTCGAATCGCAGGTGGAGGAAGGCAACGTTGTCGCGCTGCGCGGGCTGAGCGTCGCCTTGCGGGATGGCGAGGCAGCCGCCGTCGTCGGCCCTTCGGGCGCCGGCAAGACCACGCTCCTGAAAGCGCTGGGCGGACTGTTGAAGCCCAGCGCCGGCGTGGTGCAGCTGGCGGGCGAGGACATTACCCGCATGGCGCCCGAGCAGCTGGTGCAGCACCGGCGGGCGACGGTCTCGTTCATCTTCCAGGAGGGTAACCTGCTGCCGCACCTTTCGGCGCGCGACAACGTGCTGCAGCCGCTGCGCCACGCCGGGGTTCCGCATCGCGAGGCGGCCGCTCGCGTCGCTGAGATGCTCGACTACCTTGGCATCTCCGAGCGGGCGCACGCGCTCCCCGAGCAGCTCTCGGGCGGCGAGGCGCAGCGCACTGCGATTGCACGCGCGCTCATCACCCGCCCGCGACTCATCCTGGCCGACGAACCCACCGGCTCGGTGGACCCGGTCACCGCGCGCAGCATCATGGAGCTTTTCACGCGCTTGCACAAGGAGCAGGAAGTGGCGTTCCTGGTCGTGACGCACAGCGAGATGGTCGCCGACTTTGCCGACCGTTCGCTCGAGCTGCAGGATGGCCGTTTCATCGCGCAGCACGGCGAAGATGTCGAGCTCGAGGACTTGGCGCTGTCGCGCGAACTCCTGCTCGACGCGGGTGGCAACCTGACGCTGACGCCTGATCTGCTGGAGGAGCTGGGCGGCCCGGGCCGCTACGAAGTGCGCGACTTGCGTCGCCATCGGCTGACGCTGTCGCGCGTCGCGGATGAGTGCAGTAACGTGTGCGAGGCGTGCAACACCCCGTTCGAGGGCGACGAAACGCAGTGCGGCAATTGCGGAGCGCTGCGCGGCTAGCCGCGCAGCGCTTCTTCCAGCGTCAGTTCGCCCAGCAGCACCTGCTGCGCCTGCTGCCGCGAGATGGTGCGGCGGCTACCCGACGCAATCCGTGACTCCGCCTGCAGCCGCGCCACTTCACCGGCGGTGGGACGGTAGTCCAGCTCGCGCACGCGTTCTCCACGCTTGAGCGCAATTGCCCGCGCCGCGGCGGTGTGCGACCCGCTCCCCGAGCGCCGTTCATCGACCAGCTCGACCCGCAGGTGGCGCAGCGCGGCGGCGATACGCCCGCCCGCCTCGGGGGCGCCGCTGCCGATGCGCACGGTGCAGTCGAGCGAGCAGCGTGCCACCCGGCGCACCAGCTCCGCCGCTTTATCGGGCGTAGCGCATTCGGCGCTGTGGAGCAGGCGTCGCTGCGCCAGCACCGCGACGCCGGTGGTGCCGCCCGGGTCAACGCCGATGACCAGCGGCGGCCGCCCGGCGCGGACGTGCCGCAGCTGCAACGGCAGCAGCACGACGTCGCCGAGCGCGATGACCGGCAGGCGGGTTGCCGGCAGTTGCGCGGCGTCGCTGACGACAACTTCGATTTCGTCCGATGTGGCGGGAACTGCGTCGAGCGGCAGCAGCCTGAATTCGTCGCTTTCCAGTGCCGCGACCACGCGATGCAATAGCCCGAAGTTCTGCAGGTCCAGGCCGACCTTCAGGGTTTCACCCATTCCAGCGCCAGGCACCGTTTGCCGTCGCTGGCGACCAGTTGCTTGCGGACGCCGTGCGCTACCCGCACCGCGCGCACGATGTCGAGCCAGCTGTCGCCGTCGCGCAGCAGGTGCAGCAGCCAAGCTGCGTGGGATTCGCCGTCGCGGTAGACTCGGTAGCGGGTGCCGAACTTCATTCCTGAAGCGACCTGTAAGCCGGCCGCCGCCAGCGCTTCCGGTAGCGGACCGTCGGGCAGCGCGCCCCAGCCGGGAGTCGCGGCCGCGTAGTAGATTATCTCCAGCGCTTCGTCGACTAGCGCCAGCCAGTCGCCCTGCGCCAGCAACGCCAGACTGGCCGGCGCGTCGCTGCTGGTGACATGCAGCCGCACGTCCGCGCCGTCGTCGCGCGCCCGGAAGCGCAGCGCAGCGCCTTCGACGGTCGGCACGATACCGCGCTGCCGCAAGTCGTTGTAGGCAACCGGCAGTAGCTCGCCCACCAGCGCAGCCAGCTGCGCCTGTAGTTTCGCGTCGAGCTCGAGCGCCCCGTTGGCGTGGCACCAGAGCGCTTCGACCGGATGCAGTGCAATGCCGCCGGCGGCAGCGCGGCCCACGCGCTGCCGCCCCCACAGCGCCGTCGCGAGCTTGCCGGCCGGGAACTGCAGCTCGCCGTCCCGCAGCTTCAGGCTTCGCCCTCCAGCCGTTCCACCTTGCCCGCCTCGAGCAGCATGCGCGCGTTGTAGAGCGGAATGTGCGCCACGTCGTTGGCCTTGAGCGAGTAATTGCGTGCGTCAAGTCCCGTAAATGTCGGCAAATCTTCGAGGACGCGCACCAGCAGCGCTTCGGAGTCATCGATGTCGACAGGAGCTGCGGCGGCTGGTTCCGGCTCCGGCACAGCGGGTTTCGGTGCCGGCTTCGCCTTCGGCTCGGGTTTCGCGACGGGCGCCGCCGGTTCTGGCGCCGTCCGTCGCACCAGCAATTTCTGCCGGTGCTGCCCAATGACGCTGGCGACGGACTCGAGGAACTCCCGCTCCTGCTCGGTGACGGCGTGGAGCGACGGCTGCTGGCCGTTGACCTTCTCGCGCGCCAGCCGCGTCAGCTTGCGCTCGCGGTGTTTGTGCAGTTCCAGCTTCAGGTCGGAGAGCTTGCTGATATCGCCGTTGGCGCGCTGGAATCGCTGTTCGTCCTCACGAGCCGCGTCGCGCGCCTTCTCGAGGCCATGCTCCAACCGCGCCAGCCGCTCGTGGAAGTGGGCTGGAAGCTTCACCAGCCGCCCATCGCGGCGTTCCGCCAGCGCCTGCACTCGCAGGTCTCGCAGTGTGAGTTCATCCAGACTCATCGAGGGGTAATTGCCGGCCCTAAAGAAAAACTTCCCTGCAATACTGTTTAACCCGCCCTACAATGGAGCAATATGCCCAAGTGCCCTGTCTGTTCCTCGCCCAGCGACGAGACTGATGACTACTGCAA
>CAUZDT010000067.1:0-5385 GCA_963578705.1 Candidatus Thalassarchaeaceae archaeon
AGTATCGCGGTCCGCAGTGACAACTACCTTTTTGTCCAATCTCCGCTCTATAGCTTCAACCTGACGCATGAGGCGGTCAGCTTCAGCCAGACCAGCGACGGCGATATTCGCGAACTGTTTGACTACTTGTGGCAACGCGACCTTGACGTGGCTGACGTCTTCCTTGGCACCACCTACGCCGAGCAGGCGCGGCAGCTCCTGCATCGCGACTCTGCCGGCGAGTATGACGCGGCAGTGGTCCGTATCTTTGTCGGGCCGACGCACGACAACGAGCTGGACAATGAAGGACTGGAGCAGTTGCTGGTGCAGCTGCACGAAGATGTCCCGGACGACGGCTTCCCCGACGCTGAAGTATCCTTCACCGGAGGCCACATCCTGACGATTACGACAGTCAACGCCATCCAGAACACCCAGCTCGCCTCGACGCTTGTGGCGATCTTTCTGGCGGCGGTGCTGCTGGTTGGCATCTACCGCCATGTGGGGCTGGGGCTGCTCAATATCCTGCCGGTAATCTTGGCCGCCATCTGGATTATGGGCACGATGGCGGCGCTGGGAATCACGCTCAACGTGATGACGGTGATGGTTACCGCACTCACGGTGGGTCTCGGCATCGATTACGCCATCCATATCGTTGAACGGTATCGCGAGGAATCGCAGTACCGGAGCGAACAGGCGGCGCTGGAGAATACGATTCATCAGACCGGCGCGGCGCTGCTGATTTCGGGGCTGACGACCATAGCCGGTTTCGGGGTGCTGCTATTGAGCCCGATGCCGCTGGTGCGCAATTTCGGGATAATCACTGCTGCGACTATCGTCTACTCGGTCGTAATCGCAATCCTGGTGCTGCCCAGCCTGATATGGGCCGGCAACCGGCTCAGCGAGTGGGCCAGCCAGCAGTGGTCTGGCTGACTTCGCGCTGCCGCTGCCGCTTCTCCCACAGCTCGCGTGCCAGCTGGCGCATGTCCTCGACCGAGTCGGACTCGTCGACGATTTCCACACCCAGCAGCGTCTCGACCGCGTCTTCGAGCGTAATCAGCCCCTGTGTGGTGCCGTATTCATCAACGACCAGGAAGGCGTGCTCGCGCCGGGCGATGAACTCGTCGAGCAGGTCGGCGACGCTATCTTCCGGCCCTACGCTGTGCAGCGGTTGGAGCAGGTCGCCTAGCGGGGTATCATCGCCCTCGCCAGCGTAGAGTTCCATCAGCCGGCTGCGCAGTACGAAACCCACGACATCGTCCAGACCGCTGTCGGTGACCGGGATGCGTGAGAAGGGGAGCGGCGAGTGCGCCTTGACCACTTGCGTGACGGTCTGCGACTGCTGGAAGGTGAGCATGACGGTACTGGGAGTCATCACGTCTTCGGCGTGGATGTTGTCGAGCGTCAGCAGGTTGCGGATAATGCGCGTCTCGCCCTTGTCGAGCGTCCCCTGGTCCTCGCCCAGCTCGGCGACGGCTATCATCTCCTCGCGCGTCATTTCGGCCTGTGCGCCATTGGTCGAGATTGAGCGCGAAAATCTCTGCAGGATAACGACCGCTGGCCAGGTCAGCAGGACCAGCCAGTGAATGGCGTGCGCGGCGGGCGTCGCCAGCTGGCGCCAGTAGGTGGCGCCGATTGTTTTGGGGATGATTTCCGAGAATATCAGGATGAGCAGCGTCATGACAATCGAGGCTGCTGCCAGCCAGTTGCCGCCGCTTTCGTAGAACTGCGCGCCGACCCCGGCCGCGCCGACGGTGTGCGCCACGGTGTTCAGCGTCAGGATTGCCGCCAGCGGCGCGTCAATTTCCTCCTTGAAGCGGCGCAGCAGCGGACCGCTGCTGCGCCCTTCCCGGGCCAGCTTCTCGATGTAGGACCAGTTGGTGGTGAGCAGTACCGCCTCGAGCAACGAGCAGAGGAACGAGATTCCCAGCGCCAGCACCAGGAAGAATGCGATGTGGGGCCATGAGACGGTCGCCAGCTCCGCCCCCAGCTCTTGCAGGTCCAGCAACTTAATGCGTCCCTGCAGGGCATTCCCTGCGTCTAGTATTGAAAGGACTTCGGTTACTCAATTGGCGTTTCCTCGCGACACGCTCCCGAAGGGAATGCCATTGCTGAAAAACAGGAATTAGTTAGTCTCGACACAGGAACGCTTTCAGCTCCTCCTGGACACAGTCAAGCAGCGAAGTGCTTCCATTCCACTGCTCGTCAACCAGGTAACTGTAACTCTCGCGCATCTCCTCGACGACACCCAGCAACTCCTGCCCAAGTCCTGCCGGTGGCGTGCCGGAAACGATGCCGGCCAGCATCAGCGGATTCGCCCGCTGCAGCATTACGTTGAGGTCACCGGCGCGCAGGTGCTCGAGCAGTCCGTCACGAGTCGAGAATGAGTCGCCCACGAAGTCGCTGACAGCAGTCAGCATCGAGCCCACGATTTCGCTGTCGACGGACTGGTTTTCCCGCAGTGACGCGTGTGCCAGAAGCCGTCCATCGTCGAAAAGCAGGAACAGTTCCTGCAGTTGCCAGTCGAGGTCTCCAGCCTCCTCCATCACTCCTCTGATGGTTGCAGGTATATAAAAGGGCGACTCAACGCGATGACGACCAGTACTGGATGAATTCAGTCAGGTCGCCCCGTATCTCACTGAGGCTGCTGGTGTCGCCGTTCCAGTTGCGGCCGATGACGTAGCCATATTCGCCCCAGAGCTCATCCAGGTATTCCTTCATCACCGCACCAAAATCGTCGGGCGCGGTCCCCGAAATGACTCCCGCGAGGTAGAGTGGCTCCCGTCGCTGGACGTAGAGGTTGATGTTGCCATACTTGAGGTTTTCAAGGCTGCCTTTGTCATCGGCGCGGAACGAGTCCTTGATGAAGTCGCCGATGGCGGTCAGCATCGAGCTGACGATTTCCGAATCGACCATCCGCGACCCGTGCAGTATCGAGTGTGAAATCAGGCGTCCGTCGTCGTAAATCAGGAACAGCTCCTGAATCTTGAACGGAAACAGTCGCGCCAGCGGGTTCCGCGATGCGCGCAGCTCCTCCAGCGCCGCCCCGCCCCCGGACGCGACCGCGACGCCGCGCGGCCGCGTTAGCAGTGTGTCGACGAAGCCGTCCATGTCGCGCCGCAACTCCTCCGAGGTGAGGGCGCCGACATACTGCCGCGCCAGCCCGAACAGGATAATTGCGTAGCAGAGTCCAGTCGAGAAGGGAAACGAAACAAACAGGTAGGCGAGTAGCGCCGCGCCCCCGAAGAGCAGCGGCCGCAGCAGGCTGCTCCCGTAGCGGTAGCTGATTGCGCCAATCAGCAGCAGCTGCAACACCACCGCTATCGCTATCACGCGGCCGTCGGCCCACTGCGGCGCCACGCTGACGACGATTTCGCCTTCGGCCGGGTCGTAGGCGGCGGAATCGCTCGCCAGCAGGCCGACGCCAAGCCAGCCACCCATCGGGGTGCGCAGGTGGTCCAGGACGAATTCGTTGGTTTCCAGCCTCACATCAGGTGGATAGCTGATGACGAGCTTCGCCTCGAGCGCGCTGGCATTGTTCAGCTGGCTGACAAACATCAGTGGGTGCAGCATCGCGTTATCCGCGAGGTGAAACTGAATCGTGAGTTGCAGGTTCCCTCGTTCTGCCGAATGTGTGCTGACGCTGGCTGAGTCAACAGCGTTGCTACCGAGGAGGGCTGCCGCGAGGCTGGCCGTACCGTTGCCGCCCGGCATAGGCGCAGTCAGGTAGCGCAGGACTGCCTCTGCATTCGGTTCGTCCGAGAGGGAGAATTTCGGGTCCAGGTATTGCTCGCGTAGCCCTTCCCAATCCAGCCCTTCAGGCGGATAGGGGCCTCCCGGCCACGCCAGTTCGAGCCTGATTTCGCCCTGCTGCTGGCTGCTGAAATCGAGGTTGGCTTCCAGCGTCGTGCCGCCTGCGGCACCGGCTGCTGGGCCTGGCGCCAGTAGCAACGCCAGTATTAGGATTCCCGTGATTGCCCGCACGGACCCGGCCTAGCGAGTTGGTTTTAAACATTTGGCGTTCGGCGAAACCGCTTTTATCCCCCCCAGCTACGGCGCGGCATGGCCCGGTTCCCTGAGGCAGAGGCGCGACTTTTCAACAAGAAAATATGCATGAAGTGCAACGCTCGCAATGCCACCAAGGCGGTTCGCTGCCGCAAGTGCAACTCGAGTGACCTGCGGTCCAAGGCGCGCGAGTCGCGCGGGAAGTAAGCCGGCGCTGAACGCGCGCGCCCTACTCGACGGTTACCGACTTGGCAAGGTTGCGCGGCTTGTCGATTTCGCACCCCAGCGCGTCGGCAACGTGGTAAGCCAGCAGCTGTAGCGCGACTCCAGCGGTGAACGGCATCAATACGGAGTCGGTTGCCGGGACTGTGATGACGTGCGGCGAGAGCCGCTGCGCATCCGCGTCGCCCTCCTGCGCGACCAGCAACAGCGGTGCCTTACGCGCCGCCACTTCCTCGATATTGGAGACCAGCTTGGAGTGGGTGTGGTCCGGGCTCATGATAGCGACGACCGGCGTATCGGGCGAGAGCAGCGCCAGCGGCCCGTGCTTCAACTCGCCGGCCGGATAGCCTTCGGCGTGGAGATACGAAATCTCCTTCAGTTTCAACGCCCCCTCCAGCGCGACGGGGTAGCTCAGGTTGCGACCAATGAAGAAGATGGAGCTGGCCGACTGGAGTGTCCCCGCCAGCTTGTTGATGGCGGTGTGCCGCTCGAGCACCTGACCCACGTAGTGCGGCAGCCGCCGCAGCTCTTGCTCCCAGCGCCGTAGCTGCGGCAGGTCCATGCTCTTGCGAGAATAGGCGAGATGCACCGCCAGCATGTAGAGCGCTTGCATCTGCACCATGAACGTTTTTGTCGCCGCGACGCCAATCTCGGGGCCGGCGCGCGTCAGCAGTGTGCCGTCGACTTCGCGCACCAGGCTGCTGCTGCCGACGTTACAGATGGCGACCGTGTGCGACCCCTGCTGCCGCGCCACGCGGGCTGCGGCGAGCGTGTCGGCGGTTTCGCCGCTCTGCGAAACCAGCATCACCAGCGGCCGCGCCGAGAGCATCCCGCCGACATTCTGCACCGGCGGCGAGTAGCGGAACTCGGAAGCGTGGTAGACGTTGACCGGGATGGCGGTCAGCTGCTCGATGACATACTTGCCGACTAGCCCGGCGTGGAACGACGTGCCGCACGCCACGATTGAAATCGAGCCGATGCGCCAGTTCAGGTCGATCCCGTTGACAATCGCCTCGGCGAGCGTCGGCAGCAGCGACTCCTGCAGGGCGCGGGGCTGCTCGAAGATTTCCTTGAGCATGAAGTGCGCGTAGCCGCCCTGTTCGGCATCCTCGACCACCCACTCAAGCTCCTCGATTTCGGGCTCGCGCGCCTCGCCCGCCATGTCGCTAATTTCAACGCTGT
>CAUZDT010000068.1:0-4625 GCA_963578705.1 Candidatus Thalassarchaeaceae archaeon
GAAGCTTTGCACCGGCACGGCGGCCGCCGAGTCACTAAGGCGGCCGCGTGGGACCTGAAGCGCGTCACCTGCCGCTGGAAAGGAACCGAACGCGGCACGGGCGGGCACGGCCGCCGCGGTGAGAGTCCGCGGCGGCCGCGCACCAGCGCTGAACGCAGCAACGAGGCGCGACGGCGGCTGGCACGGCGCCCCGGCGAGGGCGACCGGCGCGAGAACCACGGCCGCCGCAAGGGTTAATCCGGCGAGTGGCCGTGCGGGGGCGAATGGCCGGCAACGACGAGGACGTGCTGCTCGAAATCGACCGCATCCTGGCGGGAGAGGACGAAGCACCAGAGGCGGCGGAGCCGGACAACGGCGAGGCAAAAGCCGAAGATGATGGCGGTGACAAAGCACCCCTGCCCAACTTCGATTTGGGTTGGGATGAGGAGGCTGACGAAACCGAAGATGAACCCGTAACCACCCAGAATCGCATTAACAAGACTGAACTGATTTCAATCCTCTTTTCGCGCAAGACCAAGCTGCACTTTTTCCTGCTGGTCGCATTGCTGGGTATCTTCTTCGCCCTCAGCCTGTCCAGCGGGGAATGGGCTGTTGACCTGCTGCTCCTACTGGGTTATGGCGCTTCCGGCGGTTACCTGCTTACCGGCATCCTGACACGCTTTGGTGGGGTCAGGGAACTGACTCGCAGTGACCATCCCACCAGCCTGCTGCTGCCGGTGCTGCTCTCAATCCTCATTGCGGGAATTCTCTGGTCAATCATCGGCAATGCAAACTACGGAGATAACCTCCGGAATGGGCTCCGCTTCGGACTGGTAATCATCTTCATTGTCTGGCAATTCGCGCAGGCGTGGTGGATGCGCGTGCCATTCCGGGAATACGCGCTGCGCCGCGTTGAGCGAAAGGATGGCGATTCAGGACAAGGTGGAATGCTGGTCTATGCCGCCCCGATTTTCTGGACGCTGGCTGGCTACATGGTCTTCTATCTCATGGCCAGAAACTACGAGCCCTTCGCAGAAGATTTCAACCTCATGTTCCAGATTTTCTGGTTTGCGATGATGATTTCACTGGCACTCCTGACCCTGTTTTTCCTGCGGAGATTGCAGCGTGACGTCAGCAATGCCGAAGCGACTACCTTCGCGGGCTGGTTCTCGGTGGGATACTGGGGCTTCCTCGCCTACCATGCGGGGGTTCTGCTCTACTCAAGTTCGCAGGAGCCCAGTTTCGTCCTTGACCTTATCTTCATGTTCATCACAATTGTCGTCGCAATTTACTCGCTCTCAGTCCAGGTCCTGCGGACCGAGTCACGCCGTGACCACCTGAGCCAGACGTCCCATTACATCGGCGAGGCCGAGGGGAGGATTAACCGGCACAACGTAATCTTCATCGCCATTTCGTTTACCATAGCCTACGGTGCGAGCAATTTCTTCCTGACCGCGGGTGACCGGCCGCTGGTAGGCGACCCACGCTCCATCGGCTTCGTGTCGCACTTCATCGTGCTACTGAGTGGAGTATTCGTGATGCTGCTTGCCAATTACAATTTCCTTACCGGGCGCGGACTCCTGAAAAAGGGATTCTTCGAGGCGCTGCGCGGACGGTGAGCGTTATTAGCACGCCCTGCATCGGCAGCGCATGAGCCTGGACGCGGTGGGGCTGCAGCAGTCGGTCATGCGCACCATCGGCGCGCTCGGCAAATTCATGACCGGCAAGGCGGCGCGCGACCCCGAGCTGGCGCCGCACGCCTATCTGATTTACCTGCTGGGCTGGACTGCGGTAGTGGGATTCTTCGTGCTCTTCATCTTCCCGCTCCTGTCGCAGGCGATGGGGCTGGGGCTGATCACGCTGCTGATCATCGCCTACGTGCTGGTCATCGTCATGTTCCACCGCTGGAACGTCTTCGCCGACTAGTGTGCCTGGCGTTACTGGCGCACAACTGCCATCCCCGTTACAGTCTGGTGCTGGCGGCCAACCGCGACGAGTTCCACAACCGCCCGGCAGAGCCGGCGCGCTGGCGCGACGGCGACATCCTGGCGGGGCGCGACCGACAGGCGGGCGGCAGCTGGCTCGGAGTCACCCGTAGCGGCCGCTGGGCGGTGCTGACCAACCTGCCGGAGCCGCAGCTCCCGAATGCGCCATCACGCGGCGAACTGGTGCTGGAATACCTGCACAGCGACGTGCCGCCGGCCGTGGCGCTCGAGGAACTGCTGGCGCGCAAGGTGGGCGGCTGCTGCCTGCTTGCCGGCGCCCCCGGCGTGGCGGCGTGGGGCAGCACCGGCGGTCGCGTCGCTGGACTGGAGCCGGGAATCCACACCCTGAGCAACGCCCCGCCCGGGACCGAATGGCCCAAGGTCGTCGCCGGCCGGGACGCGCTGCGGGTCGCCTTGCGGGGTCCCGAACCCGACCCGGAGGCGCTGTTCGCCATCCTGGCCGACCGCAGCGTTCCCGTCGCGGGCGAACCGTGGTCGGCCGCTTTCGTCGCGACGCCAGAGTTCGGGACGCGCTGCTCAAGCCTGCTGCTGGTCGGGCGCGACGGCCGCGTTGAATTCCGCGAGCGCAGCTTTGATTCCCGCGGCGGGGTGGCGGGCGAAGTTTGCGAGAGCTATGCTCTCGTCTGAAAAGGCTTATAATAGAGGCTGGGTGCCGCCCACTTCCCGATGACCACCGTCAACGACATCCCCGGACAGAAGCTGGTGAGCAAGCTGGCGCAGGCGCTGAAAAGCGAGAAGGCGCTGCAGCCGCCCGAGTGGGCGCCCTTCGCCAAGACCGCGGCGCACCGCGAGAAGGCGCCGGAGCAGCCCGACTGGTGGTATCGCCGTGCGGCGTCGGTATTACGCAAGCTCTACCTGCGTGGCCCGCTCGGAACCGAGCGGCTGGCGCGGCTCTACTCGGGACCGGTCGACCGCGGCAGCAAGCCCAACCGCTCGCACCCCGGCAGCCGCAAGATTCTGCGCCTGATGATGCAGCAGCTGGAGACGGCGGAGCTGGTCGAGCGCTCGTCGAAAGGCCGCCGCGTTGCGCCCCGAGGGCAGTCGCTGCTCGACAACACTGCGCACGCGCTGCGCCCCGAGATTAACGCCGCCTATGAGCGGCTGGAGCGCTACTGATGGAGGACCGCGAGCTCGAAGCGCTGCGACAGCGACGGCTGCAGGAAATGCAGGCACAGGCTGAACAGCAGTTGGCGCTGGAGCAGGAGCAGCTCAAGCATAACGCGCAGGTGCAGGGAGCGCTGCGGCAGCTGATGAGCGCCGAGGCGAAGGAGCGGCTGGCACAGGTGCGCGTCGCTCGCCCCGAGACGGCCGCCGCCGTCGAGCAGCAGGTGCTGGCGCTGGCAGGCGACGGGAAGCTCACGGGGCCGATTGATGACGCTACGCTACAGCAGATGCTGACGCAACTTTCGCGCAAGCGCGAGACGAAGGTCGAAATCCGGGGGTACCGCGATGTCTAGTCGCAAGCCCTACGCAAAAAAGCTGCGACTCAACAAACTAGTGAAGCGCAACCGGCGCGTTCCCGCGTGGGTGATGCAGCGCACCAACCGCCGCTTCACTTCGCATCCCAAGCGGCACTTCTGGCGCCGCGGGAGACTCCACCGCTGATGGCCGATGACGAACTGCAGCTGGAGCGCATCTACACCATTCCGCTGCGCAAACTCTACCGGGTGCCGCGCACGCGGCGCGCGCCGGTGGCGATGCGCATGGTCGAGGATTTCCTGGTGCGGCACATGAAGCCCGAGCGCGACGGCGTCGCGGTGCGCACCGCCGCCGAAGCCCGCAAGGGCAAGTCCGAGGACCGGGCGCTCTTCATCGACCCGCCGGTCAACGAGGCCATCTGGGCGCGCGGCATCGAGAAGCCGCCGTCACGCATCCGGGTGCGGGCGCTGAAGTTCGAGGACGGCAGCGTCGTCGTGCATCTCGCCGAGTAGATGGCGCTCCTGCGGCAGGACCTTTTCAATTCTCCCTACGTCGGTGTATTCTGTGCCGTCTCCGACGCGCTGGCGCTGCTGCCGCCCGGCATCCCGGCCGACGACCGCGAGGCCATCTCGGAAGCGCTGGGCGCGCCGGTCATCGAGGCGACCGTCGGCGGCAGCCGCGTACTCGGGACGCTCGTGGCCATGAACTCGCAGGGGCTGCTGGTTTCCAACCTGGCGACCGAGCGCGAGCGCGACGCGCTCGCGGCCGTTGCTGAAAAGCACGGGCTGCGCTTCGGCGTGCTGGAAGAGCGCGCCAACGCCGCCGGCAACAACCTGCTTGTCACCAACTCCGGCGGCATCTGTAGCCCGCGGCTCTCGCCGGCGGCACGCGAG
Organism: Candidatus Thalassarchaeaceae archaeon; assembly: GCA_963578705.1. Classification (GTDB taxonomy): domain Archaea; phylum Thermoplasmatota; class Poseidoniia; order MGIII; family CG-Epi1; genus UBA8886. Next base: position 4,298 of record CAUZDT010000068.1, read on the forward strand.
GCGGCCGGGGAGGTACTGGGAGTCGAGCTGCGGCCGCAGTCGCTGGCCGAAATGGAGAACGTCGGGATGCTCGCCTGTGTTACGGGGGGCGGTGGCGTCTGCCATCCCGAAATCCCCGACAAGGAGCGGCAGGCGCTCGGCCAGCGGCTCGGCGTGGAAATCATGGAGTGCACCGCCAACTTCGGGATGCCGCTCGTTGGGGCGGGAGTGGTCGCCACCGCGACGGGGGCGGTCTGCGGCCGCGCCAGCACCGGCATCGAGCTGGGGCGGCTCGAAGAGGCGCTAAAGCTCTTCTGAAACACTTATAATGCAGAGAGCATTCACGCAC
>CAUZDT010000069.1:0-4608 GCA_963578705.1 Candidatus Thalassarchaeaceae archaeon
CGACGGAGCGCACTTCCCGTCCGTGACTACCTATACTGGTACGCTTTTCGACCTAGCCAACGGCCTTGACGTGAACGTCACTGCCATCCAGACCACTTCCGTAATCAGCGCGATGCCGGGCCCGGATAACACCACGGTTGACCCAACTACCGCTACGCACCTACTCACGAACACAGGGTTCGCGGTCAACAGCGACATGGTGGTTGGCGTTGACGGTGATGGCAATCCCATTGTAGCGACGATTGATCTGAACGCCGATGGCGGACTGGTCGCGCCGGCACAGATGTTTGTCAACCGCAGCAGCCACCAGGTCGGCAGCCAGCAAACTGGCTTCGCCGACACGTTCCCGCACTCCAACACCGACACGGCTGCGCCGGGCTTCTTCCCGAATCCGTTCGACAGCAGCTACAACAACATGTACTCCCCGGTGGGGGTTGACGCGACGACCAGTATCGCCCACTTCAGTGGCGTGCCGATTAATGAAACCGGCGTGCCCGTGCAGATCCCGCGCGGTGTGCTCTACATCTATGTGGACATCACCACTGGCGGCACTATTCAGGTCCCGGACCCGCTGCCGGACAGCATGATGTACCACCCGGACCTGAACCCGAATGGCACATACATCACGCCACCGGCACCGTGGCCGAGCACAGTGCCCATCCTGATGGACTACGCCGAGGACCTCTACTTCGACCCCTACACCGGAACGGTCCAGAACCAGATCTACTCCGTAACAGGCTACGTTGACGCCGACTTCTCGGGCAGCCTCACCGAAAATGACACGGTGGTGCAGACGCTGAACGTCGAGTACTCCGACGCCCAGAAGGCAGCCTACCCCGTCGCGATGGGGCAGAAAGCGTTCGCGCAGTTCTACTCCGCGCGCACCATTCCCGTGATGGTCTTGAATGGCGGCTACAACGAGGCCGAAGTAACCGAGAGTGTCGAGACCGCTAACGAGCGCACAAGTAACCTGAAGATGGCCGACACCTACGTGCCGGGCACGCTCATCGTGCTGGCACTGGGCTGCCTCATCGGCGGCTTCTACATCTACTACCAGGAAGGCGAGGGCGGCGGCGGCGCACCAGCTGCGGCTCCCGAGCCGAAAGCGGATGACCGCGGGGACGGCGACGCTGGCGACAGCGGAGACGACGACTCCGGCGGCGACAAAGACTCGGACGACTGAACCCGCCCGGGAAAACACGGCTCCGGCCTGAGCCGGAGTCCATCCACCGCCCGCCCCCAGCCATTAAAATCGGCCGCTCCGTGGCGGCAACCGGGGCCCGTAGCTTAGTCAGGTTGGAGCATCCGGCTGATAACCGGAAGGTCGCCCGTTCGAATCGGGTCGGGCCCACCATTTCTGGTGCAAAAAAGCGCCCGCTTCCCCTAAATATTTATAGGGGACACCGGAGTGCCGCTGCCCCCCTTGGTGCCAGACATGAGTAAAGCAGAACTGCTACTGCAAATCAGGGAATCCGAGAGCCGCAATGCGGCGAGCTTGGAGCAGGTCGCGAGCGACCGCCAGGCCGCTCTGCGTCAGGCACAGCAGGACCGGCTGGCGCTGGTGGAAAAGGCTAGCGCAACAGCCGAAAAGAAGGCGGCGCGTGATCTGGAAAAGGCGCGCAAGCAGATTGCGACGCGCAAGCAGGCGCTGCTCAATAAAGGGCTGGCCGAGGTCGCGAAACTGCGCAAGGGCGCCGAAAAGAAGCGCGGCAAGGCGGCCGGGGAATTTGTCGCCCGTTTCCTGGAGTCATTTGATGCTTAAGCCTGAACCGATGTCCAAGCTGGTGCTGTGCGGGCTCAACCGCGACCTGCCGCAAGTTTCCCATGTCCTGTCGCAGCAGCGACTGGTGCACATGGTCGACTACAACGGCGAGGACGAGGGATTCGCCAGCGGCGCTTCGCTCGAATATGGCGCAACCGTCTCGGGCAAGCTTGTGCGCGTGCGCTCGCTGCTGAAGATACTGGGCGTCGAGCCGGCACCGCCGGCCGGAGCGCGGCCCGTGACGGAGCTCGAGGCGGAAATCACTGAACGGCTCGATGCGCTCGAGCAGGAAGTGCTTACGCTCAACGGGAAGCACCGCACGGCGATTCAGCAGCAGAAGGAAGGTCATGCACGGCTCGAACTGCTGCGCCAGTTCGAGCCGCTGGGACTGCCGCTCGAAGCGTATGCCGATTACGAAAGCCTGGCGGTCTTTACCGGTACGCTACCCCCGAAAACGGAGCTGGAGTTTGCGGACGGCGAGATCGTACGCGCGGGCGAAATGCTGGCCGCCTTCATCCCACGCGACGCGGCCGACGAGGCGGAGCAGGCGCTGGGGCAGCACGGCTTCCGCGCGCTCGACCCCCCGTCAGGCGACGGACAGCCGACTGCCGGCATCACCGCACTCGAACTGAAACTGGGCGAGCTGGAAACCGAGGCCGCTGCGCTGGGACACGAGCTCGAAGCGCTGGGGCAGCGGCACGGCCAGTGGCTGGTCGCCGCCGAGGAGCATCTTGCGGCGCAGGCCGAGAAGTCGGAGCTGCCGCTGAAGCTGGCGCAGAGCGAGAACACCTACGTGCTCGAAGGCTGGCTGCCGGAGAGCGACTTGGCGCGGCTGAAGGCGGCGCTGGGCGAACTGGAACTAGAGCTCGAAATCGAGGAGACCGACGACACGCCACCGGTCAAGCTCGACAATCCCGCCCCTGTAAAGCCGTTCGAACTATTTACCAAGCTTTACGCAATTCCCGACCATCGCGAGCTCGACCCGTCAGTGCTGCTATTCCTGGGCTACCCGCTCTTCTTCGGGATGATGATTGGCGACCTCGGTTACGGGCTGGTCTATTTCATGCTGGGGCACATGCTGGTCACGAAATACGGGCATTCGGAGGAAGCGCTGGCGCTTGGGAAGATTATCCGCATCGCGGGCGCGTCCACGATATTCTTTGGCACCTTCGCCTTCGCTGAAGCCTTCGGCTTCGAACTGCACTGGCTGGCGCACGAACTGCCCTACGAGGTGCTGCACAAGTCATCCTCAGAGGACGTCGCGTTCATGCTGCTCGCGACCGGCGGTATCGGCCTGTTCTACGTCACATTGGGGCTGACACTGGGTTTCTGGAACATGCTGGTGCTGCACGACCTGAAGCACGCTATACTGGAAAAATTCTCGTGGATTATGATTCTGTGGGGAGGGCTGATGTTCATCCCACCCTGGCTCTTCGGCACTTCGCTGATTGGCGTGCGGCTCGGCCTGACGGGCGAGCTGGAGCTGTGGGGTGGCCTGACGGGGTTCCTGCTCGGGCTCGGCATGGCGGTCGCGGGTGAGGGAATCGTGGCGATTGTCGAAGTGCCTTCCATCTTCGTCCAGGTTATTTCATACGTGCGGATTGCCGCGCTGGGAATCGCTGATTACGGGCTGGCGCACGCCTTCAACGGCATGGCGTTCGACATCGGCTTCACCGGCGTTAGCGCGATATTCGCCGTTCTTATACTCGTCATCGGACAACTGGCGGTGATTACGCTGGGTCTTATCGGCTCGGGAATCAACGCCCTGCGTCTGCAATATGTCGAGTGCTTCCCCAAGTTCTTCGTGGGCGGGGGAACTGATTACGCTCCTTTCGGGTACACCCGGAAATACACAAACGAAATGGAGACCATAGCATGAACAGAAAAACAAGTCTGTACCTTGTGGCACTGCTGGCAGTGATAACACTGCTGGTACTGCCGCCAGCTAGCGCAACCGAGCACGAAACGGCAGCCGACGACGCAACCGTCGAGGCAGCCAAGGAAACCTCGCGTGGATACCTGGCCATCGGGGCCGGCCTGGCTATTGGCCTGGCAGGCATCGGTACCGGCGTGGCACAGGCCCATATAGGGGCTGCCGCAGTCGGCGCCGTGGCTGAAGACAGGGGCAATTTCGCCAATAGCCTGATCTTCATCGCCATCCCCGAGACCGTAGTTATCCTCGGCTTCGTCATCGCCAACCAGATACTGGGCTGAGATGGCTCTGCAGGAAATCCTGCGCCAGGTCGAACAGGCCGGCCGGGGAGAAGCAGACGCCATCACTACCGCCACCCGCGCGGAGGCGGAGGCCATCCTGAGCGAAGGCAAGGCCGAGGGCGAGCAGGTTGCCGGCGTAATCACCGCAGCCAGCAAGCAGCAGGCCGAGCAGCTCGAGCGGCAGGAACTGCCTGCGGCCGAGCTGGAGGTCAAGCGCGCACGACTCGACGCGCAGCGGCAGGTACTGGAAGCGACACGGCAGGATGCTCTGGAGCGGCTCGACAGCCTGACGGCGGCTGAGTTGGAACAGGTCTACCGCGCGCTACTGGCCGACGTGCCGGCGGGCGGAACGCTGAGCTGCCGCAAGGCGGACGCGAAACTGCTCGGCAAACTCGCTTCCCAGAAGCTGGGCGAGCCAATAGTGGAGGCTGGTTTCATCATCGAGACCGCCGAGTACCGGCTCGACTTCCGCTTCAGCACGCTGGTTGAGCGCGAATGGCAGGTACAGTTACCAACGGTGAGTGAGGCTCTCTTCGGTAAATGAGTAACTTCGCCTACGCTGCCACCCGCGCCCGCGCCCGGCGGGCACGGCTGCTGCCGCCCGAAGCGTTCGGCCAGCTGCTGAACATGGA
>CAUZDT010000070.1:0-4530 GCA_963578705.1 Candidatus Thalassarchaeaceae archaeon
GGTTGGCCGAGAAGCAGAGCGTAACGTTAGTACGGGTGCCCGCGTCTTCGAGGGTCTTGCACGCCTTGAGCCCGTCGGGCGTCAGCGGCAGCTTGATGACTGCGTTGTCGCCCCAGCTCGCCAGCTCCGCCGCTTCGGTAAGCATCCCTGCCGTGTCGAGCGCCGTGACTTCGAGCGAGACCGGGCCGTCCACGAGCTCCAGGATTTCGCGCGCGACTTCCTCGAAATCGCGCCCGCTCTTCGCTACAAGCGAGGGATTGGTCGTGACGCCGTCGAGGATGCCGAGCGCCTGCGCTTCGCGGATTTCCGCCACGTCGGCGGTGTCGATGAAGAACTGCATGCGGCCCGTATTGAGGACGGATTAAAGGCAGGTTGGTCGAAACCGGGCGTCGCAGAATCGGCTCAGTCGTGCAGGGTGCCGAGGAAGTATTCGTTTATATGCGGGTCGTCAAGGATCTCGGAGGCCGGTGCGGTGTGTACCACCTCACCGTTGGCGAGGATGTAGCCGCGGTCGGAGCGCGCCAGCGAGAGCCGCGCGTTCTGTTCCACGATGAGGATGGTGATGCCCTTCTCGCGCAGCGAGTCGATGCGCTCGATAATCTGCTCCTGGTAGAGCGGGCTGAGCGCCGCGGTCGGTTCGTCCAGCAGCAGGAAGGTGGGGTCGCTGATGAGCGCGCGCGAGATGGCGAGCATTTGCCGCTGCCCCCCCGAGAGCGAGGCGGCGGTGTCGTGCAGCCGTGGTTGCAGGTCGGGAAACATCTCGAGCGCACGCGCGATGCGCTCTTCCAGCAGCGTCGGCGGCAGCCGCACGCCGCCCATCTCGAGGTTTTCGCGCACGTTCAGCCCGGGAAAGACGTTGTCGACCTGCGGCACGTAGGCGATGCCGCGCTGCACCAGCTGGTCGGTGCGCCAGCCGGCGATGCTCTCGCCGCGGTGCTTGACCGTGCCACGGTAATGCGTCGCGATGCCAAAGATGACCTTGATGAAGGTGGACTTGCCGCAGCCGTTGGGACCGATGATAGTGACGAACTCGCCCTTGTCGACGTGCAGTGATATGCCGTTCAGAATCTGTACCGAGCCGTAGCCGCCATCGAGCCCGCTGACTTCCAGTACCCGGCTCATCCTGCATCTCCGGTGCGGCCGCCGAGGTAGGCCTCGATGACTTCGCTGCTCGCCTTGACCTCGTTGGGGGTGCCCTCCATCAGCACCCGGCCGCAGTCCATCACCACGATACGGTCAACTCCCTGCCGCAGGATGAAGTCCATGTTATGCTCAATGACCACCACCGAGATGCCGGTCTCGTTGACGATGCGGTGCAGGTCGTTGAAAATCTTGTCGGCCAGCGGCCCCGCGACGCCCGCGACCGGCTCGTCGAGCAGCAGCAATTGCGGCTCACCCATCAGCGCGCGGCCGATATCGACCAGCTTCGACTGCCCGCCCGAAAGCTCGCTGGTCAAGTTGTGCGCCATGTGCCGTATCTGCAGCTGGTCCAGCACCTCGTAGGCGCGCCGCACCCGAGCCCGCTCCTCCTCCCGGCGCCAGGGCGTCAGCAGCGCCCGCAGCGGGTCGAGTCCGAACTGGTTGCGCGGCGGAATCAGAAGGTTCTCGATGGCGGTCATCTCGCGCCAGAGCCGCGTGTGCTGGAAGGTGCGCGTCAGCCCCAGCTGCTGAATCTGGTCGGGGCGCAGCCGGCCCGCCGGCTGGCCGAATATCTCGACTTCGCCGCCCGTGGCGTCCAGTAACCCGGAAATGCAGTTGAACGTCGTCGTCTTGCCGCAGCCGTTGGGTCCAATCAAGCCCACGAACTCGCCGGCGCCCACCTCGAGCGAGAAGTCGTCTACCGCGCGCAGCCCGCCGAACTCCTTCGAGAGGTTGCTGACACGCAGGACCGTACTCATTCCGCCTCGCCTCCCGGTTCCGTGCCGCTGCTGGTTGCTCCAGCAGGCTCACCCACAAGGCCACCAGCCGGGTCTTCCGGCCGGCTCGGGACCTCCGGTAGCAGCCCCTTGGCCGAGAGCTGGAGCGAGACCACAATGACCAGCCCCACCAGCGCCAGCTTGATGTAGGCGAAACCAGCCGCGCCAAGCTCGACCGAATCACCAAAGACCTCGGAAATTGAGAGGTCGCTGGTGAACGGGCCCATGACGTCGGTGACCCACCACGCGAAGCCCCCCTCCATCCACATCGCCTCGTCGTGGAAACTGGCCGAGGTGTCGCCCTGCGCAGCGACCATGGCGTTGAAGAGCAGGTCCACCAGCACGATGATGAACGCGCCAATAACCATCCCGCGGTTGTTGGCGCGGCCACCGACGATGAACGCCGCCCAGACCAGGAAGGTGGACTTGACGGGGCTGATGAACTCGGGGAAGACGGCGCCGTTCAGCCAGACCCATAACCCCCCCGCCAGACCGGCGATGCCGGCGCCCAGCGCCAGCGAGTAGGCCTTGTTGCGCAGGACGTCGTGCCCGTGGTGCTTAGCGACCTCCTCGTCCTCGCGGATGGCGCGCAGGACGCGCCCCCACGGTGCGTTGAGCATCGTCTCGAGCAGCAGCCAGACCACCAGCAGCGCTGCGAACGCCAGCGCCGCCAGCAGGAGATGGTAGGCAGCCGGTTGCCCCAGTCCCAGCCAGCCGCCAACGGTGGCGCTGGCACCGCCCTCCCACCAGCCTTCGAGCGGCAGGTCGTAGTTGGAGATGCCGACCGCCGAGGTCGGGGTCCCGGCGGCGAGCATCGGCTCGGCCAGTAGCGAGACCCGCAGAATCTCACCCAGCGAGATGGTGACAATCGCGAAATAGTCCATCCGCAACCGCGCGGTGGGATACGCCAGCAAGTAACCGGCGGCGGCCGCGAGCAGGACGCCGAACAGCAGCGCCGCGAAGGGCGACCAGCCGTGGCCGCCCGGGCGGTCATCCGGAACCGAGAGCAGCGCGACCGTAATCCCACCCAGCCCGACAAAGAAAATCACCCCGAAATTGGTCATTCCCGTAAATCCGGTGTGCAGGTTGAGCGAGAACGCCATCAGCCCGAAAATCGAGACAAGCACGACCAGTCGCGCCACCTGCATCGACTTGGAGAAGGTGGTGACGCTCGGCAGCGACCAGCCAATCCAGAGCAGCAGCAGCAGCATGACGGCGAAGGCAAGCCACGAGCCGCGCTCGCTCTCGCGCCCGTACGGCGCGAACGAGTGCCAGAGTCGCCCCGGCGCAGCAACCGCGTCACGCACCCCGTCCGGAAGCGAGCCGGCTGCGCTGGCGCGCGCGCCCGCCAGCAGGCCGGTCATGCGCGCCGCAAGCGCCCCCGCACGACGATATACCGCCGAGAGCGACCGGTCGAGCGCGGCCAGCGCCCCCTGCCGGGCAGCGTGCAGCCCGTCGAACAGCCCGGCTGGAACCAGCGACAGCTGCCGCCCGGAGGTCGCCTCGCCCCTGAGCGGCCACCACGTCGCCAGCCCCAGCAGGCTCACGCCGCCCAGCAGCAACAGCCAGAGCACCGGCCGCGGATAGCTCCGGTCGGGGTAGAGCGCCGAGAGCGCCAGCAGCAGCATAATCGCGCTGCACGCCACGAAGGTGAACTGCATCGGGCCCATGCCACTCGCCTGTTCGCCCCGCTCGGCGCGTCGGCGATGGCGCTCGATAGTCCATTTTCCCAGAGCGTCTCCAAGGCCTTGCGGCATCACCATCAGCACGCCAATCAAGAAAATGTAGGGCATGATTTCGCCGAACGCCGAGAAGGAGGCGCGGTCGAGCGGGTTGCCGATGCCGACCAGCACCGGCTCCGACGAGGCGCGGACGAAGCCTATGATAATCGCAGCAATCATTGCCCCGCGCACCGAACCCATCGTCCCGAGCACGACCACCGCGAAGGAGGGCAGCAGGATGCTGAGCCCCACCTCGGGGTTGACGCGCGTCACCATCGCAAACAGCACCCCGCCCAAGCCGGAGATGCCGGCCGAGAGGAACGCGCTGGTGGCGTGGATGCGCTCGACGTGGATACCAGAAGAGGCGGCGAGGTCAGGGTTGTCGGCCACCGCGCGCATCTGCCGCCCCAGCCGGGTGTGGTTCAGTAGCAGCAGGAGCAGCAGCACTGCGGCGAAGACGCCCAGAATCAGCAGCGCCTTGCTGTAGACCAGCGCGTAGAGGTAGGGGTCGCCGTTGGTCTTGACGGTAATCCACTCGTAAAATGGTATTTGGTCGCGCAGCCCAAAGTGGAACTTGAGCAGCGCCGTGTCGAACTGGAACGATGACGTCACCAGCCGCCAGTCGCGGTCCGGCACGAAGAGCCGCATCTTGGCTCCGTAACGCAGGTAGAGCAGCGCGCGCAGGACCATCGAGACGCCCAGTGACGCAATCATCATCACCTGCGGAATTGCATGCTTGCTCCGAAAGCGACGGTAGACCAGCCGGTCTATCAGCACCCCCAACAACCCCGTCAAGAAGAAAGCGGCGACACAGGCCCAGATAAGCAATTCCCAAGCCAGCTCCCCGTCTTTGGCCGCGTTAACACCCGGGAAGAAGGGGACGCTCCACATCA
>CAUZDT010000071.1:0-4160 GCA_963578705.1 Candidatus Thalassarchaeaceae archaeon
GCGATATCCTTGACGATTGCTTCGGCTTTCGTAACGTTGCCCCATGTCGGCGTGAGGCCGAGCCGGATGCGCACGCGCAACTGCATGTCGCGGCGGTGGCTGAAGTTGGCGACCGCGTCCTTGGTCAGCTGCTTGTTGGGGATAGTTAGCATTACGCCGTCGGTCGAGCGGACGGTGGTGGTGCGCAGGCCGATTTCCTGCACGTCGCCCCAGCTACTGTAGAGGCCGCCGATTTTTTTGGGCAGCAGGATGCGTTCCCCTTCGCGGAACGGCCGGTCGATGATGATGAAGATGCCGGCGATAATGTTCTCCATCGTGTCCTGCGACGCGAAGGCGACCGCCAGACCAACAATGCCAAGTGCGGCGACGATGCCAGTGACGTTTATTCCCAGTTCGTTGACGGCGGTCAGTAGCAGGATGGCCCACATCGCCACGCCCGCAATACGGAAGATGAAGTTCTCGATACTCTCGTCAAGAGCGGCTGTCCGGTCGAATAGCTGCCGGAGATACCTTTTGGCAAGCTTGATGAGCGGGACCCCTATGATGAGAATCAGCAGCGCTGAAATTGGCCCGGTCGCCACAATTTCCGTGGCGCAAGCGTAGGTCGGTTCGAGACTGCCGGGCAGGCTGTCGAGGCAGATGGACATGGCGCGGGGTTGCCAAGGCGGTATATAACGACCGTAGTTTTCACCCCTGATGGCGAACCGGCTGGCGCAGGAGAGTAGCCCCTACCTGCTGCAGCATGCAGAGAATCCCGTGGAGTGGTATCCCTGGGGTGACGAGGCGTTCGCGCGCGCCCGCGCCGAAGAGAAGCCGCTGCTACTCTCGGTCGGCTACTCCGCTTGCCACTGGTGCCACGTCATGGAGCACGAGAGCTTCGCGAACGAGGCGACGGCGGCGTTGATGAACGAGCATTTTGTTTGCGTCAAGGTCGACCGCGAGGAGCGCCCCGACGTCGATGCAGTCTACATGGCCGCGACGCAGGCGATGAGCGGTAGCGGCGGCTGGCCGATGACCGTTTTTCTCGCTCCGGACGGGCGGCCGTTCTTCGCCGGCACCTACTTTCCACCCCGCGACGCCTACGGAAGGCCCGGTTTCCCGACGCTGCTACTGCGCATCGCCACGGCGTGGAAGGGTGACCGTAAGCAGTTGCTCCAACGCGCCGAATCGCTGACTGCAGCGTTGCAGCGCGGGCAGGCCACCGAGGGTGGACAGGCGGACGCTCCTGCCGATGCGGTCGCGTCCGCTGTGGCGCACTGGCGCACCAGCTTCGACGCGGCCTGGGGCGGTTTCGGAGGTGCGCCCAAGTTCCCGAGCCCCGGAGCGCTGCGCACGCTGTTGCGCCACCACCACGACAGCGGCGACGCTCGGGCTCTGGAAATGGTGCTGGCGACGTTGCGCGGGATGGCGCAGGGGGGCATCCGCGACCACTTGGCGGGCGGCTTCGCGCGCTACTCGGTCGACGCGCAGTGGCTAGTGCCGCACTTCGAGAAGATGCTCTACGATAACGCGCAACTGGCGCGTTGCTACGTCGAGGCGTTCCAGGTTACCGGCGATTCCGTCTTCGGTGACGTGGCGCGCGAAACACTTGATTGGCTACTGGTGCGGATGGCGCTTCCGCAAGGTGGTTTCGCGTCGGCGCTGGACGCCGATTCCGAAGGCGTTGAAGGTAAATACTATGTATGGCGCGACGCCGAAATCCGGGCGCTGCTCGCCCCCGATGAGGCGCGAGCGTTCTGCGCCTTTTACGGCGTGACCCCGCAAGGCAACTGGGAGGGGCAGAGCGTGCTACACACGCCGCTGCCGATGCAGGAAGTAGCGCAGACGCTGGGGCTGGCGCTGGCGGAAATTGATGCGCTACTCGCGGCGGCGCGCAGCAAGCTGCTCGCCGCCCGCCGGGAGCGTGAAAGCCCTGGTCGTGACGACAAGTTGCTGACGGCGTGGAACGGTCTGGCCATCTCTGCGCTGGCCGAGGGCTGCCATGTTTTCCATGATGACCGATATTTAAAAGCCGCCAGCAAGGCGGCGACTTTCTTGCAGAACAACCTAGTCGACTCCGCGGGACGCCTGTTGCGGTCGTGGCGTGATGGCCGTGCGGGGCCGACTGCGTTCCTGGATGACTACGCCTGCCTTGCAGAGGGAATGCTGGTGCTCTACGAGGCGAGCGGCACGGCCTGGCATCTGGAATGGGCGCTTACGCTCGGCGAGGAGTTGCTCGCGCTTTTCAGCGCCGGGGATGGCAGTCTGTGGGCCAGCGGCAGCGACCAGGAATCGCTTTACTTCCGCCACCGCGAGCCGCTTGACGGGGCAACACCGTCACCCACCGGAGTGGCAGCGCAGGCATTGGTGAGGTTGGGCTGGCACTTCGCCCGCGATGATTTGCGACAGGCGGCAGAGGCGATTATTGCCGCAGAGGCAAGCCACTTGCGGGGGCACCCGTGGGGCTGTACCAGCCTGCTCGAGGCGGCGCAGATGCTGCGGCAGCCACCGGTCGAGCTGGTGCTGGTCGGCGACGGCCCCACTCCCGCTTTCGACGCGGCGCTGGCGGCGCACTTCCTGCCACGCCGCATGCTGGCGCGCCACGATTTCGCGGTCGGCGACCAGCCGCCTTTCCCGGCGCTGGTCGGCAAGCCGCTGGTGGACGGCAAACCGGCGCTCTATGTCTGCCGAGACTTTGCCTGCCGCGAGCCTGTTGTGGTGCCGGATCAGGTTGGCGCGGCGCTACCGCAGCACCCTTAAGTCCCGCCCGAGTGCGGGGGCGGTATGCGTATCCTGCTTGTCGCAGCGCTGTTGCTTCTCTCCAGCGTCGGGCCGTTCGGTCTTCCCGAGGAAGTGGCGCCCGTTGTGGCGGCCGAGGCATTGCCCGGCTCACTCGAGACGCGCTGGTGGGAGTGGACTGCGATGGACCGCGACCGCAATCGGATGCATGATGCGCTCGATCTGGCGCTGCTCGAGCCACGTTTCGTGGTTGACGGCCGCGTCGAGGTGCTCGTCGATTTTGACCATATGCCGACCGCTGTCGATGCAGAGCTGCTGGCGCAGGGTGCCGGCTTCGAGGTCGGCTGGCGCTTCCACCGTATCCCGATTATTGCTGGCTCGGTCACGGTTGACCGGTTGCCGGAGTTGCTGGCGTTGCCGGGCGTCGTCTTCCTGACGCACAACAGTCCCGTCGAACTGCTGCTCGACGGCGCGATTCCGGAGCACAATGTTGATGCGGTTTGGGATTTGGGGTTCGACGGCACCGGCATCACCGTCGCGATTATCGACACCGGCATCGACCCTGACCATTTGAGCATCAACGATATGGACGACGACGCGGAGTGCACCGCCGCCACTATCCAGGGCGTGCCGAATCCGCCCTGCCAGAAGAAAATCATTGCCTTTTACAATGCGCTCGACGACAGCGGCGACGACGGCTCCGGCGAGACAACGCCCTTCGACGATCACGGCCACGGCTCACATTGCGCCGGCATTTCGGCCGGCACAGGTGAAGGCTCGCAGGAAGCCTACGGAGCTCTCTATCGCGGCGCCGCCCCGGGAGCGCAGCTGGTAGGGGTCAAGGTGCTGAGTGGCAGTGGCAGTGGCTCTTTCGTAGAGGTGATGCGCGGGATGCAGTGGACCATTGACAACCAGGAGAAGTACAATATCCGGGCCGCTTCAATGTCGCTTGGCGGGGTGTGGGTCGTTGAGCTTACTCAGGAGCAGGAAGAGAGAGTTACACATCTTGCCAACATGATGGTGGCGGCGGGCATCGCGCTAACTATTGCCGCCGGCAATTCCGCTGCTTATGGCACTATTGGCACTCCGGGCGCAGCGCGCGACGTCATCACGGTCGGCGCGACCGAGCACGACCGCGAGTTGGCAATCTACTCCAGCAAGGGACCGACGCACGAAGGCTACATCAAGCCCAACATTGCCGCTATCGGCTCCTCGGTCTGGTCAGTGCAGAATGACGATGCGGTATCTGGCGAGGCGACCTACGTCGCCTACTCCGGCACCAGCATGGCGACGCCGCTGGTGGCAGGCATGGTCGCGCTGCTGAACGAGGCCAACCCGGATTTGAGCCCGCTGATGGTGCGCGCAATCCTGGAATCCACTTCCGAATACCGCTGGCTCTCGCATCCCGTAAGGCCGAACAACGACTATGGCTGGGGCTTCCA
>CAUZDT010000072.1:0-3840 GCA_963578705.1 Candidatus Thalassarchaeaceae archaeon
GTCACCGCTTCCACCAGCGCAGCGCGAGCCTGCTCGAGCGTCGCTTCGCGCAGCGCTGCCAGTTCGCTGGGCGGGGGACTCACCGACGGCGGCGCAGCAGCGCGACCGCGCCAGCCGCGCCGAAGGCAGCCAGCAGGCCGGGGCCCGGAATCGAGAAGCCGCCTTCGTCGCCATCGTCGGTCGGCGGCGGAGGCGGGGCGCCCTCGATGCTGAGGGTCAGTGACTTGAGAATCGACTCGCCATTGCTGCTGAGCGTGGCGCTGAAGCTGGCGGTAGTGTCCATCGAGGGGGTGTTGCCGGGCGGGCTCGCGATGACCGTTATCTCGCGCGTATCGCCCGGGGCCATGTTGACCGACGCCTGCGGGAGGTTGAACCAGCTGGAATACTTGCCCTGCACCTTCAGCGAAACCTGCTCGTAGGTGTTGCCGGTGTTGGAGAGGTTGAAGGTGAAGCTGCCATCCTCGCCCGCCTTGATGTCGTTATTCTTCTGCACCAGCATCACCGTAAGGCCGGGGCTGGCCGGAATCGTGACCGTGAAATTCAGCGTGTGCTTTTCGCCAGTCTCATCAGAGTTGATGGTGACCATGATTGTGTGGCTGCCGCCCCATACTCCCTCTGGGGTGCGCAGGTTCAGGTAGACCGTCTTGCTCGCGCCGGGGGTGAGGGTGAACTGGGTGTCCGAGAGCGTCGCCTCCCAGTTCAGCGGCGGGGTCGGGATGGGGAGCGAAACGTAGTCGAGCGCGTTGCCGTTGTTCCTGACCGTGAAGGAGAACGGAATCGCCTCGTTGGAGCCACCATCCTTGGCCGTGGTGCCGGTCGTGACTTCGAGGCCGTGCGTCTCGGCGATGGTCAGCGAGAGGGTCGAATCGCGGGTGATGTGGTGGTTCAGCCCCGAGCGCACGGTGAGGGTGAGGCTGCGCTCGCCCGGGCCGTCGCTGGCGAGCGTGGTCACGAACACGTCGACCACCCGCGTCTCGCCAACCGGGACCAAAATCTGGCTGACGTAGGCGCCGCCGTCCGAAATCCGGTACTGCGCCTGCCAGCCAGAGGGCAGGGCGTCGATGTAGAAGTCGAAGGTATCTTCCGAGTTACCAGTATTGGTGATACTGAACGTATAGCTGGTGGTCGCGCCCGGGTCGCCGCTGGCGGCCGCGGGGTCGACCGCGACGGTCATCGCAGCGAAGTTCTCGACCTCGATGGCGATTGCCTGCAACTGCTCGAGGGATGGATTGTCCTTGACCGCGACGCTGACCGTGAAATTGTTCCAGCCCGGCGTTTCATCGTCTGGGACCGTCAGGGTGGCCTGGAAGGAGGCGGTGCCGCCGTACGCGCTGACGCCAGCGAGGTCGGCGTGCGGCAGGCCGTTGACGTCCCAGCCCACCGGCAGGGTGGTGTGGTCTATCGTGAAGTCCTCGACACCGTTACCGAGGTTGGTGACCGTGAAGCTGAAGGTGGTGCTGTTGCCGGGGTTGGCGGTGCGCTGCCAACCGTCGACCGAGAGCAACATCGAGTAGACTGTGTCGACCGAGAAGGTCGCCATAATCGCCTGCGAGACCGAGCTGTTGCCGCGCGAAGTGGCGGTAACGGTCGCGTCAGCCGAATCGGTGTCGTGCGCGAAGCCGGGGATAACTCCCGAGAGGGTGATGGTGACGCTGCCGCCGTTGGCCAGATCTTCGACCGTGACCTGCGAGAGCGAGATATCCCAAGTGGGTGGCTTGGTGAGCGAGAGGTCGTAACTGTCAGGGTCGCTGCCGGTGTTCTCCAGCGTAAGCGTGAAGCTGACTGTCGTGCCGGGCGTGCCATCCTTGCCCGCCGCGTCGCTAGACAACGAGACGCCGCTGACCGGGATGCGAACCGAAGTGTTGGTCGCGGCCGAGTCGCGGTGGTGGTTGCGGCCGGTCGACCACGCGCTGACGTCAGCGGCCGCCCAGTCGTCCTCTTCGGCGTCGGTGGGGGGCGTGACGCTGAAGGAAATGTCGGCGGTATCGCCCTGGACGAGGTCGGCGACCGAGTCGGGGCTTACCGAGCTGCTCCAGCCGGCCGGGAGCGCAGAGGCGTCCAGCGCGAAGCTGTCCGGCTCGTTACCGTCGTTGCGCAGCGTCAGCGAGTAGCTGACTGCCTTGCCGGGGATGGTCTCCTGCGCGCCGTCGTCGACCGTGAGCGTCAGCCCGTAAGTGCGGCCGTCGGTGACGGTGGTGTTGACCTGCTGGACAGCGTCAATGTGGCTGTAGCTGCTGGTCTTGGAAGTGACCAGCACGGTGATGAGCGCATACTCGTCTTCTTCGGCCGAATCCGGCACGTCGATGTCGACATAGAAACTGCGCATCTCATCGGCCGCAACGTTGTTGATGTTGGTCTCAGTTGGCGACCCGCTCCAGTCCCACGGGATGTGCTCCAACGAGATGCGGTAGCTGTCGCCATTGTCGCCGACGTTGGTCAGGTCGAGCTGGTAGCGCACAATGCCGCCGCGTTCGGCCGACCTGGCCGCGTCGCCGCGGGTGGTGAGGTCGACCGCGTAACTCATGTCAATCCGGATGTTGAAATCCTCGCTGTCACTCACCGAGGTTTCGTTGGTAGAGGTGGCGTTCAGCTTGAACAGCTTCTCGGCGCCGTCGTAAACGCCGGCGCGTGGGGTCGAGAAAGTGAACTCGACCGACGCGGTCGCGCCAGCCGCGAGCGAAACCGAGGCTACGTCAGCAACGCAGTTCCAGCCCAGGTTGTTGCTGTCGGTCCAGACCGCTGTGATGTCGTAGGTGTCGGAGTCGTTGCCGGTATTCTCGACCGTGAATTCAAAGCTGCGGCTCTGGTTGCGAGTCAGCTGGTCATCGCCGGGGCTGTTTTCGCCCGCCGGGTAGATGTCGACGCTGTAGGGACCGTGGGTGCGGCTTGCGTCCTGGCCGCTGGCCGGGTGCAGTCCACTGTCGGAACCGGGCAGGCTGAGGCCAGCCAGTGGTGAGAGCAGCATCAGCGCCAGAGTGAGGAGGGCGCCAGACAGAGTCGCGCGAGACATGCACGGCCACCCCCGCGATTTTTATAAAACGCTTACTCCGAAAATTCCTCTTCAAATTCGCCTTCATCCGGCTCGCGCAGCAGGCGGACCTCATCGCGCAGTTTGTGCACGTCATCACGCAGCTTGAGCATCGAAACCTCGAACGGCGTGAAGCCCTGACTCGAGAGCGCGCGCGTAGCGATGAACATCCCCAGCAGTACCCCGCCCAGCACCGCGAAGAGCGCGACCGTGAACACCTCAAAGGTGTAGAAGGTGAGCAGCCAGCCAACCGAGTAGTCGATGAAGCCCAGCTGGAACAGCACCAGGTAAATCAGGAAGGAGACCACGGCGGCAATCGTGAACTGAAAGCTGAGCGGCGCACGCAGCAGGTTCATGGCAGCCGCTCCAGCGGGCGGCTGCGCGGCAGCTCCCAGTCCTCTTCGTCCGGCTCCTCCCCTTCGACCAGGATTTTGACCAGCGCGTGATACTCCGGTTCCTCGAGCCCTTGGTCCTCGAGCGTGATGTTGCCGCTGAAGCCCCAGAAGACACCTGAGAGCTCTGCCTCGACCGTCAGGCTGAACTCGACTGCGTCGGTCGCACGCTGGAGCGTGTAGACCCCCAGCTCGCGCAGCGTATCGTTCCCGAAGGCGATAGTCAGGTTGTCCATCCGCACCCGTGGCGTCGAATAGAGGTAGACCCATGCCTGCTCGCCATCCCAGTCGAGCTGCAGGCTGACGATGGTGCGCGCAGGGTTCGGCTCCTGGCAGCTCGGCGTCGCGGCCAGCAGCAGCAGGCTGACCGCCACGAGGCGCGGGTCCATGCACGGCGGACGGGCATGGCTTAAAAAAAAG
>CAUZDT010000073.1:0-3819 GCA_963578705.1 Candidatus Thalassarchaeaceae archaeon
CCATCATCCGGCCGGTGCGCGCCAGTGCCTTCCAGTTCACCTTGCGCATCGAGTCGCCCGGCAGGAATTCGCGCAGCGAGTAGAACTGGCTCCCTTCGCCGATTGAGTAAATCGGCATCGCCCCCTGGTAGAGCTTGGGGTTCTTGCCCCCCAGGATTTCCGACTCGAGCGACTCGATGCGCGGGAAGACCGAGAAGGGCTCCAGCGCCGGCTCGTGCCGCTCGTTGTAGAACAGGTCAAACGCGTCCTTGACCCGTAGTCGTACCGGCCCGAGGTGGTAGTGGCCACGCAGCGGCATCCGCACGGTGTAGGCGAAGCTCACCTCCTGCCGCCCCTTCAGGTAGAGTAGCGTGTAGTTTGAGCCGCGCGCCAGCCGCGCTTGCGGTGGCACCTCGTCATAGATTTCGACGAAGCCGCCCAGCAGGCCTCGGTTGCGCAGCGTGAAGCTTACCTCCAGTTCGCCATCTTCGAAGATGTTATCCGAGCTGGTGGTGCGCTCGACAGTGACGCGTGGCATCCAGAGGTTCAGGAAGCTGGCGAGGAAGAGGAAGCTGAGCATCACGATGCCGACGCTGATGAAGAGGTAATTCAGCAGCACCAGCCCCGAGAGCGCCAGAAAGGCGCCGCACCCGGCGAGCGCCGTCGCCTTCCTGCTCCACATTCAATCGGTGTAGCCCTGCGTCGTGGGAACCTCGACTTCCTGCAGGATTTGCGATATGATTTCCTCGGTCTGGACGCCCTTGATGCGTGGCTCGGGCTTGAGGATGATGCGGTGCCGCAGGCTGTAGATGGCGAGGCGCTTGATGTCGTCGGGCACGACGTAGTCGCGTCCGTTCATCACCGCCAGCGCTCGCGAGAGCTTGAAGAGCGCCTGCGTCCCGCGCGGGCTCGAGCCGACCGCCACTCGGGGGTCCTCACGCGTGCGGGTGACGATTTCGACGATATATTCGATAATCGTCTCGTCCACCTTTACCTTCTCGAGCGACGCCTGCATCTTTGCCAGTTTTTTCGGCGTCGCCAGCGGTTTGACGTCGTGCTCGTCCCGCTTGCGCTGCATGCGCTTGACGATAATCGCGCGCTCGATGGGTCGGCCGGGATAGCCGACCGAGAGTTTCATCATGAAGCGGTCCAGCTGCGCATCGGGCAGCGGGTAGGTCCCCTCCGACTCGATGGGGTTCTGCGTCGCGACCGTCACGAACGGATGCGGCAGCTTGTGTGTCGTCCCTTCGATGGTGACTTGGTGCTCCTGCATTGCCTCCAGCAATGCGGCCTGCGTTTTGGGTGGCGCGCGGTTGATTTCGTCCGCGAGCAGGATGTTGCAGAAAAGCGGCCCCGGACGGAAGTCGAACTCGTTCTGCTTGCGGTCGAAAATGTAGATGCCGGTGATGTCGGCCGGCAACAGGTCCGGCGTGAACTGCACCCGCTTGAAGTCGCAGCCGAGTCCTTCCGCGAAGGTGTTGGCGAGCAGCGTTTTCGCCAGACCGGGGTTATCCTCGAAGAGGATGTTGCCGCCAGCCAGGATGCCGGTCATCACCAGCTCCAGCACCGGCCGTTTGCCCATGACCACTTTCTCCACTTCGCCCAGCAGCGCCTCGGCCAGCTCCCGCGTCTCGCGCAAATCCTCATCCATGAGGTAAGTCTGGCTGACCGAACTTTCCTGTTCTTCTCCTGTTTCGGTATCTTCGCTCATTTTGTCCACTTGCGGATTGCGTCCAGCACCTGCTCCTGTCGCAGCCTTGCGTCCCTATTTACAATAAACCGCACCAGTATTTCGTCGCCCAGCAGCTCTTCCAGCCGTGCCCCGGGCAGCATGTCGAATTCCTCGCGCGAGTAGCCGTGCTCAATCCGCACCCGGTCCAGGAACACCTCGCGGATGGTATCGGGATGGACATAGTGCGCGTGTGGCACG
The DNA here is from genome assembly GCA_963578705.1 of Candidatus Thalassarchaeaceae archaeon. Lineage (GTDB taxonomy): Archaea > Thermoplasmatota > Poseidoniia > MGIII > CG-Epi1 > UBA8886. The sequence continues at coordinate 1,910 of CAUZDT010000073.1, forward strand.
CGATAGTTGGTGCTGCGTCCGCGGTAGAGGTTGTGCAGGTGGCGCCACGGCAGCGGGTTGCGCGTGCGCATCAGCGCCACCTCGGCGCCAAGCAGGATGGCGGCGAGGAAGATGATGCGCGTCACCTCGTTGCTGCCGGCGAAGACGACGTAGCCGAAAAGCTGGACGTAGACCAGCGAGAGGAAGTCGGGCTGCAGGTGGCGACTCTCGTCGAAGAGCAGCGTGGCGTTGCTCCCCTGCGCCAGGTTATCAATCACCGCCCGCGCGAATTCGCGGTTATCGAGCTCGCCGTAGAGCGAGTTGATGAAGAGGCTCGGGTCAGAGAGCATTACCATGCGGCCGCTTCCGATTTCCACTTGCGCCATCACCACCGCACCGCCGACGGAAAATGTCCCCTCGTCGCTGTCGCCAATCCCGTCGCCGTCCAGGTCGACGAACGCCTGCATCGAGGAGCGCGCCAGCGGAATCGCCTTGCCTCCTTCGGAAATCGTCAGCGCGGTCGGTTCCGATAACAGCAGCTGCCCGCTGAAGCCGAGATGCGTAACGGAGACATCAATGACGACGTAGGACGAGTTGTGGGGGTGGTAGTCCTCCTCCCAGTGGTTGCGGTCGTAGAGCCGTTTTCCGAAGAAGCTGGCGCCGACTGAGTAGAGTCCGGTGACCGCTGAATTACCGTGACCGAAGTCGTCCGCCAGCAGCACTTGCCCGCCCTGTTTGACGAACTCGTGGATGCCTTTCGCCTCCGCCTCGGTATAGGCGCGCTCGACGCCTAGGATTACCAGCACGGTCGAGTTGCGCTGCTCGCCCGTCAGTTCCCCCAGCGCCTGCGGGCTCGAGAGCAGCGACTGAGTCGTGTAGCCGCGCGCCTCCATGTCGGCCGCGAAGCGGGAGAGGTCGTTCCAGTCGGAGTCCCACGCCGAGAGCTGCGACGGGTTCTGCGAGCGGCTCGCCAGCTGGGGGTAGACTGCGCCGATAATCAGCGCCGCCGCGATGAGCGTCAGCAGCTTGAGGCCGTAGCGGTCCCACCAGCGGTTCAGGTCGCCCACCTCCGGAACTTGCGCCCCATACGGCTGACGAAGCCCTGCTCGAGCCCTCTCTCGAGGTCGAGCTCGATGGTGTGCAGCGTATCGAGCGCCTCGGCGCACCAGAGGTTGTAGGAGCCGTCGCTCCAGGTCATCCCGAATTCGTCGACCACCTGCGGTTTGACCCCCGAGTAGCGCGCAATCTCAAACAGCTGCGTCATTAGGCCGACGCCTTCGGGCGAAATCGGCAGCGCGCGAGAGAGCACTTCCCGGAACTCGCGCGCAGTCTGCGTCGGCCGCCGCAGGAAGCCGTAGCGCTCAAGGATGCTGGTGAGCTGGAAGTAGGACTGGATGATGATACGCCGGTAGTCATCCTCCTCGTTCATCTGCTCCTGCATGTCCCGGATGAGGTTGCGCACTTCGTACTTGTGCCGCTGCAGCCAGTAGAGGTAGTAGCCCGAGACCATCAGCGCCGCGGGAATGCCCGCCAGCAGCGGCAGGTATTGCGACCAGTCGGTGCCGGTAATGACCACCACTTCGCGCTCGACATCGGTCGAGCTTTCTGTGGCCACCCAGGTTCCCGAGCCGCTGTAGCCGCCAGTAATGCGCAGGTATTCCGTTCCCGGGATGAACTCGATTAATTCACTCACGCTACCGTCGGCGCCGGTCACGCGCGTCATGTTCTGCTGGGCGATTACCTGCCCCAGCTGGTCGAACAGCACGAATTCCAGCGTCACGGTTTCGCCCGCGAGCGGCGACCCGTCATCCTCCTGCAGCATAGCGACCAGTGTCACGTTGTCGCCCGGTCGCGCGATCGGCGGGTCGGCCGCCAGCAGCAGTTGCGTCGCGACGTAGACCGTGACCTCGAGGCTACCGCTGGTGCCGGTG
>CAUZDT010000074.1:0-3636 GCA_963578705.1 Candidatus Thalassarchaeaceae archaeon
CGGGCTCAAGGCGTGCAAGACCCTCGAAGACGCGGGCACCCGCACTAACGTTACGCTCTGCTTCTCGGCCAACCAGGCGCTGCTGGCGGCGAAGGCGGGGGCGAGCTACGTCTCGCCCTTCATCGGGCGGCTCGACGATATTTCCGAAGTAGGGATAGACCTGATTCACAATATGCGCCTCATCTTCGACAACTACGACTTCCGGACGCAGATACTGGCCGCCTCAATCCGCAACCCGGTGCACGTGCTCGAATCGGCGCTCGCGGGCGCGGACGTCGCGACCATCCCCTTTAGCGTCTTCAGCCAGCTGGTGAAGCACCCGCTGACCGATATCGGGCTCGCGAATTTCCTCGCCGACTGGGAAAAACGCAAGCAGTGAGCGGCGGGCTGCTTGTCGCCTCCGGGCCGCAGCTCTTCGCGTGGGCGCCCGGCAGCGAGCCACGGTTGGTGGGCGAGCGCGACGACCACGTCCGCACACTCTGCGTCCACGACGGCCGCCTCTACGACGGCGGCGACTCGAACGCGATTTACGACACGCTCGCCGACACGCTTGTCGCGGAGCGCGCCAGCTGGATCTACGCGCTCTGCTCGCATGACGGCGCGCTCTATGACGGCGGCCGCTACGCACAGGTGTGGCGCACGCAGGACGGCGAGCTGGTTAACTGGCGCGACAACTGGGTACGCGCGCTCTGCTCGCACGTTGGGGTGATGTATGACGGCGGCGACTACGGTGTGTGGCAGACCGGTACCAGCCGCGAGATGGGCAGCCGTCCCGGCGCGTGCTACGGCTTCACCCCCGTCGGGGAAGCGCTGCTCGACTTCGGCGAATACGGCGTCTGCGATACCCTCACGGGAGCACCGGTGGCGCAGCGACCGGCGTCGGTGCTGGCCATGACTGCCTTGGGCACCGCCATCTACGACGGTGGCGCTGGCGGGGTATGCGATACACGCAGCGGCAAAACGGTTGCGGAGCGCGCGTCGCCGGTGATGTCGTTCGGCGTCCACGACAGTGTGCTCTACGACGCGACCGGCCACTTCCAGCTGCACGCGACACTGGAAGACTCGCAAGGCGATTCGCCGCTGGCGGAGCTGGACGCGCCTATCCATGCGATGCTCTCGCTGCCGTCCGCGCTCTTCGACGCGCTCCCGTCGGGCGGCAGCAGTTAATCCCCCGGTAGAGTGGCGCGCCATGGAGCCACAGCGCCCGCTCTGGACGACCTATGCGATGATGCTGACGGTTGCCGTCATCTGGGGTGCGGCGTGGCCTGTCGGACGCGCGCTGGCGCTGGCTGCTCCCCCGTGGTCGGCGATGGCGCTGCGCTACTGTTTCGCGGTGCCGCTGCTCTTTATGTGGCTCCATTTTGCGGAAGGCGTGCGCGTCCCACCGCGCAGCGAATGGCGGACGCTGGCGCTCATGGGCGTTACGTCGGTCGTCCTGTACCAGATTGGCTTCATCTTCGGCATGCGTGAGACCGCCGCCTCCGACGCGTCGCTGCTCATCGCCCTGAACCCGGTGATGGTCGCGCTGCTCTCCGTGCCCTTGCTGGGGTACCGGCTGACGCGCAACGCGAGCATCGGGCTGGCGAGTGGCTTTGCCGGCGTTGCGCTGATTTTCCTCGTCTCGCCCAACGAGCAGATTCCGCTCGAGCAGCGACTCTACGGCAACGGCCTGATTCTCTTCGGCGCGGCCGCCTACAGCATCTATACCGTCACGCTGCGTGGCTACCTGCTGCGCGGCGGCTCGCAGTCACCGCTCGGCGCGCTGACTTGGGCATCGCTCATCGGCACGCTGCTGCTGTTGCCGCCGATGCTGGCCGAGCAGCCGTGGGAACACGCTTGGACGATGGATGAGTGGGCGTTCCTCGCTTACCTCGGCGTGCTCTCGACAGTGGTCTGCTACGCTTTCTACGCCATGGGCGTCGCCGACATCGGCGCGCCGCGTGCGGCGAGCTTCATCAACCTGGTACCGATTTTCGGCATTGCCACCGCAGTCATGTGGCCCGCGCTCAACGAGCAGTTCGGGCTGGCACACGTCGCCAGCTTTGCGCTGGTTTACGCCAGCGTGCGGCTGGTCAATATGCAACCGCCCGAAGGCATCGATTGAACCGTGTCAGGCGACCTGCGGGTAGAGCAGGTACGCCTGGTATGCGAATCCGGCCGCGAACCCGAGCATGGCGATGCCGCAGGCTCCCAGCGTGATGCGGTAGCCCCGCGCGGAAAGCTGCCCGCGCGACCGGTCAAACAGCCAGGCGATGGTAACCTTGGCCATGACAAGCGTAAAGAGGAACGCAAGCGCGTAGGCCAGCGGCGCGAGCGGCTCCTCCACCGCGGCGGAAGCCATCAGCGGCCCGCCAATCAGGAACCAGAAGACGTAGACGTTGGGGTTGAGCAGGTTGGTCAGGACGCCGCGCCGCAACGAGCCGGATGTAGACGTATCGGAAAGTTCGACTTCCGGTGGCTCGATGGAGAAACATTCGACCCCCATCTTCACCAGGAACAGTGCTCCCAGCACCGAAATCAGCAGCAGCACGGCCGGCTGTGTCGCAATCCAGCCTGCCGCCAGCAGGCTGGCAACAATCATCGGTCCGTCGGTGAACAGGGGCGCAGCGGCCGCCCGGACCCCCGCCCGGAGCCCGCCCGACAGTGTCTCACGGATTACCACCGTGAGCAGTGGACCTGGTTTCACCCCTTCCACGACCCCCAGTGTAACCCCCACAACCGCGAGAGTGAGTATCTGTTCAGCCGCCATGCCCCATATCCTAGTCGTCGGGAGCCAGGAAGGGGTAGCCCCATTCCTGTGGAATGTCTAGCGCACGCTTGATACTACGCGGCGAAATCCAGCGCAGCAGGTTGAGCGGGCTGCCCGCCTTGTCGTTAGTTCCACTCGCGCGTGCGCCGCCGAACGGCTGCTGCGCTACGACGGCACCGGTCGGCTTGTCGTTGATGTAGAAGTTGCCGGCGGTGAAACGCAGCGCGTTGAACGCCTTCTCGATATCTGCCTCATGGGTCGCGAAAATTGCGCCGGTCAGCGCGTAGGGGCTCGACTCGTCGCAGAGCTCCAGCACGTCGTCGAAGTCGTCGTCCTCATAGATGTAGACGGTCAGTACCGGACCGAAGATTTCCTCGACCATCGATTCTGCCTTCGCGTCGCTGGTGACAATAATGGTTGGCTCGATAAACCAGCCCTCCGAGTCATCGCTGCCGCCACCGACGACGACCTCGCAGGTATCGCTCGCTTTCGCGCGTTCGATGTAGCCGGTAATCTTGTCGAAGGCGCGCTGGTCGATTACCGCGGTCATGAAGTTCGAGAAGTCACGCGCGTCGCCCATCGTGATTTTCGCGACCTCAGCGCACAGTGCGTTACCCATGCGGTCCCAGACCGACTTCGGGATGTAGGCGCGGCTCGCCGCGCTGCACTTCTGCCCCTGGTATTCGAACGCACCCCGTAGCAGCGCCACGAGCAGCCCCCGTTCGTCGCACTCGGGGTGCGCCACAACAAAATCCTTGCCGCCGGTCTCGCCGACGATGCGGGGGTAGCTGCGCAATCCTGGCAGCGCATCGGCGATGCGCTGCCACAAGCCCTGGAACGTGGGCGTTGAGCCGGTGAAGTGCAGCCCTGCAAAGTCGGGGTTTGCC
>CAUZDT010000075.1:0-3517 GCA_963578705.1 Candidatus Thalassarchaeaceae archaeon
CGCCGACGGTGAGCGTCGTCGTGGTTTCGCCCATGTGCGGCGCGAATCCGGCGCGCTGATAAGGGTGCCGCCAGCGGTTATTAGGAACGGTCGCCTGCCGCCCCGATGAAGCGCGTCTGCCTCGGCGGCACTTTCGACATCCTGCACGCCGGCCATGCGCGGCTGCTGGAGGCGGCGCTCGCGGCGGGCGCGATGCTCGTAATCGGGCTCGCCAGCGACGAGTTCGCCGCCAGCCGCCGGCCGCCGGACCGCGAGCTGGCGCCGTACGGCGAGCGCGAGAGGGCGCTGCGTGACTGGTTCGCGGCGCGCGGCGCGCTCGACCGCGTCGAAATCGTCCCGCTGGCCGAGGAGTGGGGGCCGGCGGCCGAGGGCGCCGACATCGACGGCATCGTCGTCTCCGAAGGGACGCGCGAGGCGGCGGAGCGGCTCAACGCGCGCCGCCTCGCGCGCGGGCTGGCGATGCTGGAAGTCGTCACGGTCCCGCACTTGCTGGCGGCGGATGGGCTGACGCTGAGCGCGTCGCGCATTCGCGCCGGCGAGGTTGACGCCGACGGGTGGCAGGCGTAACGGCCTCTGCCGACGACGTCACTCTTATAGGGGAGCCCAAGGTGGCGACGCCACTTCGTATGGAGGCACCCGCATGGCTACGGAAGAGACGATTAACAGCCTGTCGCAGGAGATTCGCCAGGCGATTACCGAAGACTCCTCAGTCCCGCGCAACGTGCGCAGCAACGTAAGCGGTGCGCTCAAGACTTACCTCCTGAACAAGGGTGATGAACTGGACCTGCGGATTTACTCGACGATTTCCATTCTCGAGGAGCAGATAAACGACACCAACATCCCGTCGCACGCCCGCACGCGGCTCTTCGAGTTTATCCGCGACCTGGAAGGCGTGGTCCGCAAGTGGGAGACCAATGGCGGCGCCTGAAAATCGGGAAGGGATACCTATTTATCGCCGGAACGGGTCGAAACTTTCCGTGAACCGTGCCATTGCCTTTCTGGTCGCGGGCTTCATGCTACTTCAGGCGGCCGCCTGGCTGCCCGCTTCTGCCGAGGAAATCGAGGGGCAGGAGAGTGAAGTCGGCCTCTACCTCTGGTCGGAGAGTGGCGAAGGGAAGCTGCACACCTGGACCACCGGCGGCCATGGCAGCGACGGCGAGACGGTCAACATCCCCAGCGGCAGCAGCCTCTTCTTCGCGCTACACCAACCGCTACGGGTTGACCTCCCCGTAAATTCATACAACGCTCCCGAGCGCGGCTTCTTCATTGAACTCTACGTCAACACGGCGGTATTCCAATCGAGCCACCTGAACATCAAGGTGCGCGACGGCACGTCGCCAACGGGAGGCGCAGTCCTCGCCACCGGCGAGATGGACGTCTCGGGTGGCATCGGGAATCCCGGCAGCGCCGATCAGGAGGACGAGGAGCTCTACTGGGAGGATTCGCTCGGCCCCAGCTACACTTTCGAGTCGGGCCACTATATTGTCGTCGAGCTTGAGAACGACGGCGGCAGCGACGTCAACCTCGGGCTCGATACCGGCACCGACGGCAATACTCCCTCCAAGCTGGTCGTGAAGACCAACCCGGTGCGCGACATCACGGCTCTGGCCGAGGCGTTCAACCTCGAGACCTCGGACGACGACGACCGTCAGGCGACTGACCGCTTCGAGCCTAACCTGCCGACCGAGCTGGCGCGGGCCTTCTTTTCCGGGACTGCGCTCAACGCCTTCGGCTCCTACGACGTCGCTTCTATTCGCATCCAGGTCGATGACCCGGACGGCGAGGAGCTGTTCGACAGCGAGCTTGCGCCGACCGACCGCGGCGACGGCAGCGGTACGGTCGAGTTCGACGACATTACCTGGAATTACAACGACCCCGAGCAGCCGGGCGCGCAGCAGACCGGCTCGGGCGCCTACACCGTGCGCGTTTCGGCGGTCGACCAGCAGGGCCACTCCTACTGGGTCGGGCTGCAGGTCGAGATGGACGAGTATGGCGTCTACCTCTGGACCGACGAGCGGCAGCAGTCGGTAGCGGTGGGCGGGTCGGTCAGCTACCAGCTGACGGTGCGCAACAGCGGCGACAGCTCCGACAGTTTCGACCTCCAGCCGAGCGATACTCCAAACAACTGGACCGTCGAGCCGCAGTTGTGGAGCAGTGGCAGCCTCGCGCCGGGCGGCACCGAGACCGTGACCTTCACCGTCTCCGTGGCGGACTCGACCGAGATGGTCGGCCGCTACGCGACCATAAGCATCTTGGCCACTTCGCAGAATTCGCCCACTTCGCAGAAGAAGACCTTCGACCTCGAGACCAAGACGGTCGTCGGCGCCGAGTTCATGGTGGGGCTCTACTTCGAGGAGGGGACGCAGCACGTCACCTCGTCCGAGGTCGATGCCGTCGCGGGCAACTGGAACGATTTCGGATTGCGCGTCGCCAACCTGGGGCAGGCGACCGACTCCATTGACCTGAGCGCAACCGGCATGCTCCCCGACTGGGACGTCGAGTTCGAGTATGACGGCGACCGCGATTCGGGCATCACCATCAACGGGCTGCCGCGCGAGGAGGATGGCGAGCACGTCGCCAACGTCACTGTCTGGGTGCGCCCGGCCGAGGGCGGCGACGGCGACACTTCCTCCATCCAGCTCACGGGGACTTCGCAAGGCAACACGACCAAGACTTCCACGGCGACGCTCGAGGTGAGCCGCACCTTCGGCCTCTCACTCTCGGTGGCGGGTGGCGGCTCGACGATTTACGCTAACCTACTGCCGGGCGGGACGCAGACCGTACATCTCTCGCTCTACTCGGCGGTCGAGGGCGATCGCGATGTCCAGCTCTACGTTGAGGACCTGCCGTCCGAGTGGTCGGCAGTCTACAAGGATAGCGGCGAGACGGTGACGCAAGTCACCATCAGCGACGACGAGAGCATGCCGCTGGACCTGCTGGTCACCGCGGGCAACTCCGCCACCTACCAGGAAGGGGGCTACCCCGTCGTGGCCATCGCCGAGGACCTACACGACTCGACCGCGCGCGGGCGGCAGGAGCTGACTTTCAACATCGCTTTGCAGGATGACCTGTTTCAGGTCACTGCCGCGAAGTATCGCGCCGCGATTGAGCCGGGCGGCAGCTACGAGTTCACGCTCGAGCTGCACAACCCGCTCAATGCCGACGACACCTACCTGCTGCAGGCGCCCTCGGTGCCGCAGGGGTGGCAGGTCTCGTTCCCCGACGGGAATTCGATTGCGATCGGCGCTGGCCGCAGCGGCGAAGCGACGGTGCGAATCACCGCCAGCGATGATATGCGGCACGGGGACAGCGAGAAAATTCTGGTCACCATCACCAGTTCGGTGACCTCGCACCGGGTCGAGAAGACCCTCACGCTCGAGGTCGAACAGGGCTTCGGCGGTCGTCTCACGGCCACGCTCGGCGACCTCTGGTACGTCTTCGTGCTGCTGGGGCTGGTGATGGCGGTCGGCGCCGCGATGTACTACCGCTCCGAGGAGTGGGACGACGAGGAATGAGA
>CAUZDT010000076.1:0-3425 GCA_963578705.1 Candidatus Thalassarchaeaceae archaeon
GGCTGCGACATCTTCCATAACGGCGAACGCGTCGGCTGCCTTACGAGCGGGACGCTCTCCCCGTCATTGGGGACCGGCATCGGCCTCGCCTACCTCAACCTCGAGCCGGGGACGGCGGTGACGGTCGCCGTGCGCGGAAAACACTTAAACGCGCGCGTGGTGCGGCCGCCGTTCCAGTGAGCGAGATACCCGAAGAACTGCTCTACGCCGAGTCGCATGAGTGGCTGCGCCAGCGCGATGACGGCAGTTGCCTCCTCGGCATCAGCGACCACGCCCAGCAGGCGCTCTCGGACGTGGTTTTCGTCGAGCTGCCGGCGGTCGGCGACACTTTTGGCGCGGGCGACAGTGTCGCAGTCGCCGAGTCGGTCAAGGCGGCCAGCGACATCTACGCACCCGTCGCCGGCGAAATTACCGAGGTCAACCAGCAGTTGGAAGAGGCGCCCGAGTTGCTGAACGAGTCACCCTACGAGCTGGGCTGGATTGTCGCCTTCAAGCCGGCAGTCACGCCGCAGGGGCTGCTCAACGCGGCGGCCTACCGCAAGGCCATAGCGTGAAGCACCTGAAGGTGCGGCGCACCGACGCCGAAACAGCACGCGCGCGGCTTGAGCGGGAAAGGCTGCTGCATCCCGACTTCCGCGCGCAGCACGACGGCGAATTCGTCCTCTGGCCGCTGGCGGGCGCGACAGAGGGCGAAATCGTGCAACGCGAGGGGCTGCCGGCGCGCGCCGTCGGGCGTGACTACCGTGACGCGCTGTCGCCTGAATTACGCGCGCTGGCGCCGCGGGCGTTCGACATGCTGGGACACGTCGGCATCCTGCGGCTCTCCGACGAGGCGGAGCCGCACGCTGCGGCCATCGCGCAAGCGCTGCTGGAGAGCCACGTCAACCTGCGAACGGTGGCGGTCGACAGCGGCGTCCAGGGCCAGTGGCGCGTGCGGAGCCTCGTCGTAGTCGCGGGCGAGGAGTCCCTCGTCGTGCAGCACCGCGAGAACGGGTTGCGCTTCGAGGTCGACTTGCAGCAAGTTTTCTTCTCGCCGCGGCTGGCGGCCGAGCGGGCACGCATCGCGGCGCTGGTGCGACCGGGCGAGCGGCTGCTCGACGCGTTTGCCGGAGTCGGGCCGTTCGCCATCAGCGCCGCCCGAGCTGGCGCGCAGGCGGTCGCCGTCGACGGGAATCCCGCCGCCGAAAGGTGGGTGCGGCGGAACTGTGAGTTTAATAGCATATCGTCGGGAAGCTTCGAGTTCCACACCGGTTTGGCGGAGGAGCTGGTGCCGGGGCTGGGGAGCTTCGACCGCGTTATTGTCAACCACCCTACCGGCTCGCTTGATTTCGCTGCTGTGGGCCTCGCTGCGCTCGCGTCGGGTGGGGTGCTGCACCTCTACCTGCTGGCCGACCGCAAGGCGCCGGAATTGCCACCTGGAGTCGCGGAAGTCATGGGCGATTTCGCCAGTATCCGCGGCTCGCGGATGGTGCATCCATACTCGCCCGGACGGGAGCTGAGGGTGCTGGATATCCGGCGTGAAGACAGCTGAATGTCAAAGCTTTGAACCACTTACCTTAAATATCAGTTTCAGGCCGCTGGGGTGTTCCTTTAATATTACCCCCTACCATGCGAGGGAACCGCGCCCACTCTGTGTGCACGGTAAAAGGACAAAACAACAAAGGTGTGTAAACTATGAATGTGAACAAATTTGCAATCGCTTCCCGCACTGGGAAGCTGGCTGCTGTATGTATCGCTTTCCTGATGGCGTTCAGCGGAGTTTCGACGCTGGCCGCCGGAGGGCAGGACGACGTGAACGAGGCCTCGGTGCCGACGCTTCCCGGTGGGGGGACCATTACCTTCGGGGACGGGTCCGTCCCGACAGGAGAGGACGCAGCGCTACTTGATATGGTTGCTATGGTGGATAGTCCCCAGATAGCGGTGACCATGGCAGAAGGCAAGTTCTCCCCCGAGGCCTCCGAGCCGGGCGATGCCAAAGTCCTGATAGTGGATGATGACATGTCGCGACGTACTTCCGGCCCCTGGCTGGAGGCGTCCCACATCGCACCGGCCCTGAATGATGCAGGGTATAGCTTCGACGTTTTCCGCGCCGGTTACTGGAACGGAGCGTACTCCAACCTTCCCAGCGGTGATAAGGGTCTCGCGCTCTTGAACAACTATGAAGCGATTATCTGGTACGACGGTTACATCATCGAAAACAGTATTATGACGTCTGGCGAGCAAAGCCAGATGAAGGCATATCTAGACGGTGACTGCACCGACTATGACGATGATGCATTCTGCACTGACAATCGCAATGTCATCCAGATGAGCCAGTATGCTAACCGCCTCTTTTACGAAGCTTCTGACTATAGTACCAACTACCTCCATTTCGCTGGCTTTGGTGCTATTATTGTGGATGGGTGCTCCAATCCCATGAAAGGCGTTGAGGACTCTATCTTTGACAACAAGGAGTATTCCACAGAAACTTGCGGGGTCCACTACCTGAACAAGCCGGTGGCTATAAGGCCCGACAGCAGTGGGTCTGGTGCCTTCTGGTTCGACATGGAGAAGGACTCAACTGCACCCTATCATGCGATCCAGTTCCCGCGCAGCGATGTTCCCTATACCGGCAGCCAGGACCACAAGGCCTTTTTCTTTTCCGAGGACATTGGCGTATTCGACTCCCGCTCCGAGCGGGCTGATTTCTTTGCCACCATTCTGGACTGGATGGAAGTTGACCGCGAGGCCAGGCAGAACGTCGATATTGGTATCGGTGGACTGGAAATCCCCAACCATTCGCAGTACTGGCGCACCATCGAGGCGATGGTCCCGGTCGAAATCAAGGTAACCGTAACCAACTACGGCTATTTGCCACAATCCGCAACCGGCGTACGCCTGCAGTTGAAGAACGAGTTCCTGCAGACCCTCTTCGACAATACTTTCGACAGCAGTGCGTTCCCTGCGGGGCACCCAATGCATTTCGAGACCCTGATGCCTGGTGAGAGTGTGGTTTTCACCTTCAACCGTACCAACGACGCCTACCAACAGGTGTATGATGGGAAGGATCCCAACAAGGCCCGGCACGTGCTCTTCACCAGCGCCGGCATGGACTTCGTGCGGGTCTGGGTGGTTCACGCGGGTGACCAGGGCGCGTCCAACAACTATGTGCAGGGTGATGTAGGCGTCTCGAAGTGGGTTGACAACGGCGAACTGAACGAACCCGGCGCCTCTATAACTATCGGTGATACCGATGACAACGGTGCCAATAGCTTGGACCGCATCAACTACCACCGCAACCACGACTTTGACCACGACGCAGATGGCTGCTGGGGGGTAGATTGCGAGCCCCGGACCAGTGCGGGCTACAGCGGCGGTACCGCCAACCAGAGCTACAGATATGCAGTCCACGAAAAGCAGCTTGCTTTTGCTCCTTTTACTCCCAG
>CAUZDT010000077.1:0-3098 GCA_963578705.1 Candidatus Thalassarchaeaceae archaeon
GGGCTTCGGCGGTCGTCTCACGGCCACGCTCGGCGACCTCTGGTACGTCTTCGTGCTGCTGGGGCTGGTGATGGCGGTCGGCGCCGCGATGTACTACCGCTCCGAGGAGTGGGACGACGAGGAATGGGAGGACGATGATGACGATTCGGCTCCCGCGTCCGCGTCGCCACCCCCCGCCGCTGAATCCTCGGGCGACGACTGGGACGACTGGGACTGACTGCGTGGAAGCTACACTCACATTTCTGGGCGGCGCAAGCGAGGTCGGCCGCGTCGGCGTGCTGCTCGAAGGCGACGCCGGCCGGCTGCTGCTCGATTACGGCATCCAACCCGACGACCCGCCGCGCTTCCCGGCACCGGCACCTGACATCGACGCGCTGCTGCTGACGCACGCGCACCTCGACCACTGCGGCCTCGCGCCCGAGGTGGCGAACCGCGGGACGCCCATTGTCTCGACCCCCGCAACGCGCGACCTCGCGGTGCGGATGGCGGAGGACACGCTGCGCGTCTCCGAGAGCGAGGGCTACCCGGCGCCGTTCCCGAAGGCGGCGATTGGCGAGCTGCTGCGGCAGCACCGTTCGCTGGTGCCGGGGCGCAGCGCGTTCCACGGCGGCTTCGAGTTCAACATCCGCAACGCTGGCCACATCCCGGGGGCCGGGATGTTCCACTTCCCCGAGCTCGGTTTCCTCTTCACCGGCGACATCCACACCGTTGATACGGGGCTGACGCGCGCCGCGCAGCCGCTGAAGTGCCGCACGCTCGCGATTGAGTCAACCTATTCCGGCCGCGAGCACCCCGAGCGCGAGGAGGTCGTCGACGATTTGCTCTCCGCGATTGACGCTATCGTCAGCCGCGGCGGTCGTGTAATCCTGCCCGCCTTCGGGCTGGGGCGCAGTCAGGAGCTGCTGATGCTGCTCGCCGGGCAGGGCTACGAGGTGTGGCTCGACGGGATGGGGCGCGATATCGCGCGCATCCTGCAGAAGCATCCCGGCGCGCTGCGCAACGTCGGCGGGCTGAACCACGCGCTGAAGCAGACGCGCTTCGTGCGCCACTGGCGCATGCGGGAGCAGGCGCTGCACGGCGACGTGATTGTCACCACGGCCGGGATGCTGAGCGGCGGGCCGGTGATGCACTACATGCAGGAGTTGCGCCACGACGAGAAGTCGGCGCTGTTCCTGACAGGCTTCCAGGTCCCCGGCACCAACGGCCACCAGTTGCTCGAAACCGGGCGCATGCGCATGGAGCGCGACCCGCAGTCGCCTGCTTTCCGTGTCGATTGCGAGGTGGCGCAGTTCTCGCTGAGTGGCCATGCGGGGCACGCGCAGCTGCTTGAGTTCATCCGCGCTTGCGACCCCGAGCGCGTGATTCTCTACCACGGCGACGACCGGCAGCCGCTGGCGGATGACCTCGATTGCGAGGTCATCCTCCCCGAAGAGGGCGTGCCGATTCAGCTCTCGTCGAGTTCGTAATCCGGCCCGGCGAACATCCGCAGCACTCCCAGCAGCAGGAAGGCGACCATCGCGGTGAAGACGATACCGTAGAGCGAGTCGAGCTCGAATGACTCGGCGATGCGGCCGCTGGTGTAGCGCGCGACCCAGGTGTTGATTTCGAGAATAATGCCCCCCAGCAGCGCAGTCAGCCCGAGCATGATGGCGAGATGCACTCCGTAATGCCCCATCAGCGACGCTAGCGTTGCGCGGACCCGCCCCACCTCGCCCTCCGAGAGCAGGCTGCCGCTGGCGCCAGCGGGCTGGAACTGGAGGACGTACGCCTCGTATTTCAGCGCCGCCAGCGAGAGCTCGATGTAGACTAGGAAGCCGAGGCCGTAGTGCACGCCGCCCTCGAGGGTCTGGACGCTTTCGCCGGTGTGCAGGTAGCCGACCGCAATCGCCAGGATTACCGAGAGCGTAATCGGCAGCGTCCGCCGCCGCCAGATGCCGTAGGCGCCGAGCCCCAGCGACGAGCCGAAGACCAGCATAGTCGCGTGTCCGAACCAGAGCGACGCGCGCTCCTGCGCCAGCCACGGGTCAGCGTAACGCACGTAGTTCTCGGTCTGGTAGGCGACGTACGGGCCGAAGAAATACCACCCCATCCACGCCACGACGGCGAAGAGCACTAGCCGGTTCCACGGCCGCAGCAGCAGCGTGTAGAGGTAAAGCCCGAATCCAGCGAGGAAGCCGCCAACCACGTAGTCATACGTCGCCGGGTCGAAGGCAGGATAGTAGCCGCGCGCATATTCGGTAATCAGCGACTGCTGCGGGTCGTGGAACCCGAACCAGAGCATCCCCATCCAGAGCAGCCCCGCTGACGCGAGCACCCGCACGGCGAGCAGCAGCGGATATTCCCCGACGAGGTCGCGGTAGTTGATAACTTGCTCGAGCCGCGGCAGCCGTTCCATCAAGTTCATCGTTGCGCCTCCGCTAGCGCCAGGTTGACCGGGTCGCCTGGCCTCCAGTCGCCGATATGCACACCCCAACCACGCAGCTCGGTGACCATGTTCTCGCGCTCCATGCGCGCCACCGTCTCCGGCCCGGCCGGAATGCGCCCGGTCGCCGCCTCGAGGTCGATGCTCGACGGGGAAACCACTGTCAGCGCGTAGCCGCGTGTCAGCGCCAGCGTGAACGCCTCGGCCAGCGAGGGGTCATTGTCGAGCGCGCTGAAGAGGATGATGGGCGACCCGGACGGGATGTAGGGCAGCAGATCCTGGATGACCAGCTTCAGCGGCAGCTCGCCTTCGGCTTTCGCGTCAGCCAGCGCAGTCAGGATGCGGAACAGCTGGGTCTCGCCGCGACCGAGGTGCACCGTCGCAGTGCGGCTGCCGTAGACCGTCAGCGCAATGTTGTTGCGCGACCGCAGTAGCTGGTCGGCGAAGCTCGCGGCGGCGCGGCAGCACATCTCGAGCGGGTTGTCGGTGGGCGTCCCGACGCCGCTGACGCCACGCGCGTCGAGCAGCATGTAGATGTCAATGATATTCTCGCGCTCGGTTTCGTTAACCATCATCCGGCCGGTGCGCGCCAGTGCCTTCCAGTTCACCTTGCGCATCGAGTCGCCCGGCAGGAATTCGCGCAGCGAGTAGAACTGGCTCCCTTCGCCGATTGAGT
>CAUZDT010000078.1:0-2945 GCA_963578705.1 Candidatus Thalassarchaeaceae archaeon
CCACAAAGCCGGGGAAGTCATTCGCCTCGACCGGTGTCTTGCCCATCTCACGCGCCAGCTCCATCACCGCTGCGCAGGCGGCATCGGAGGTCTCGCGGCCGCGGATGACCTCGACTAGCTCCATCAGTGGCACCGGGTTCATGAAGTGCATGCCGATGAACTGCGCCGGCCGACCGCTCGCCTCGCCCAGTTCGGAGATGGAGATGCTGCTGGTGTTGGAGGCGAGGATGGTCCATGGTGGGCAAAGCTGGCCCAGCGCAGCGAAAAGTTCCTGCTTGATTTTCTGGTCTTCGACAATCGCCTCGACGACCAGGTCCGTCTTCGCCAGCGGCCCCTGCTCGACGCTGGGCGTGATGCGCGCCACTGTTGCCTCTGCTTCCCCGGCGGGCAGCTTGCCCTTCGCAACGAACTTCTCGAGGCTGCCGCGGATGGTCGCCATCCCGCGCTCGACGAACTCCGGCGCGATATCCTGCAGGATGACCTCGCGGCCGGTGGCGGCGGCCACTTGCGCGATACCAGCACCCATCTGCCCGGCGCCGACGACGCCGATGGTCCTAATCGCCATTGGCCACCAGCCAGGCCATGACGCCGTTCTGGACGTGCAGCCGGTTCTCGGCCTGGTCGAAGACAATAGAGTAATCGGCCTCCATCACCGTGTCGGTTACCTCGCGCCCCCGCTCGGCGGGGAGGCAGTGCATGAAGAGCGTTTTGCAGCCGCTGGCGTCCATCAGCGCGCTGTTGACCTGGAAGGGCGCGAATATTTTCTCGCGCGCCTCCACCTCGTCTTTCTGTCCCATCGAGGCCCAGACGTCGGTGTAGATTACGTCGGCACCAGCGACCGCTTCGTGGGGGTCGTGGCTGATTTTGATGGTCGAAATCCCCGCCTCGCGCGCGACGATGACGGTCTCCGCGTCCGGTTCATAGCCTTGTGGGCAGCAGCAGGTGAAGTGGAGCGGAATCCGCATCGCCAGCCGCAGCCAGGAGTGGACAATGTTGTTACCGTCTCCCATGTAGACCACCCGCGGTTTTTCCTGCTGTGGCAGGTGCTCCCGGATAGTCAGATAATCTGCCATCACCTGGCAGGGGTGGTTGTAGTCGGTAAGGCCGTTTATGACTGGAATAGTCGCGTGCTCCGCCAGCTCCAAAATGTGCGCGTGGTCGAAGAGCCGTGCCATTATCAGGTCGTTGTAGCGGCTGAAGAGCCGTGCGATGTCCTTGATTGCTTCGCGCTTGCCGATACCGATGTCCTGCGGCCCGAGGAAGAGTGCATGCCCTCCCATCCAGCTGAAGCCAGTCTCGAAGGAGACTCGCGTGCGCGCCGACGGTTTGGCGAATATCATCGCCAGCGAGCGGCCGGTAAACGGCCGGTGGTCGTCTCGCGCGCGAAATTTTGTTTTCAGCTTGCCCGCCAGTCGCAGTATTTCGTGTAGCTCGGTCGCTGTGAAGTCGGAGATGTGCAGGAAGTGCTTGGCCATCTATTCCCGGTCGATGCGGGGCGCGAGCAGGAAGGTAACTTCGCCCTGTGCACCGGTAAGGTCATCAACTGCCAGGTCGGCGGTGATGCGCACCGGCAGGTCGCTACCGAGTGAGATGTTCAGGATGCGGTCCTTCGCCAGCGAGCCGACCATCAGCGTGAAGTATTCCAGCGAGAAGAGGGAAGTCTGGTCCTTGGGTGAATCGAGTTTCTCGAGCTGCTTCTTGCCCAGTTCGAGGTCGACCCGATTCTGGTTGTCCCCCTCGCAGATCAGCCGGAAAGCCTTTTTACTAGTTGAGAGCGCAATGTGGTCCGAAACGGATTTCGACGCTTTGAGGCCTTGCAAGACCTCCTCGGCAACGACCTTCACCGTCGCGGGCAGGTCGAGTGCCGGCACCTTGGGGTCGGGCATTCCTGCAGTATCGAGCAGCGGCATCGCGCGTGTCAGGTTACCGATGGTGACTACCAGCCGGTTCAGCTCGGTGTCCTGCTCCAGGTCGACCATGTCGCCCGCGCGAGCCACGGCGAGGACCGAGCGGAACTTGTCCACGTCGATACCCAGTTCGGCCTCTGCAGCCTCGTAGGAGTCGAAAGCGGCCTTGTCGAGGCGAGCTTCAATCATCGCCACGTGCGAAGGGTCAACAGCCTTCACAATCAGGTTGCCTTCGGAGACGCTGAGCTTGGCTTCGTCAACCAGCGCGCCGACAGTGCCGACGAACTCCTTGAGATGCTCTGCTGAAATCCTGGCCTTTAACACAGTTACACCGCCGGCGCAGTGGTGAACCGTATTTAATTCTTCTTCGGAGTTCCGGTCGATAACCCAACTATAAAATACCCCCCTCAGGGTGAAGTGCTGCTTTTCCCTAGTTTGGGAGTTGACTTTGTCCGAGAAAGATCTCAAGAAAGGTACCACCACCGTAGGGCTGGTGTGCCACGATGGTGTGGTCCTGGCGACCGAGATGCGTGCCACGATGGGGCACCTCATAGCGCACAAGAACACGCAGAAGCTGTTCCGTATCGGCGACCATATTGGCCTGACGGTAGCGGGACTGGTCGGTGACGCACAGATGCTGGCGCGCTGGCTTTCGGCCGAGGTGAAGCTCTTCGAGCTGAAGCGTGGCCGGAAAATGACTGTCCTCTCCGCTTCGACGCTGATGGCCAACATCATGAACGGCCGGCGCTACATGCCGTTCTGGGTCCAGCTGCTGATTGGCGGCGTCGATGCGGCCGGCGGCCATGTCTACTCACTCGATGCGGCAGGCGGCTCGATTCCTGATACGTTTACCACTACCGGTTCCGGCTCGCCCTTTGTTTACGGCGTGCTCGAGGACCACTTCCGTGAGGGGCTTAGTGTCGCTGAGGGCAGGGAACTAGCCATCCGGGCGCTAACCGTGGCGATGAAGCGCGATTCGGCTTCAGGCGATGGCATCTCGCTCTGCACAATCGATTCAAGCGGCTACACCGCCATGGA
>CAUZDT010000079.1:0-2860 GCA_963578705.1 Candidatus Thalassarchaeaceae archaeon
AGATGGTACCCGACACCGAATCGCGGCTCGAAGTGCGCGACGGGGTGCTCGAAGAATCGGGCTTCAAGTATATGATCAACCCCTACGACGAGTTCGCCGTCGAGCAGGCGGTGCAATTCCGCGAGGCCGGCGGCGGCAAGGTGACGCTGGTCGCGCTCTTCTCTGAAGCCACGAGCATCGACACCGACCTGCGCAAGATGCTCGCCATCGGCTGCGACGAGGTGCTGGTGCTACGCCAGCCGGGCTACCGCGGCGACCGGCCGGCTGCCAACGCGGCGGCGCTGGCCGAGGCACTGGAAGCGCTGGCGCCCGATATCGTGCTCTGCGGCGTACAGGGCATCGACTACTACCAGAGCGCAACGGGACCGATGGTCGCGCACAAGCTGGGGATGCCGCACATCGCATCGGTCACGAAGCTCGAGCTGGTTGACGGAAAGCTCAAGGCATGGCGGCAGGTCGAGGGCGGACTGCAGGTGGTCGAGACGCCACTGCCGGCGCTGGTCACCTGCCAAAAAGACCTGACCAAGGTGCGCTTCCCGGCGCTGAAGGATATCATGTTCTCGAAGCGGAAGCCGTTCGAGAACCGCCCCGTCCCGGCTGCCGCGGGCCCCGATTTGCCCTGCACCGCGGCGTCGTTGCCGCCGGCGCGCGGTGGCGGCGAAATCATCGACGGCGAGACGCCCGCCGCGAAGGTCGCGACGCTGCTCGGCAAGCTACGCACGGAGGCAAAGGTATTGTGAGCGTTATTATCATCGGCGAGGCCGACGGCTCCGCCATCAAGCCGGCGTCGCAGCAGGCGGCCGCGCTGGCGGCACAACTTGGCGACAGTGTCGGGCTAGTTTTCGGTTCGAACGGCGCGGCGAGCCAGCTTGCCGCGCCGCGCGTCGTCAGCGCCAGCGCGCTCAAAAGCTACGACGCGCTGCAATTCGCGGCGGTCGCGGCACAGGTGGCGCGCGAGGCCGGTGCGACCGCCGTCATAATGGCGGCGACCGCGATGGGCAAGGACCTTGGCCCGCGGCTCGTGGCGGAGCTGGGATGGGGCTACATCGCCGACGCACTCGAATACTATGACGGGGCGTGGATTCGCCCTAACTACGCCGGTAAGGTGCTAGCGCGGCTGGAGCCCGACGGCCCGTTCGTCGCGACGCTGAGACCAAACGCGTTCCCGGCGGGCGACGGTGCTGCTGGCGCGGTCGAGGAGTTCGGTGGCGAGGTTCCTGACTCGCCCGCGATGACGGTCGGCATGGAGTCGGCCGGTTCGGGCGTGGTCGAGCTGACCGAGGCGGCAATTGTCGTCAGCGGCGGCCGCGGGCTCGAGGAGGCGGAGAATTACGACAAACTGATACGGCCGCTCGGCGCGGCGCTGGGCGCGGCTTGCGGAGCGAGCCGCGCCATCGTCGACGCTGGCTGGGTGCCGCACTCGCATCAGGTCGGGCAGACCGGCAAGACCGTCACGCCCGAGCTCTACATGGCGGTCGGGATTTCGGGCGCCATCCAGCACTTGGGCGGCATGTCCGGCTCGAAATGCATCGTCGCCATCAACAAGGATGCCGAGGCGCCGATTTTCAAGGTCGCCGACTACGGAATCGTGCATGACCTGTTCGAAATCGTCCCGGCGCTGATGGCTGCGCTGGACGACTGAGGATACTGTTAAGTAGCAGGTAAATCTGTCCCGAAATGTGTCAGAACAGCCTGATGAAATCGCCAAGCTTCACCAGACCATCC
This sequence comes from Candidatus Thalassarchaeaceae archaeon, assembly GCA_963578705.1. Lineage (GTDB taxonomy): Archaea > Thermoplasmatota > Poseidoniia > MGIII > CG-Epi1 > UBA8886. Next base: position 1,726 of record CAUZDT010000079.1, read on the forward strand.
ACGAGTTGCAGGTCGAGGTGCGGCTGCTACAGGAAGCAGTCGGTTCGCTGCTGGCGCTGGCTGACGACGAGGATTTCGGCGACGACCGCTGGTTCGCCGGCGGGGAAAGCGGCGGTCCCGCCTTCCGGCTGAACATGGGGATGTAGTCAGCGGCTACAAACTTTAAGCACCCCCCTCAGGTGCCGCGTCGCGCTCGAGTGGTGTAGCCTGGCCTATCATCTCAGCCTGTCGAGCTGAGGACTCGGGTTCAAATCCCGGCTCGGGCGCCAATTTCCCGCGGCAGTTTTATGGGCAGCCCCACATCTGCGGCATGATGCGGGGCGGTCGCTACCAAGCGCTAATTGTCGTAATCCTGCTGCTGACGGCGTTGCCGTACACCCCGCTGATGAATATCCAGAGCGCGCAGCACGCCAACCCCGCCACGCAGGAACGCGACCCTTCGTTCCCCGAGATGGATAGCGACGGCGACGGGCTCAACGACTCCTACGAAATGGAGCTGGGCTTCGACCCATTTGATTTCGACTCTGACGGCGACGGCATCCCCGACGGTTTCGAGCGCGAGATGCTGGAGGACCTGGCCGGCTCGGGGCTGGTGCCGCCCAATATCGAGGACCTTATCGGACCCGACGGCGACCTGGACGGCGACGGAATTCCCAATTACCTCGACGACGATATGGACGGCGACGGCATCCTCGACTCTATGGAGTGCAATCAGGATTTCAACGGAGACGGGTTTATCGATGAGGCGGACCGCAAGCACGACAGCAATGGCGACGGTATCACCGACTGCCTAGAGCAGATGCTGACGCCGAACGGCATCGGCGACTCGGCACCGGTCGACGGATTTTACGGCATGAACGAGCAGAATCTAGCGGCGCCGATTTTCGTCGTCGACCCGGTCTACAACCCGCGCTACTGGCGCGCCGCCGCCTTCGACGAGTATACCGGCGCGCAATGGCGCACCTCCGCCAGCTACGACCCGGACCCCGGCTTCTGGCACAACGGCCAGTCGCCCTACGATTTCACCGACGAAGTAAATCACCCCGGCGTCACAAGTAGCGAAACGAGCTACGCCATCAGCTTCCTCGCCCCGACCAACGGACACGTCCCGACCGCGCTCTACGCCACCTCAGTC
>CAUZDT010000080.1:0-2832 GCA_963578705.1 Candidatus Thalassarchaeaceae archaeon
ACTGCTGGCGGCGCGCATCAAGAAACAGGGGCGACTGCGCTGCCTGATGACTATCGAGGGGGGCGAAATTGTCATGACCGAGAAAGAGCCGTCGTTCAAGAAACTCTACATCCTAGAGGACAAGGTGCGTCGGCTCAAGGTAGCTGGCGTCGCCTCCATCACACGCGCTATCGTGCGCAAGGACAAGGACGAATACGTCATCTTCACCGAAGGCTCCGACCTGAAAGCGGTCCTGGCGATGCCGGAAGTCGACCCGACCCGCACTAGCAGCAATTCGGTCCACGAAATTGCCGGAGTGCTCGGAATCGAGGCGGCACGCAACTCCATCACCTACGAACTGAACCAGACGCTGAACGAGCAAGGACTCTCGGTCGACGTGCGCCACAACCTGCTGGTCGCCGACGTGATGACCAACACCGGCCGCGTCAAGGCGATTGGCCGACACGGGATTTCTGGCGCGAAGACCTCTGTCCTCGCCCGGGCCGCGTTCGAGATTACCTCAACCCACCTGCTGCTGGCTGGCCTCTCCGGGGAGTCGGACGTCCTGACCGGCGTTGCCGAAAATATCATCGTCGGCCAGCCGGTCCACCTCGGCACCGGCGCGGTGAGCGTCATCTACAAGCCCGGTAAGGGGGCTTGATGGATCTCAACAAGGCGCTGCGCAAGGCCATCGCCACCGGCGAGGTTGACCTTGGCGCCAACCAGTGCCGCGAGGCGGTCGCCAGCGGCGAGGCGCGGCTGGTGATACTGGCGAGCAACTGCCCGTCTGGGGTACGCGAGACCGTCCTCGAGGCTGAAACGGACGTTTACCAGTTTGACGGAACTAACTCTGACCTCGGTGCCGCGTGCGGAAAGCCTTTCCCGGTTTCGGCGGTGACCATCACAGAAGGTGGCAACTCCGAAATCCTGAGGCTCAAACCCAACCTCTGAGGGTTACGTTTAAGCCGGCCCTCAAACTGCCCCGGTGGGCATGGCTTTTCCCCTCGACCTCAGCAGCTTTTCGCGGCTGAAACTCCCCCTGAAACCGGAGATTGACCGTGCCGGGCTGGCGCAGCTGGAAAGCGACATTACGCTGCTGCGCGACACCATCATCACGCTGACCGCAATCGCTCGCGCGCGTGGCCTCGGCGGCCACACCGGGGGGCCGTACGACATCGCTCCCGAGGTGGTGATTGTCGACGCGCTGCGCGACGGCGGAGTCGCCATCCATCCGGAATTCTTCGACGAGGCTGGCCACCGCGCCGCGTTGCAGTATGCACGCGGCGCGCTGCGGGGCCGGCTGCCGCCGGAACAGCTGCTGCACTACCGCGAATACGGCTCCGGCCTTGCCGGCCATCCCGAGAAGGAACTGCTCGACTGCATTGACTTCTCGAGCGGGCGACTCGGCCACGCCGCGGGGCACGTCAACGGCGTCGCGCTCGCCTGCCCGGGAGAGGCGGTGGTGATGTTCGGCTCCGACGGCTCGCAGATGGAGGGCAACAACGCCGAGGCGGCGCGGCTGGCGGTTGCCAACGGCCTGAATGTCAAGTGGATTATCGACGACAACAACGTCACGATTGCGGGCTACCCCGACCGCTACCTGCCGGGGTTCAACCTCGAGCGCACCCTCAGCGGCCACGGCTTCGCCGTCTTCCCGGCCGACGGCGAGGATACGCAGGCGCTGCTGGCCGCGATTGTCGCCGCGCTGCGCCACGATGGCCCGGCGGCAGTGCTCTGCCGCCGGGCCATGGGGCCGGGAATCCCACATCTCGAGGGGACGCCGCAGCTGCACGACGTGATTACGCTCGACGCGGCGCGCGAGTATCTGGCTTCGCGCGGTCATGACCGCGCGCGCGCCGTGCTAGACGAAATCGAAGGCGGGGCGGCAGCGCCCCCGGCGGAGCTGCTCGGCAGCGGCACGGCTGACGCGTGCCGCAAGCAATTTGGCGCTTCGCTGGCGGGCGTACTGGCGGGGCTCTCGCCCGACGAACGGCAGCGCGTCCGCGCCTTCGACTCCGACCTCGAGGGGTCGGTGGGCCTGACGGTGGTTCGTGAGCAGTTCCCCGAGTGCTTCACTAGCGGCGGGGTGCAGGAGCGCGGCAATTTCCTCGCCGCCGCTGGCTTCGGCTCGCAGCCGGACTGCCAGGGGGTCTTCGCGACTTTCTCGGCGTTCCTCGAAATGGTGATTTCCGAAATCACAATGTCGCGGCTAAACGAGGTCGACCTGCTCTGCCACTTCTCGCACGCCGGGGTTGACGCCATGTCGGACAATACATGCCACTTCGGGCTCAATAATTTCTTCGCCGACAACTACGTCGAAGCCGGCACGCCGACCGCGCTTTATTTTCCGGCCGACGTCCACCAGATGGACGCCGTCGTGCGGCGCGTCTTCGCCGGGCGGGGGCTGCGCTTCATCTTCTCCAACCGCTCGAAGCTGCCGGAAATCCTCGACACAGCGGGCGCGCCGCTCCACGGTGACGGCTACGAGTTCGAGCCGGGGCGCGACGAAATCGTGCGTGGGGGTGACGACGGCTGGATTGTGAGCTACGGAGACATGCTCCACCGCTGCCTACACGTCGTCGAAACGCTGCGCACCGAGGGAATTTCGGTGGGGCTGGTGAACAAGCCCACGCTCAACGTCGTTGACGAAAAGATGCTCGCCAGACTTGGCAAGGCTCCTTTTATACTGGTCGTCGAGAGCCTCAACCGGCGCACCGGGCTCGGCATCCGCTACGGCAGCTGGCTGCTCGAGCGCGGATTCGCGCCGCGCTACGGCCACATGGGCACCACCCGACCGGGCAATTGCGGGCAGGCGGAGCAGATTGCGCACCAGCGACTCGCGCCGGCCGATGT
>CAUZDT010000081.1:0-2822 GCA_963578705.1 Candidatus Thalassarchaeaceae archaeon
GCGACCTCAGCGCACAGCGCGTTGCCCATGCGGTCCCAGACCGACTTCGGGATGTAGGCGCGGCTCGCCGCGCTGCACTTCTGCCCCTGGTATTCGAACGCACCCCGTAGCAGCGCCACGAGCAGCCCCCGCTCGTCGCACTCGGGGTGCGCCACAACAAAATCCTTGCCGCCGGTCTCGCCGACGATGCGGGGGTAGCTGCGCAATCCTGGCAGCGCATCGGCGATACGCTGCCACAAGCCCTGGAACGTGGGCGTCGAGCCGGTGAAGTGCAGCCCCGCGAAGTCGGGATTCGCGAGCGCCACGTCGGAGATTTCGGCTCCTGACCCCGGCAAGAAATTGATGACGCCGGGCGGCAGCCCCGCCTCGAGCATCAGCTGCATCAGGACGTAGTTGGAGTAGTAGCAGTTGCGGCTCGGCTTCCAGATTGCGGTGCAGCCCACGAGTGCTGGCGCGCTCGGCAGGTTTCCGGCAATGCTGGTGAAGTTGAACGGCGTGATTGCCAGCACGAAGCCTTCCAGCGGGCGGATTTCGGTGCTGTTCTCGACCCCCTCCGGGGAAACGAGCGGCTGGAGCTGGTCGTGGAATTCGCGCGCGTAGTGGGCGTTGAAGCGCCAGAAATCGATGAGCTCGCACGCTGCGTCAACTTCGGCCTGGAACACCGTTTTCGACTGGTTCAGCATCGTCGCGGCGTTGACGCGGTAGCGCCAGTCGCCCGCGAGCAGGTCGGCGCAGCGCTCGAAAATCGCTGCACGCGCCTCGAGCCCGAGCGCAATCCAGTCCCCCTGCGCCGCGACCGCCGCCGTGCAGGCGCGTTCGATTTCCGCCCTGCCCGCAAGGTGCACCCGCGCCAGCACGTGGCCGTGGTCGTGCGGGACAACCTGCGCGACGGTATTCCCCGTGAAGACCGCTTCGCCGTCGATGATGCACGGCACCTCGACCACCGTCGCCAGCTGTCGCTCCAGCTCCGCCTGCAGCGCAGCGCGCTCCGGGCTGCCGGGGGCGTAGTCCAGTATCGGTTCGTTGGCCGGATGACCACTCATGCGTCGGTCCCAGTGGGAGCCTATGAATAGTGTTTTGCAGCCTCAGATGTGGCAGGCGGCGTTAGGATTCTTCTGGAAATAGTTCTGGTGATAATCCTCGGCACGCCAGAATTCCTGCGCCGGCTCGACCAGCGTGACGATTCCCCCGCCGAAGCGCGGCTGCGCCGCCGCGAGCGACGCACTCGCGGCGGCGAGCTGCTCCTCGCCGTGGCAGAAGATGGCCGAGCGGTATTGCGTCCCGGAATCGGGCCCCTGCCGGTTGAGTTGTGTCGGGTCGTGGCACTCCCAGAAGGCGGCGAGCAGCTCGCCGTAGCCAATGGCTCCAGGGTCGAATTCGACCCGCACCACCTCGGCGTGGCCGGTCGCGCCGCTGCAGACCTGCTGGTAGGTCGGCTGGCGCGTCTCCCCGCCGCTGTAGCCGACCTCGGTCGCCGCGACGCCCGCCAGCGCGGCAAAGTGCGCCTCGACGCCCCAGAAGCAGCCGGCGGCGAATATGGCGGTTTCAGCCCCCATCGCCGACCCCCGCCAGTGCCAGGAACTCGCCGCTGCGCGCCTGCAGCTCGCCGCGGAACTGCGACGTGATGGTCGTCGCCGGCGACCGTGGGCCGCGCGCCTGCATGCAGGCGTGGTCCGCCTCGATGACGATACCAACCCCCACCGGGACCAGATACTCCTCGAGCGCGTCGGCAATCTGTGATGTCAGCCGCTCCTGCGTCTGTAGTCGACGCGCGAAGCATTCCACCAGCCGTGCCAGTGCACCGATACCAACTATCCCGCTCGGGCCGGGCAGGTAGCCGACGTGCGCCGTACCGCGGAACGGCAGCAGATGGTGCGCGCACATCGAGTGGAATTCGACGCCCTTCAGCAGCACCAGTCCCTCTTCTGCAGAGCCAATAGGCTCGCCCAGAGCATCCTTGGGCGACTGCGTGTAGCCGGCGAGCAGCTCCTGCTCCCACGCCTCAGCGACCAGCGCCGGCGTCTCGGCGTGGTGCTCCTCCGGCGGGACTCCGGTCGCCTTCAGGAAGTCGGCGATGGCCTGCTTGAGCGCCTTGCGATCCACGGCGCTGAGCGTCGCCGATATATTAGCCTCGCCGGCCCCCTTCATAACCCCGCCACCATCGCCGCCCGATGGCTTCGCTCTGGCGCGTCTACGGCGCATTATTGCTGGTGCAGCTGCTGTTCGGGCTGCACTACCTGACGACGCAGCTGGTGGTGGAGCGCATCAACCCGGTCGAGTGGGCGGCGGTGCGCATCAGCGTTGCCGGCACAATCCTGGTGCTGCTGCATCGCCACCGCATCGTGCGCTGGCCGGTCGGCGCCGAATGGCGACAGATAGCGCTGCTGGCGGCGCTCGGCGTGGTTGTCAACATGGTATTCTTTGCGATGGGCATGGAGCGCACTACACCGGCGCACGGCGCGCTCATCATGTGCATGGTCCCGGTGCTGACGCTCACCTTCGCCGTCGCGCTCGGTTATGAGCGCGCCAGCCGCGCCCAGCAAGCAGCGCTCGCGCTGGCGTTTGGCGGCACACTGGTGCTGCTCGAAGCGGACCGCTTCCACCTTTCGGGCGCCTACTTCGTCGGAGATTTGCTGGTGTTCATCAATGCCACTTCGTTCGCGCTCTTCCTGGTGTTCTCCCGCCAGGCGGTCGACCGCCACGGCGCGATGGGGCTCACGGCGTTGGTGATGGGCGCTAGCGCCTTCGTGATGGCGCCGCTGGCGCTCTGGAGCGGAATCGCGCACGCCGATGCATGGGGGGCGTTGCCGCAGCATGTTCTT
>CAUZDT010000082.1:0-2819 GCA_963578705.1 Candidatus Thalassarchaeaceae archaeon
CGCTAGGCGACGTGCAGATGGACTTCAGGTGCAGCTGGTCGTCGGGAATCGTCACCTCGTGCACTGGCAGCGGCGCGACAAAATCGCGCAGCGCCCGCGCGCCGGCCGGGTTGGTACGGGTCGAAATCCCGACAAGGTAGCAGTCGCCGACTCGCAGCACGTCGCCGCCGTCGAGCATAGCGGGCGGTTCCATCTGCACCAGTTCCAGCGCTGCACCCAGCGCCGCGGCGACCGGCGGCTGCTCGCCGCGGCGTTCCGCGTGCCCCGAATGGGTCAGCAGCGCGCGACCGTCGTGGACCACCGCATGGTCCTCGACAAAGATGCAGTCGGGGTATGCGTCGTCAGCCGCCAGTTCGGTGACACCGACGCCGAAGTCACACAGCGCTGCAACGTAGGCGGCGTGCTGCCGTCGCGCTTCCGCTATGTCGGTTGGCCCGCTACCGAAGTAGCGCGCGGTCGCCTGCTCAAAGGAGTCGGGAACCCCGCGGACGATGGCGCGCGCCATGCCCACCGAACGCGCCATGGCTTTAGCCTAGCGCCCCAGCCAATAGCGGCAGCAGCGCCATGCGCCCCACTATCCTGCGGGGCGCACGGATAGCGCCCCTGCCAGCAGAGGCAGCAGCACCGTCGCGTCGCCCTCGACCGTGACGCGGCACGCCTCCGCTTTCACCTTGCCCCACGAGACCGCCTCGCGGACGCGCGCGCCGGAGAGCGAGCCGTCCCACTCGGGGGCGGTGGTAACCTGCACGGCGTAGTCGAGCCCGTCGCGAAACTGGTTCCACCAGATGACGTGGTGCTTCGAGATGCCGCCGCCAATCATCAGCGCGCCCGTGGCGGGCGCGTCGTGGACGATGTCTGAAAGCGCGTGTTCGTCCGCCAGTGTGTCGGGAGTGAAGTCGCGGTGCGACTGCCAGAACTGCCACAGCTGCGAGCCGACCGCACCATCGCTGAAGCCGGGGATGAAGACTGGCACGTTGCGCGCCGCGCACACTGTCAGAAGTGACTCGTCGCCGCGCTCTTCACGCGCGAGACGCAGCCCCAGCTCACGCCAGATTTCCCACGGCGTCCAGCGCGATTGTTTTTTATACAGGTCGTTGAGAAATGGTTGCATCCATTTCTCGATGGGAATCCCATAGGAATTGTCGGGCACCAGCACGTTCCCGAGCCGGTTGACGCCGCGCTCGCGGAGCGCGGCGTCATCCAGCGCGAAGTCGCCGTGATAATAGTCGGCGAGCGTCCGCGCGATGTCGTGGTCGAGCGTCCCGCAGGTGGTCACGACCACGTCTGCGAAGCCGTCGGCGACCAGCTGCCGCAGCACACCGCGCGTCCCGGTCGCCATGATGTCAGCCGGGAAGCTCAGGAAGACCGTGCAGTCGGCATCGCGCATGCGGCGCATGATGCCAGCGGCGGTCGCCAGTTTGGCGGCGGTGAAGCCGCCCGCCGCGCCGAACCGCTCGAGCAGCTCGGCCAGCGTCGTTTCGGGGCTGGCGGTGAAGTCGCGAACCGGTTTTTCAGGCATCGATAATCAGCCCGCAGGTGCCGCAAATCAGCTTGTCTCCGTCCGGTTTCAGGCGGCCCGAGCGACACTCGGGGCAGAGCCCGGCCGGCGTTGCCTGCTCGTCCGCGGCGGCCGGCTCGTCGCCGTCGCTCTCGACCTCGGTGTGCAGCGCCACCGCGACTACCTTTTCGCCCTTCTCGAGCGCCATCACCTTGACGCCGCGGCCGATACGTTTGATTTCGCGGATTGAGTCTATTTCGGTGCGAATCACCTTGCCGCTGCTGGTCGTCGCCAGTAGCTGCTGCGCGTCGCCCACTGGCAGGCAGGCGATGACGGCGCCGCTTTTCTTGTCCGGCTTCAGGTTCAGGACGCCGCGGGCGCCGCGCTTCGTGAGCCGGTAGTTGGCGACGCTGGCGCGCTTGCCATAGCCCAGTTCGGTAATCGTCAGCAGTGTCCCTTCATCGTCGACCAGCGCCATGCTAATGACTGAATCGCCCTCCTTGAGCCGGATGCCGATGACCCCTTGCCCCCCGCGGCCGACGACGCGGATTTCGCTTTCGCTGGCGCGGTTGGCCATCCCGTTGCGGGTAGCGAACATCACCTGGCTCGAGCCGTCCGAGATGGCGACGTCAATCAGCTCGTCACCCTCCTTGAGCGTGATGGCACGGAAGCCCTGGTCGACCTTCCAGCCGCGCGCGATGCGCTGGGTGAATTCCTCGAGCCGCGTGCGCTTGACGATGCCGTTGCGCGTCGCCAGCACCAAAAAGTGGCCTTCGGCTTCCAGGTTGGCGACCGGCAGCATCCGCAGCACTTTCTCGTCGAATTCGTGCCGCTTCTCGTCCAGCTTCTCGAGCAGCTGCACCAGCGGGGTGCCCTTGGCGTAGCGCGAGACGTCGGGAACCTGCCACGCCTTCAGGAAATACATCGAGCCGTTGCTGGTGAAGAACAGGACATGGTCGTGCGAGCCGAGCGAGTAGATTTCGACCGGCGTATCGCCCTCCTTGGCCTTGATGCCGATGCGCCCCTTGCCGCCGCGCCGCTGCGCGCGGTATTCGTCGAGCTCGACGCGCTTGATGTAGCCCTCCTGCGTCCGCATCACGACTACCTGTGAGCGCGGTATAAGGTCCTCGGTATCGATGTCACCTTCCCAGTCGGAAATCTCGGTGCGCCGCTCGTCGCCATATTTCTCTTTCAGCTCGAGCAGTTCGGCGCGGATGATTTCGCTCACCCGTTCGGTCCGTTCCAGCACGTCCTGCAGGTCGGCGATGGTTGCCTTGAGCTCCGCTAGTTCGTCGCGCCGGGCGTCGGCGTCCTGCCGCGA